>NZ_JAMYTK010000002.1:0-418749 GCF_040322355.1 Mesorhizobium sp. M0145
GGTGAAAGCTTCTTGCGTGTTCCGCTACGCCAAGGCGACATTGTTGTTGGCGATCGCGCCTACGCCCGTGCCCCGTCCCTTGAAAAGGTGGCAGCGGCGGGTGCCGACTTTATTGTGCGCACGGGCTGGACCAGTGTTCGGCTGACCACGCCCGACGGGCAACGGGTCGACTGGAACGCCATCTATGAGCCTATGCAGCCCGGTGAGGTTTGCGAGATGAACGTGCTCGTGGAGCATTCGGGTCGCAAGGGCCGAGGCAAGCCGCCCTTGCCGACAAGGCTCATCGTCAAGCGCAAGGATGAGAAGGCCACGCAAAAGGCCCAGAAGGCGGCAAAGCGGGGCAATCAGCGCCGCTGCAGCAACAGGCTGCAGCCGATGACCCTCATTGCCGCAGGCTTCGTCATGCTGCTGACCTCGGTCCCGGCCGATGAATTGACGGCCGACGAGGTTCTGCAGACCTATCGGCTGCGCTGGCAGGTCGAACTCGCCTTCAAGCGGCTCAAGAGCGGAATGGGCATCCATAAGCTTCCCGCGCGAGATGAGCGGCTCGCCCGAAGCTGGCTGACGGCCCACCTGATCCTGGCCCTGATGATCGACGAGGCCGTCACCGACGTTCTCGACTCTCCCCCCCGTGAAGACCAAACCACGCACGGCGCAATCGCTGTCCCTTTGGAGGCTGCATAGTCTCCTGCGTTCTGAAATCCTCAACGCCATACTGAGGGTGATGCGGCCGGGAAAAATCCTCACCCGCGTCACCGAAATCATTCGTCACGTCTGCGACCCACCAAGACGGCGCAAAAACCAATCCGCCGCAGCAAGGATAGCTGCCATGCCCTAAGTTAGCGCTTATGGGACAGCGCCCCCCTCTGGCCTGCCGGCCATCTCCCCCTCAAGGGGGGAGATTGGCAGCTTCGCCGAAAGCGCCCTTCTTTGGAGACTAGCAAAAGCCGAAGTGACATCCAATCTCCCCACCAGAGGGGGAGATGTCCGGCAGGACAGAGGGGGGCGCGACGGATCGCGGCGGGTCGGTTCTACTTCCCACTCACCGCCTGCTGATAAACATCGGGCTTGAACCCGACGAGAACCCTGTCGCCAAGTTCCAGCACCGGACGCTTGATCATCGTCGGTTTGGCCAGCATCAGCGCCTTGGCCTTCTTCTCGTCCAGGCCCAGTCTGTCCTCGTCCGACAGTTCACGGAACGTTGTGCTCGCCTTGTTGAGCAGAATTTCCCAGCCGACCTTGCCTGACCAGCCGTTCAGCCGATCCGCGTCAAGGCCGTCTGCCCTGTAGTCGTGAAAGCGATAGGCAACATCGTGGCTCGCCAGCCAGGAACGCGCCTTCTTGACCGTATCGCAATTGGTGATGCCGTACATGGTGATCGTCAAAACGCGTCCTCGGACCAGTCGAATCTGACGGCACCCTAAAACCGCGCCTCTCACTTTTCCAGCGGCCTCGCCGGCCGTCTGCGATTTTCGCGCTTGCCAATAGTAAGGAATCTTCCTAACTATTTCCCGAGCTAATTTTCTCACGAAATAGCCGATGCAAGGAAACGACATGACGGGCCTGCAGACCGAAAGCCCCCCGCCCATTGACGGCATTTTCCGGGCGCTCGCCGATCCGACCCGGCGACGCGTGGTCGAGCGACTGAACCGAAGCCCCGCCTCGGTCAGCGAGCTTGCCCGGCCGTTCGAGATGGCCCTGCCATCCTTCATCGAGCACCTCAGGGTTCTGGAAGGCTGCGGGCTGGTGCATTCGGAAAAGGCCGGCCGCGTCAGGACCTACCGGCTCGCGCCGGAGCCGTTGAAGCTCGCGGAAAACTGGTTGGCCGAGCAGCGTGCGCTGTGGGAGCGCCGTCTCGACCAGTTCGACGACTACGTGCTGAAACTCAAGGAGACAGACAGATGAATATGGTCCCGTTGTTCCAACCCGATCCGAAGCTCGACCTCGTGCTCCAACGGACGATCGAGGCGCCGCGAGAACTGCTGTGGATGGCCCTGACGAGACCCGAGCATGTCAGCCAATGGTTCACGCCGAAGCCGTGGATCATCACCGATTGCGAGATCGACCTGCGGCCCGGCGGCCTGTTCCGCACCCGCATGCAGTCGCCCGACGGCAAGGAGGTCAACGATAGGCGTTGCTGCTACCTCGAGATCGTCCAGGACGAGCGGCTGGTGTGGACCGATGCGCTGCTGCCCGGCTACCGGCCGTCAGGCGACCCATTCATCACAGCCGTCATAGCGCTGCAATCGCATGGCGAGACGACGCGCTACACCGCCACCGCCATCCACCGCGACGAAGCCACGCGCAACAGCCACGAGGAGATGGGCTTCTACGACGGCTGGGGCACGGTGGCGGATCAGTTGGCCGGCTATCTCAAGACGATCTGAGGCGACCCTGCTTCGCACTCACATTGCGGCCACGCAATCGTTGTGGCCGTTCAGCCGAACGCCGGTGCCGAAGGCACCAACGCTCGGAACAAATTTCGATGGTTGGCGCAATGCCAGATGTCGAAGGCTCAGGCGCCGTAGCCGATGATGCCCTTGATCTCGAGGAAGTCGTGGATCGCCCAGTCGGCGTATTCGCGGCCGTTGCCGGACTGCTTGTAGCCGCCGAAGGGCGCGAACGTATCCCATTCCGGATAGTTGATCGACACCTGCCCGGCGCGCAGCCGGCTGGCAATCTTGCGGGCGTGGTCGATATCCCCGGACTGCACATAGGCAGCCAGGCCATAGACGGTGTCGTTGGCGATCTTCACCGCATCATCATCGTCATCGTAGGAGATGACCGACAGGACCGGCCCGAAAATCTCCTCCTTCTCGATGGTCATGCCAGGCCTGACGTGGCCGAAAACGGTCGGTCGCACATAGTAGCCACGGTTGAGGTGCTCCGGCCGGCCGGGGCCGCCGGTGACCAGCGTCGCACCCTCGGCGATACCGGCCTCGATCAACCGCTGGATCTTGTCGAACTGGATGTTGCTGACCACCGGCCCGAGCTTGGTCTCCTCCGAGCGCGGGTCGCCGACCTTGTGCCGTTCGGCGGCCTTCCTGGCGATCGTCAGCGCCTCGTCGTGACGGGCGGCCGGCACCAGCATGCGGGTCGGCGCATCGCAGGACTGGCCGCTATTGCCGAAGCAGGCGTTGACACCCTTGCGCACCGCCGTCTCGAAGTCAGCGTCGGGCAACACGATGTTGGCCGATTTGCCGCCCAGCTCCTGCGCCACGCGCTTGACGGTCTCGGCCGCCGTCTTGGCGACGATGATGCCGGCCCGGGTCGACCCGGTGAACGAGACCATGTCGACGTCGGGATGGCCAGCCATGACCTGGCCGACATCCGGACCGGTGCCATTCACCATATTGTAGACGCCCTTCGGCGTGCCGGCGGCGTCCATCACCTCGGAAAAGATGATGCCGCTGATCGGCGCGATTTCGGAAGGCTTTAAAACGACGGTGCAGCCGGCGGCGATGGCCGGCGCCACCTTGCAGACTATCTGGTTGAGCGGCCAGTTCCACGGTGTAATCAGCGCGCAGACGCCGATCGGCTCCTTGACCACCATGGTGGTGCCGCGCTTCTCGCTGAACTCGTAATCCTCCAGCGCCTTGATAGTGGCTTCCATGTGCGCCCTGCCCGCCCAGGCCTGCGCCTCGCGCGCCCACCTGATCGGCGCACCCATTTCCTGGCTGACCGCCTGGGCGATGTCCTCGTAGCGCTCATTGTAGACTTCGAGGATACGCTTCAGCAGCTTCAGGCGCTCGGCCTTGGTCGTTTGCGAAAAGGCCGGGAATGCCGCCTTGGCTGCAGCCACGGCCTTGTCGACATCGGCTTTCGAGCCGACCGAGATTTTGGTGTAGGCCTCTTCAGTGGACGGATCGATCACATCCAGCGTTGCCGGAACCACGGGGCCGACCCATTTGCCGCCGATGAAAAAATTGAGATGATTGCTCATGGGCCGTGCTCCGGTTTTCTGGAAATGAGTGAGACTAGCTAGGCAGCATAGGGCAGTTGGCACCACGGCGCAGGCTGATATGCGCCACGTCGCCGACGCTGAATTGAAAACCCTCTGTCCGGCGCGGCGCGTCGATCACCACCTGTGTCCCCTGCCCCAACTCTGCATGAAGGCGCAAGGTGCGGCCGTGAAAGACGATGCTGTTCACCCGCACCGGTGCAGTACCGGCCGCCGCCTCGGTCGTGGCCAAAAGGTCCTCCGGACGCACGCCAATGGTGCGCACCGTGCCCTCGCCAGGCAGCTCGCCTTTATCCGAAATCGCTTCCAGCGGCAGAGCGCCGGCGATGAACCGCAAGCGCTCGCCGTCACGGCCGACAAAGCGCGACTGCAGAAGGTTCATGGTGCCGATGAAGCTGGCGACGAATTTGGTGGCGGGTCGATCGTAAAGGGTCGCCGGCGGCGCAATCTGCTCTATGCGGCCCTTGTTCATGACGACAATGCGGTCTGAGATCGACAGCGCCTCGGTCTGGTCGTGCGTGACCATGACGAAAGTGGTGCCAAGCCGCGACTGCAGTCGCTTCAGTTCGACCTGCATCTGCTCGCGCAGATGCGCGTCGAGCGCCGACAGCGGCTCGTCGAGCAGCAGCACACGCGGCTCGCAGACGATCGCGCGGGCAAGCGCGACGCGCTGGCGCTGGCCACCCGACAATTCCGACACGCGGGCGCCGAGCTTTTCAGCAAGGCCGACCATGTCGAGCGCTGCGCCGACGCGCTTTGCCTGTTCGGCACCGGAGAGCTTGCGCAGCGACAGGCCGAAGCAGACATTTTCGGCAACGTTCATGTGTGGGAACAGCGCGTAGTCCTGGAACACGGTATTGACGGGACGGCCGAAGGGCCTGAGCGCCGTGATGTCGCGGCCTTCGAGCAGGACCCTGCCGTTCGACGGGCTCTCGAAGCCGGCGATGACACGCAGGCTGGTGGTCTTGCCGCAGCCGGACGGTCCGAGCAAGGTCAGGAACTCGCCGCGGGCAATGTCAAGATCGACGGCGTCGAGCCCGATGATGCCGCCGGGGAAAATCTTGGAGACCTTGTCCAGCCGGACGAGCGGATCAGGCGCCATCGCGAACCTCGGACGGTTTGGTCGTGTTGACCCACAGGATCTGGCAGCGCTCGCTGCCCGGATTGCGGAAGGCATGCAGCAACGTGCTCTTGAAGGCGAAGCTGTCGCCGGCCTTCAGCCCGTACCTGGTCGAATCGACCACCAGCTCGACCTCGCCGGACAGGACGAAGCCGAATTCATGGCCGGCATGAGCGTAGGCTTCGGCGGTGCCGCCACCGGCTTCCACGGTCACCAGCATGCCGGTCAGCGTGGCGGCCGGCGGCGACAGCAGCGCCTTGGCGATGCCTTCCGACTTGACCGGGATCTGACGCCGGCTGTTGGCGCGCACACAATAAAGATCGTTGCCGACATCATTGCCGTCGGCGATCAGCGCCGACGGCTCTACATCGAGGGCGGCGGCAAGCGGCCAGATCACGCGGACCCGCAATGACGACATGCCGCGCTCGATCTGGCTTAGCGCACCTATCGAGACACCGGCTTTGGCGGCAAGTTCGGCCAGCGAGAGATTGCGCTCCAGCCTGAGCGCCCGCACGCGCCGGCCGACCCTGACGTCGGCGTCGTCCTTCGGCTTCTCAGCCGCTTCGTCCAGCATGTCCATTCGTTCGTCCTTGTTACAGTATTTTTGGCCGGCGCCGCGCGGTCTTTCCTTCTCCCCCTTGTGGGAGAAGGTGGCCGAGCGAAGCTCGGTCGGATGAGGGGTGTTCCAGAAAACACCAACGCCTCATTCCTTCCAACACCCCTCAACCGTCTTGGCGCTGCGCGCCAATCCACCTTCTCCCACAAGGGGAGAAGGAAGAGCGAACTCAGCCGCCTGCCTTGACCTTCTCGAACATCTTGGCGAGTTCGTCATTCTGTTTCATCGGCCCGGTGAAGATCGTGGTCTTCAGCATCACCTCGGGATCGGACGGCAGCTGCAGTTTCTCCAACTCCTCCTTTGGCACGGCGGCGAAAGCCGAGCTGGTCGAGCTGCCATAGCCGTAGGCCTGGATCAGATACTTTCCGGAATCCGTCTCCAGCCGGCTGTTGATGAAGTCATAGGCTAGGTCGACGTTCTTGGCGTCCTTGAGCATGACGAAGCCGCAAGCCCAGGTCAGCATGCCTTCTTTCGGCTTCATGAACTCGACAGGCACGCCCTGCTTCTTCAGCGAGGTGGCCGAGGCGTTCCAGGTCATGGCCGCGACCAGCTGGCCGCTCGCCAGTGCCTGTTCGACCGAGGTCATGTCGGTGGTGTAGTTCGAGAGCAGCGGGCGCTGCTCGCGCAGTTTCTCCGCCACCTTGTCCATCTGTTCCGGTGTCATGTCGAATGGATTGACGCCGGCCAGAAGGGCCGCCACCACCGGTGTGTCGTGGACGGCATCGATGGTCGCCATGCGCCCGGCATATTGCTTGTCCCAGAGCAGATTCCAGCTGGCTTCCGGGTTCTTCACCAGATCGGTGCGGTAGAGGATCGAGGTATTGCCCCAGTCCCACGGCACCATCCAGACCTTGCCGTCGCCGGCCTGCAGGTCGGGCAGGTTCTTGAAGACCGGGAAGATCGAATCCCAGTTCTTGATGCGCTTGGTGTCGATCGGCTGCAGCAGGCCTTCCTTGTTCCAGCGCGCCACCTTGTCATAGCAAGGGTGCGCGACATCGGGGCGGAAGCCGGCCTTGACCTTGGTGAAGGCGTCATCGTCGTCGCCAAACATCGAGGCTTCGACGCCATCAGGGTGCGCGGCGAGGAAGCTCTTGTTGAAGTCGGGCAGCTCGTAACCCGACCAGGTGAAATATTGCAGCTTGTCGCCGGCAAAGGCGACAGTCGATGCAAGCGCCAGCGCGAAGGCGGCCAGTCCGGTTTTCGCTGTCTTTGTCGTTATCGATTTCAAGTCGAATGCCATTGCAGTTCTCCTCTTTCGGTTTCTTCTGGTTTTGACAGGCTGGCGGGCGCTGGCCGCTGAGCGGCGGCAAGCCCGCGATGGCGCAGGATTTCGGCGAGTGCGGCGATGACGAACGACACGGCCAGGATCGCCGTGCCGAGCGCCATGACGGTCGGCAGCGATTTCGGGAAGCGCAGCTGGCTCCAGATATAAAGCGGCAGCGTCGGCTCGGTGCCGGCAAGGAAGAAGGCGACGATGAACTCGTCGAACGAGGTCAGGAAGGCCAGCATGAACGCCGAAATAATGGCGGGCAGGCTGAGCGGCAGCATCACCCGTCTGAAGGTCGTCCAGTCCGAGGCGCCGAGGTCGAGCGCTGCCTCGCGGATGGTCTTCGGGATGGCGGCGAAGCGGCTGCGCATGACCACCACCGTCGTCGGCAGCGCCACCAATACATGGCCGAGCACAATGGCAATGCGTGACGGCCCGAAACCGGCGAGATTGACCAGGATCAACAGCGAGATGCCGACGATGACGCCGGGGATCAGGATGGGCAGCCGCGCAATGGCACTGATCGTGGCGGCCAGCGGCGAGCGGCCGTAGAGGTCCATATAGGACACGGTGATGCCGCAGAGTGTTGCGCCGGTGGCGGCAATGGCGCCGATGACGAGGCTGGTGGCAAGCGCACCGGACAGCGCCGAATTGCCGACCAGCGTGCCGTACCATTCCAGCGTGAAGCCTTGCAGCGGAAATGCCGCCTGGATCGAATTGTTGAATGAAAACAGCGGGATCAGCAATATCGGCAGATACAGAAACACCAGATAGGCAAGGACGTAGGCTCCGAGCCAGCCGCCGCCTTGCTTTGCGTCCAGGCGCGCCGTGTTCATGTGCGGCTGCCGTATCGCCGGTCGGCGAAGCGCACCACCAGCACCACGGCGAGAATGACCAGCATGACGGCGACGGCGAGTGCGGCGCCGAACGGCCAGTCATTGGCCTTGCCGAACTCGGCCTGGATCAGTGTGCCGATCATTGTACTGGCAGGGCCGCCGACCAGCGCCGGCGTCACATAATCGCCGACGGTCGGCACGAAGACGACGAGAGCGGCCGCCAGCACGCCCGGCATCGAATTGGGCAGCACGATGCGGCGGAAACTGGTGAATGGTTTTGCGCCGAGATCGGAAGCGGCCTCGAGCAGCGATTTCGGGATGGTGTCCAGCGCCACATAGATGGGCAGGATGGCGAACGGCGCATAGGCGTGGGCAAGCGTGACGACGACCGCTGCCGGCGTATTCAAGAACGCCAATGTCGGCTCCGACCAGATGCCGCTTTCGATCAGCGCCGAGTTCAGCACGCCATTATAGGCAAGCACGATCTTCCAGGCGAAGACGCGCAGCAGATAGCTGGTCCAGAACGGCAGGGTCAGCAGGAACAGCAGCAGCCCACGCCGCCGCCCGGCATGGAAAGCCAGATAGTAGGCAACGGGATAGGCGGTGACGACGGTTGCCAGCGTCACCAGCCCGGCGATGCCCAGCGAGCGCAGCGTCACCGTCCAGTACAGCGGATCGGTGGCCACAGTGACGAAATTCGCAAGGGTGAAACCAGCCCCCAGCAGCGAGCCGTCATTGCCGCGAAAGGCGAGAAAGAACACCAGGCCGAGGGCGAAAAGGATCAGCAAGAAGGTGACCAACCCGCCGGGCAGCAGCATGGCGAAGCGAAAACCCGGCGAAGACCGGGTTTCCGGCAGCGGCTGCGTTGCGGCGATGGTCGACATCGACTACCCATCATAATTTGAAATCGACTAAACTTTTTTCATATTCGTGAAGCTGTCAAGCTGTTTCACGCTTGGGCATGAACGTCAGCGTTCGAAGGCGTCCAGCATCCGGTACCAGGCGATCGTCGCGGCAACGCCGACCTGCCGAAACGCATGAAACGGGATCGGCCGGATCGGCGAGACCGGGAACGGCAATTGCCTGGTGTCGCCGCTCGACAAATAGGAGGCGATGCGCTCGCCAAGCGCGGTCATCAGGCCGATGCCGCGGCCCTGGCAACCGACGACCGCCAGCAGGCCCTTCTCTGGCTCGTGGATATGCGGGAGATGGTCCGGCGTCATTGCCACCCGGCCGAACCAGCGCTTTTCAATGGCAATGTCTGACAGCGCCGGATAAAGCCGCAGCAGCGCGCGTTCCAGATGCGCCCAGTCGGCCGGGCCGTTCGGCAAAGCCATGCGGCCGCGCCCGCCGAGCACCAGCCGGCCGTCGGCACTCTTGCGATAATAGACGAGGATGCGGCGCGAATCCGACACCGCCTGCCCTTCCGGCAGGATCGCCGCCGCGAGATTGGACGATAGCGGCGCTGTCGCGATCTGAAAGGAATGCAGCGGCACGATCGTCTCGGCGAGGCCGGGGAGCAGGTCGCCGGTATAGGCGTTGGTCGCCAGAACGACCGCCTTGGCCTGGAGTTCGGCGCCGCTTTCCGTAGAAACGTGCCAAAAGCCAGCATTCTTGCTGATCTGCATCACGTTCTGGCGCTCGGCGATCTTTACGCCCGCCGCTGCAGCGACGCGCGCCAGTTCCGACGTGTAGGCGAGCGGATCGATGACACCGGCGCGGCGATCGAGCCAGCCGCCGAGATAGCCTTGCGCGCCGGTCATCGTCGCGATCTCCGTCCCGCTCAGCAGCCGGACATCGGCGCCGCGGGCGCGCCACTGCCGATCCCGGTTCGCCGCCGCTTTCAGCGCGGTCTCGGTATGCGCGGCCTGGATCCAGCCATTGCGGACGAACGGCACCGCCAGTCTTTCGTCGCGGATCAATTCGAAGACGGTGTCAGCGGTCGAGGCGGCAAAGTTGACGAGCGCTTCGCCGCGTTCGAGACCAAAATGCTCCAGCAGCCAATCCGGATCGTATTTCAGGCCGGGAATGACCTGACCGCCGTTCAGGCCGGATGCGCCATTGCCAATTTCGCCGGCCTCCAGCACCTGGACAGCAAGGCCGAACCGGGCAGCGTGCAAGGCTGTCGACAGCCCCATGATACCGCCGCCGACGATAACGACATCGACGCATTGGCCGGCGGGAAAAAGCGACTGGAACGCGGTGGCTGTCCGCGGCTTCTGCCAGATTGGATCGGAAAACCGTACGGGCAAGCGTCACCTGGAGATTTCAGTAGGTGAAAACCCTAGCGACGGTTTCATTATTTTGAAAGAGCGTTTTCCGTCGCCGTTGGCGCACGTCAGGCTCGATCAAGGTCCAGCGATGCGAAGACCGCTTGAAAGAATTGACAAAGCTCGCCCTGCAAGCGGGATAGACCTTTGGCGGGAATTTGTTGAAAGTGCCGCGGCCGAAGGACAAGACAACAGGAAATGTAAGCCATGACGAACGCCACACATTTGCCCGCCGAAGGCCTCTTCGTGGGCCGCGCCCGGGCGAGCGATGCTTCCCATCCGCTGGTGGTCACGGTGCGTGACGGCACGGTCTTCGACATCACGTCAAATGTGGCGCCGACCGTGCGCGACGTTTGCGAATTGCCGGATCCGGCGGGGCACGTCCGCTCGGCCAAGGGGCGGCCGATCGGCCCGCTCGATGCCATTGCCGCTAACAGTTTCGAGACAGCGCGCGATCCGGGGAAACCGTATCTGCTGTCCCCCGTCGACCTGCAGGCGATCAAGGCATCTGGCGTCACCTTTGTCGTCAGCCTGCTCGAACGGGTGATCGAGGAGCAGGCGCGCGGTTCGGCGGAAAAGGCCGACGCCATTCGCGCCGACATCGCCGGGCTGATCGGCCACGATCTGTCGAAGCTCAAGCCCGGCTCGCCGGAAGCGATGGAGATCAAGGCCAAGCTGATTGCGCGCGGCGCCTGGTCGCAATATCTGGAAGTCGGCATCGGCCCCGATGCCGAGATCTTCACCAAGTGCCAGCCGATGGCCTCGGTCGGCTTCGGCGCCGATGTCGGCCTGCATCCGGTTTCGACATGGAACAATCCGGAGCCGGAGATCGCCATGATTGCCGCCGGCAGCGGCAGGATTGTCGGGGCGACGATCGGCAACGACGTCAATCTGCGCGACGTCGAGGGGCGCTCGGCGCTGCTGCTCGGCAAAGCCAAGGACAACAACGCTTCGGCAGCACTTGGCCCCTTTATCCGGCTGTTCGATGAGACATTTTCCATTGGCGACGTGAAGCAGGCGATCGTACGGTTGAAAGTCGAAGGCGAGGATGGGTTCTCGCTGGAGGGCGCCAGTTCGATGGCCGAGATCAGCCGCTCGCCGGAAGAGTTGGTCGCCGCCGCCATGGGGCCACATCATCAATACCCCGACGGGCTGGCGCTTTATCTCGGCACCATGTTCGTGCCGTCGAAGGATCGGGGCGAAACAGGCAAGGGCTTTACCCACAAGGTCGGCGACATCGTCACCATCTCGTCGGAGAAATTCGGCGCCTTGGTCAACCGCGTGCGGCTGTCGCCCGACTGCCCACACTGGACCTACGGCGCCAGCCACCTGATGCGTGACCTCGCAAGGGCCGACCTCATCTAGTCCCGCAGCCTAACATCCGATAGATTCTAGAATTCTCTGATTGGAATACCTGCTCGTCGGCATTCGGGAGAGTCCATTGATCGTCGCTCTTGAGGGCAAGACCCTTGTCGTTACCGGCGGAACGCAAGGGCTTGGCGAGACCATCGCCCGGCTGGCCTCAGCCGACGGCGGCGAAGGGATCGCCATTGTCGGCCGCAATGCCGAGCGTGGCAGACGCATCGCCGAAGAGCTTTCACGACCAAGCCGGCCCGTCGTCTTCATCCAGGCCGACCTTGGAGATCCGGCCGCGCCTGCAGCTGTCATGGCGGAAGCGATCAAAAGACTCGGCCGCATCGATTGTCTGGTGAACGCCGCGGCCCTCACCGACCGGGCCTCGCTGGAAACTGGCACAATCGACGACTGGGACAGGTTGTTTTCCGTCAATGCGCGCGCGCCGTTCTTCCTCATGCAGGCGGCCGTAGCCGACATGAAGACACGGCGGGCGGCGGGCGCCATCGTCAACATACTGTCGGTGAATGCGCATTGCGGTGCGCCGGACCTTGCCATCTATTCCGCAACCAAGGGCGCGCTTTCGACGCTGACCAGAAACATTGCCAACGCGCATCTTTCCGATCGCATCCGCGTCAACGGCATCAACATGGGCTGGGTAGCGACGCCGGCCGAACAAGAGATGCAGGCGCGCACGCTGGGCAAGGGCGAAAACTGGGCAAAGATTGCCGCCGCCGGCCTGCCGCTTGGTCGATTGCTGACCATGGACGAAGTCGCCCAGCTAACGCTGTTCCTGCTCAGCGACGCCTCCGGGCTGATGACCGGGACGCTTATCGACCTAGAGCAATACGTGCTCGGCGCGCCGCCGCGCAGCATTGCATGACGGTCGCAAGGCCGATCGTCGGCCGCCTGGAAAATATCAGCCAAACTGATGCAATCTGATGGGATTGCTGATGGCGTGGTGCCTTGCGCCAACGTCCATTGGCAATCGAGGCTTGCCATCGATCGAAAAAGGGAATGCTCTAATGCGCCCAGGTCGACGCTGGCAAATGCGATCACGGCTTTGGCCGCGCACGGTTTTTGGCCGCGATCGTCGTCGGAGGAGGAGTTCGGTTCAAATGGGAGGAAATCAAATGCTGACGAGGCTAAGACTGCTTGTACTTGGCTTGATGGTGGCGCTGGCCATTCCGGCCGCGGCACAGGCCAAGACGTTCTACTGGATTTCGCATGGCGGCCCGGCCGATCCGGTCTGGACATACTTCCTTGCCGGCGCCAAGCAATGGGCGGCGGACACCGGCAACACCGTCAACACGTCGTTCCACAATGGCGACGTGGCGTCGCAGCAGGAGGCTGTTCGCGCCGCGATTTCCGCCAAGGCCGACGGCATCACCACGACCAGCCCTGATCCGGGCAGCCTTGTCGAGATCGCCAAGGAAGCGCGGGCGGCGAACATCCCGATCATCAACTTCAACACGCCCGACCCGAAGGCGGATTTCAACGCCTATGTCGGCGGCGACAACGTCACCTTCGGCAAACATTGGGCGCAGTATCTGGTCGACAAGGGCCTTGTGAAGAAGGGCGACTTCGTCTGGATGCCGGTCGAGATTCCCGGCGCCACCTATGGCGTCCAGGAAGAGGAAGGCATCAAGAGCGTGTTCGAGCCGCTCGGCATCACCTATGAAATCACCGAAGCGACGCTCGACCAGGCCGAAGTGATCAACCGCATGGTCGATTACCTCACCGCCAACAGGGCCAAGGTCAAGGCGGTTATCGGCCTCGGCGACCTTGTCACCGGTTCGATCAAGCGGGTGTTCGACCAGGTCGGCGTCAAGCCGGGCGAAATCCCGGTCGTCGGCTGGGGCAACTCGCTCGACACCACCCAGGAAGTGCTTAACGGCTACGTCAATGCCGCGCAGTGGCAGGATCCGCAGGCGACCAGCTACGTCGCGCTCTCGCTCGCCAACATGGCGGCGAGCGGTATTCCGCCCGGCTTCGACGTGATCACCGGCGCGCTCTACGAGAAGGACACCGCGGCAGTCTACGACAAGATCCTGTCCGGCAAATAAATCCGCGATCGAGTTGGTCACGGCCGCTTCGGCGGCCGTGACTGTCTCATCATTCCGCCGAAGCCGGTTGCGGTCGCGGCCAAATCCAATCCTATCGCGGGTCCAAGGTGGAAAATCGTTCTCTTATCCAACGCTCGATCGCGCGGCCCGAGTTCGGGCCGTTTGTGCTGCTCGTCGTCGAGATCGCCGTGTTCTGGGGCATCAACCACGACTTCCTGTCGCCGCAAAACATCTCGAACACGCTGGCCTTCACGGTCGAGCTCGGGCTGATCGCGCTGGCGATGACGCTGTTGATGACATCAGGCGAATTCGATCTCTCGGTCGGCTCGGTGTTCGGCTTCTCGCCGGTCCTGATGTGGACGTTGTTCAACAGCGGCGTCGCCTCGCTGGAAGCCGCCTTCGTCATTGCGCTGGTGGTCGCTGCGTTCATTGGACTGGTCAATGGCTGGTTCGTGACGCAGCTCAAGATCCCGTCCTTCCTGGTGACGCTGGGCATGCTGCTGGTGGTGCGCGGCACCGCTTTGTTCGTCACCAACGGGTTTCCGCAGCGGACCTGGAGCGCCGAGGGCAGCTGGCTGGCGGAAGCGCTGGTCGGCGATTTTTTCATCGGGCCGTTCCGTATCTACATGTCGCTGTTCTGGTTCATCGCCGCCGCAATCGCGCTCGGCTACGTTCTGACGCAGAGCCGGACAGGCAACTGGATCCAGGCGGCCGGCGGCAACCCGAGTGCTGCAAGGGCGCGCGGCGTCAATGTCAGCGGTGTCAAGATCGGCCTGTTCATTCTGTCGTCGATCCTGGCCTCGCTGGCCGGCGTCATCTCCTCGCTGCGCACCTCGGCGGCCAACCCCAACAGCGGCACCGGCTACGAGCTCGAAGTCATCGCCATGGTTGTGATCGGCGGCACGGCGCTGACCGGCGGGCGCGGCACAATCATCGGCACGGTGCTCGGTATCCTGATCCTGCGCGTGATGCGCAACGGCATCGTGCTGATCGGCGTGCCCGGCCTTGCCTATAATATTTTCATCGGCGCCATCATCCTCGGCATGATGGCGCTCCATTCATGGCTGGAACGCCGGCATCAGGCAGGGACTTGAACCATGGCCGAACCGCTTGTCCGCATGGAAAATATCCGCAAGTCCTATGGCCGCGTGCAGGCGCTGGTTGATGCCAATTTCCATGTCAACGAAAGAGAGATCGTCGGACTGCTCGGCGACAACGGCGCCGGCAAGTCGACGCTGATCAAGGTGCTTTCGGGCGCGGTCCCGCTGACCAGCGGCGACATCTTCATCCGCGGCAAGAAGGTGAATTTGCGCAGTACCAGCGACGCCATCGCCCATGGCATCGAGACGATCTACCAGGACTCGGCGCTGGTGACGCAGCTGTCGATCGCCCGCAACCTGTTCCTCGGACGCGAGCCGATCAAGCCGCCGCGTTTCCTCAACCGCATGGACCAGGAGGCGATGAACGTGGTTGCCCGTGACCTGCTCAAGCAGGTCGGCATCTCGAAGAACATCCCGCCGACGACGCCGATCGGCTCGCTCTCCGGCGGCGAGCGGCAGGCGGTGGCGATTGCGCGCGCCATGCATTTCGACAGCGATCTCATCATCCTCGACGAGCCGACCAACAATCTCGGCGTCGCCGAAACGCAAGGCGTGCTGAGCTTCGTGCGCAGTGCCCGCGATTCCGGCCATTCCTGCATCTTCATCGCCCACAACATCCATCATGTCTTCCAGGTGGTCGACCGCATCGTCGTCATGCGCCGCGGTAAGGTGGTCGCCGACGATATCGACCCGAAGAAGACCAGCGTCGCCGAAGTCGAACGCGTCATCACCGGCATGTCGGACAAGGAGATCCATGACGCGCTGGTCGAGGGCACGCAACGGCCCAGCTGAGCAGCCGGGGGTCGGCCTGATCGTCGAGGCACTGGATCGCATCGCCACATGGTTGCGACATGAAAGCCACCGTTTCGGATATTGCCAGGAGCTGCGGCCTGTCGACCGCGACGGTCGACCGTGTGCTCAACAACCGGGCGGGAGCCAGTGCCGCCAACCGGCAGCGCGTGATGGAGGCGGCCAAGCAGCTCGGCTATCTGCCGGTCGTCGACCAGGTCGCGTTGCCCTCGCGGCCGGCGCATCTCGAATTCTTCCTGCCGATCGGCAGCAATGCCTTCATGGCCGATCTGGCCAGACACATCGAGGATTATGCGGCGCGCCTGCCGCTGGTCGCCTCCTGCCGCATCCACAAGCTCGCCGGCATCTCGCCGAGCGCCTTGCAGGCGGCCGTCGAAAACCTCTCGCTCAAGGCGAACGGCGTCGGCGTCATCGCCATCGATCATCCGAGAACGCGCAACATCTTGCGCGAGATCGTCGAGGCCGGCATCCGCCTGGTCACGCTGGTGTCCGACGTTCCGGGCGCACCCCGCTCGGCCTACGTCGGCATCGACAACCGTGTGGCCGGACGAACGGCGGCGCTGCTGATGGGACGGTTCCTCGGCGGCCGCCAGGGCCATCTGGCGATGGTCGTCGGTTCACGCTCCTACCGCGGCCATGAGGAACGCGAGATGGGCTTTCGCTCCGTGCTCGGCGAGGAGTTCCCCAATCTGACCGTCACCAGCGCCGTCGAGATCAACGATGAGCCGGAGGTCAGTTATACCGCGACCATGAAGGCGCTGCACAACGAGCCGGAGCTGCTCGGCATCTATTGTATCGGCGCCGGGCGCTCGGGCGTGGCAAAAGCATTGCTCGAAGTCAGGCCGCAGACGAAGCCGGTGTTCATCTGCCATGATCTGACGCGCGAGACGCGCGGCTATCTGGTCGACGATCTGCTCGACGTCGTCATCGACCAGAATGCGCGGCTGATCGCCGAACAGTCGGTCATTCGCCTGCTCGGCTCGATCGCCTCGTCGGCGCCCTATCTGACGCGGAAATTCATCGAGCCGCGCCTGATCTTCAAGGAAAATGTCCCGGTGCAGTGATGTCGCGCGAGGCGATGGCTCGGGCCAGTGGATCGTTAAAATTCGGTTGATACCGCAAATCTGCACATCACCTATGCAACTTTTGTGGTTGCCGAATCATTGGGCAATCGATAGTTTCGCAGGTGTCGGCCATCTACTCCTCCCAGATGCGATGCCGACGCTGAGTGCGGTACACCTCCTCCCGTGCCGTATTCGAAATCGAGCCCGCTGCCACCTCCTCCCGGCAGCGGGCTTTTTTTGTTTCGGCTCCGGGATAGCGGCCAATGCTTGCGGTCGGGACAGCACCGGACACGTTTGCTGATCCGCGGATCGATGAGCTTCGCTGCGACCGCCGCGGCTTTGTCGGGCAGAATCCTGTCACACTTGTCACTCTCACCGGTTCGCCGGCGGCCCTATCCTGCCTCACGACCAGCAATCAACGCCGCGCCGGCCATGGTGCGGAGGATCGGCACAGGAGACGCGAGATGGCACATCGCGATGGGACGAGACATCACCCGGCGGCGCGGCCCGCAATCGAAACGCCACGTATCGTTTCGCCGCTTGCGAGACTATCTGGCCCTGAAAGACGTGATCAGGCCTTCCGCCATGCGGACGAACTGCGCGCTCGGGCCCTCGGCGCCGACGCTTTGCAGGCTGACGCGGGCGCCCTCGAGCAACAGCGACAGCGTGTCCGCAAGAAGCTCGGCCTGTCCGATGCCGGCATCGCGACACAGCGAAACCAGCCGCTCGCGCTGCGCTTCCTTGAGTTCCTTGATCACTTGCCTTGCCGGATGATCCGCCTCGCTCAGCTCGATGGCGGCGTTGGCCATGTCGCAACCGCGGCGGTCCGACATCAGGCAATCGGCCGCCATCCGGACCCAGGCATGCAGCTGCGCCAGCTTGTCGCCCGGATTCTCAGCCTCGAACTTTTCCCACATCGCGTTGGCGCTGCAGGCGGTTGCCCGCAGACATTCGATGATCAGGTCGTCCTTGGACTCGAAATGCCGGTAGAGCGTCATCTTGTTGGTGCCGGCGGCCTCGGTGATGGCGTCGATGCCGACGCCGCGAATGCCATGCTTGTGAAACATGTCCCGTGCCGTCTCCAGGATCCTGTCCCGGGGGCGAACACGCTCCACAACAACGTCTGTCATCAAAACCTCCGTGATTGCGTTTCCCGAAATTCCCTCGGTGCACCTCTTGACTAGGGTGTTACCGGTCTGTAACGTTAGAGATGTTACTTACCTGTAACACCCGCATTGCATCATGTCAAACTCGCAAGTGCCGGCCATCAGCCCTGCCCCGATCGGCAAGGGGACGAACCGCACCTCACGGCCTCGGCCGGCGAGCAAGAAAACACCAGATCCGCGGCTTGCCGCGGATACCAAAAACCAGGAGCCGCTTCGATGTCGCAGCGCAATGATCTGACGATCGATGAAGTCGTAAGGGATCCGATGATCCGCATGCTGATGAGGGCCGACCGCGTCGACCCGCGGTCCTTCGAGGCGATGCTGCGTGCGCTGGCGGACGAACAGGCCGAGCGCCGCAATGCGCCGCGCCGCCTTGAAGATTTCGGCTTTCTCGAAGATTCCGGCTCAACACGCAGCCGGCGGCTTTCCAGGGTAGCCAGGGCGTTTGGCCGGGCCAGAGCATCGGGCGAGGCGTGCATATCATGGTAAACTTCTTCATTCATCGTCCGATCTTTGCGTCGGCTATCGCCATCATCATGGTGCTCGCCGGAGCGATCTGTTATTTCCTCCTGCCCGTCTCGCAGTTTCCCGACATCACGCCGCCCCAGGTCGTGGTCAGCGCCCATTACCCGGGCGCCAGCGCGCAGGTCGTCGCCGACACGGTGACGACGCCGCTCGAACAGCAGATCAACGGCGTCCAGGGGATGACCTATATGTCGTCGTCGAGCTCCAATGACGGCTCCTCGACGATCACCATCACCTTCGACGTCGGCTACGATCTGAGCACGGCGGCCGTCGACGTCCAGAACCGCGTTTCGCAGGCGGCTTCCTCGTTGCCGGCCATCGTCAATCAGGGCGGCGTGACGATCAAGAAGCAGAACCCGAACTTCGTCCTGATCGTCGACCTCACCTCGCCGGACGGTTCCGTCAACCCGGTCGCGCTGAGCAATCTCGCCTATCTGCAGGTGGTCGATCCGCTGAAGCGCCTGCCCGGCGTCGGCGACGTGCAGATCTTCGGCGAGCGGCGCTATTCGATGCGCATCTGGCTCGACCCCGACAAGCTCGCCAATCTCGGCATTACTGCCGTCGACGTGCAGAACGCCGTCGCCGAGCAGAACGTCCAGGTGGCGGCCGGCAAGATCGGGCAGTCGCCGGCTCCGGCCGGCACCGCCTTCGAGATGCAGGTCAACGCCGTCGGCAGGCTGAGCGATCCCAAGGAGTTCGGCGACATCGTCGTGCGGGCCAATACCGCCAACGGCTCACTGGTCAGGCTGCGCGACGTTGCGCGCATCGAGCTCGGTGCGCTGCAATATTCGTCGTCGGCCTTCTTCGGCAAGGACCCGACGGTGGTGCTCGCGGTCTACCAGATGCCGGGGTCCAACGCGCTCGATCTGCAGCAGCGCGTCAAGGACAAGATGCAGGAGCTGTCGGCCCGTTTCCCGAAGGGCGTCAGCTACGCCATGCATTACGATACGACACGTTTCGTTTCGGCCTCAATGCACGACGTGCTGATCACGCTCGGCGAAGCGCTGGTCCTGGTCGTCGCCGTGGTGTTCATCTTCCTGCAAAGCTGGCGCACCACGATCATCCCGACGATCGCAATTCCGGTGTCGCTGGTGGCGACGCTGGCCGTCATGCACATGCTTGGCTTCTCACTGAACATGCTCAGCCTGCTCGGCATGGTGCTGGCGATCGGCCTCGTCGTCGACGACGCCATCGTCGTCGTCGAGAATGTCGAACGCCAACTTGAGGCCGGCCTCAAACCGCTGGCTGCCACGCGAACGGCGATGGCCGAGGTCACTGGCCCGATCATCGCCACGACCGCCGTGCTGATGGCTGTGTTCGTGCCGGTTGCCTTCATTCCCGGCGTGTCCGGCCGGCTCTACAACCAGTTCGCCCTGACGGTGGCGATCTCCTTCGGCATCTCGGCCTTCGTCTCGCTGACGCTTACCCCGTCGCTCAGCGCGGCCTTCCTGCGCCACCGGCCGGAAACACAGTTCGTGCTGTTCCGCTGGTTCAACATGGGCTTCGAACGGCTGGCGCATGCCTATGCGAATGGGGTCCGTATTCTCATCCGCCTGCGCTGGATCATGCTCGGCGTGTTCGCGGCCGGACTTGTCGCGACCTATTTCGTCTGGCAGCGCCTGCCCTCGACCTTCCTTCCGGTCGAGGACCAGGGCTATTTCTTCGTCGTCATCCAGCTCCCCGACGGGGCCTCGCTGGAACGCACCGACGCGGTGGCGCAAAAGGCACGCGACATCCTGCAGAACACGCCCGGCGTCGACATCGTCGGCTCGATCAGCGGCTTGAACTTCCTGACCAGTGCCGCGCAGTCGAATTCGGCGGTCGAATTCGCTATCCTGAAGCCATGGGACGAACGCGGCCCCGATCAGAGCGCGTCTAAGCTCGTCGCCGACGTGCGCAACAAGCTGCTGCAAATTCCGGAGGCTTTTGCGCTGAGCTTCGACCCGCCGTCGATCCCGGGCATCGGCACCACCGGTGGCTTCGAGTTCCAGGTCGAGGACCTGACCGGGCGCGGCAGCGTGGCGCTCAACGATGCGACGCAAGCCGTGATTGCCGAGGCGCGCAAGCAGCCGGAGCTCAACCCGCAGCAATTGTTCTCGTCCTTCTCGACCTCGACGCCGCAGTTCAACTACGATCTCGATCGCGCCAAGGCGAAGCTGCTCGGGCTCAACCTGCCGGACGTGTTCAATACGCTGCAGATCTATCTCGGCTCGCTCTACGTGAACGATTTCAACCTGTTCGGCCGCACCTTCCGGGTGACGATCCAGGCCGACAAGGACTCTCGCGCCGGTCCGGCCGACATATCGCGGCTCTATGTCCGCAATGCGTCGGGTGGCATGGTGCCGCTGAGCACGCTGGGCAAGCTTGTGCCCGTCGTCGGCCCCGAGACCGTGCCGCACTACAACAACAATGCGTCGGCCCTGATCAATGGCGGCGCCGCGCCCGGCTTTTCGTCCGGCCAGGCGGTGGCGGCAATGGAACGTGCCGCTGCCACGGCATTGCCGAGAGATTTCGGCTACGAATGGACCGGTATCACCTATCAGGAGCTCAAGGCAGGATCGATCGCATCCGTCGTCTTTGGTCTCGCGATCGTCTTCGTCTTCCTGATCCTCGCCGCGCAATATGAGAGCTGGGCGATGCCGTTCATGGTGCTGCTGGCGGTGCCGCTCGCACTGTTCGGTGCATTCGTCGTGCTGTGGCTGCGCGGCATGCAGATCGACGTCTATTCGCAGATAGGCTTCGTCATGCTGATCGGACTGGCGGCCAAGAACGCGATTCTGATCGTCGAGTTTGCCCGGCGCCGGCGCGAAGAAGGCCTCAGCATCGTCGACGCCGCGATGGAAGCGGCGCGGCTTCGGCTGCGACCGATCCTGATGACCGCCTTCGCCTTCATCCTCGGCGTGCTGCCGCTGATGTTCGCTACAGGTGCAGGTGCGGCGAGCCGGCAGTCGATCGGCACCACCGTCTTTGGCGGCATGGTCGCGGCGACGATCCTGTCGCTGGTGTTCGTGCCGGTCTTCTATGCGGTGATCGAGCAGCTGCGCGAGCGCCGCAGCGAGAGCGAACCGGTTTCCGAAGCGACCGAACAACCAACTGCCGAACCCGCCTTCGAGCCATTGGCCGAAGCGGCTGAATAGGACTGGAGAATTGATCATGCGTAAATGGAAAATCGCGCTGGGAACGGCCGTCGCCCTTGGGGCAATTTCGGTGGCGAGCGTTCACCTGCTCGACATGGGCAGCCTCAGCCTCAACGCCGGCACAGCCGGGGCGGCAACCCCCAAGCCGGAAGCCTTTGTCATGCCGGTGCCGGTGGTGAGCGTCGTCAAGAAGACGATCCCGATCTATCTCGACTACGCCGCCCGGGTGGAGTCGATCCGCAGCATCACGCTGCAGGCGCGCGTGCCGGGTTATCTGCAGGAGCAGGTCGCCACCGACGGCAGCGACGTTGCGAAGGGCGACCTTCTCTACAAGATCGCGCCGGAGGATTTCCAGGCTGCCCTCGAGCAGGCGAAGGCGCTTATCCAGCGCGACACGGCGACGCTCGATTATGCGCGCTCCAATCTCGGGCGCGGCAGCGAACTCGTCAAGAGCGGCTATCTCGCCAAGGACGTGTTCGACCAGCGCACCAGCACCTTGCGTGAGGCTCAGGCCTCGCTTGCCGTGAACCAGGCCGCCTTGCGGACCGCCGAGCTCAATTTGAGCTATACCGAAATCCGTGCCCCGTTCGCGGGACGCATCGGACGCAGCCAAGCATCCGTTGGAACGCTGGTCAGCGTCGCCGGCACGGTGCTCAATTCGCTGGTGCAGCTCGATCCGATCTACGTCACCTTCAATCCGAGCGAAACGGACCTGACACAGATCGAGGAAGCCCGGGCCGCGGGACCGATCAGTGTCGACGTCCTGCTTCCCGGTGAAACGGAACCGCGCCAGAAGGGCGATCTTACCTTCATAGACAACACGATCGATCGCTCGACCGGCACGATCACGGCACGGGCGACGGTCGGCAACGGCAAGTTCACGCTGCTGCCCGGCCAATATGTCCGCGTCCGGCTGCACGTCAAAGAGCAGCCCGATGCGCTGATGGTACCGCAGACGGCACTCGGCTCAGGCCAGCTCGGCAAATATCTCTATGTCGTCGGCAAGGACAACACGGTCGACCAGCGTATCGTTTCGCTCGGACCGACCAATGGCGATCAGGTCGCCATCTTGAGCGGTGTGGCCGAAGGCGACCGGGTGATTACCGGCAATCTGCAGAAGATCGGCCCGGGAATGCCGATCTCGCCGCTGCCCGAGAAACCGGCCACCTGATAACCCCCATCAGGTTCCGGTCCCGCGGCGCCCTCGGCTCCCACGCCAAGGGCGCCGTTTTTGCTGATGTTTTCGACACGGCCGATTCAAGCCGTTGTGCGAACGGCGGCTCTGGCGACGATGGCAGCATAGAGGCGCTCTCCAACTGTGAAGGCAGTTTGTGGATCAGCAAACGAGACATCCATCCAGCCGACGGCTTGTCGCGGCTACACGTATCACTCGCGCGAACGCCCGCTTCGACCTGGAGGGATGGACTGCTGGATTTAGGCGGCATAAGGCACCGTCTTCCAGGTCAAATCCTGGCGCAACGGTTTCGCCGGTCAGGCCGCCTGCAGGATCCGGATCCCGTGGCGTCCGGTAAGCTCGATCACGCGGTTAATCATGCCAGCGGTCGGCGGGCCGGAGGGCGCGTCCTTGGATGCAGCCTCTTCGAAGAATGCGATCATCTCGTCGTCGACGATCGCCATGAAAATAACCGGCACGGGACCAGCATTGCGATAGCCATGGGGCGCGTTGCCCGGAATGGTGACGACATCACCGGGTTCCACCTCATATTCTTGCGCGACCCCATCGATCATTGTCCATATCGTGAGGGTGCCCTCGAGAATGCGGAAAATTTCCGCGGAAGGATGCGTGTGGGGCGGCGTGCCGCTTCCAGGAGGTACCGTGACGTCGATCACGTTGAGTGCCGTCCCAGCGAGCTTTGCCCGGACAGCGACCTGATCGCCCATCACCCAGAAGCCTTGAACCGAATCGGCCGGATGGACCGTCGCTTTGGTCTTATGCCAAGTCACTTGCTTTTTCCTTTCGAACAGCGCCTTGCTGCGATTTTGCCGCATTGAGCAAGGCGCGAATTGCCCAGGCGGCTGCCTCTCCGGCCTCACGGCCGGTAAGACCCCAGTAGTCTTTCATCGTCTGCCAGGCAGTGGCGCTGAACAGGAGCTGGATCACGGCCTCAAGCTGGCGCGCCGCCTTCGGGTCCATTCCGTTTGCGACTTGCGAAAGGCTGCTCTGAAAGGCACGTTGCCGCTCACCATTGGCTTGCAGGCGCATCTCGCGCCCGGTAGCGCTCGCATGCGAGGCTCTGACTACGCCTTCGATTGCGTCCAACGAGGCGAAAAGGTCGGGAGGAAGATCGATCAGATCCTGCTCCCGCTCAGGCCAGAACCGCACTCCCAGCGAGGCATTGGTGCTGGCCCAAAAGGCTTCCAAAAGCGCTTCCTTCGTCGGGAAATGGCGGAAGATGGTCCGTCGGTTTACGCCCGAAACCTCGGCAACCTCATCGAAGCCAAGGAGGCTGTACGGATTTTGCTCCAGAATCGTTCGAATGGACGCGAGGATGCGCTCGCGCGTGGCCTGCGCCTGCTCTGCCCGCAGCGGGCTCTCGTATTTCTGAGTCATCGTTTGTGAATTCATGTCACTGCTAGTGACACAAACCTTCCCAGTCGTCAATGGACATTGCGAAGGCTACGCACCAGGTTGTTTCCCGCTGCGAGAAGCCAGCTGACGCTCAGCGGCCGGGACCTGGTCGGCTTGCATGGTCAGGCTGGCCGAGGCCGGAAGGGCGCCAATGTCTCCAGGATCGAGAATCCAGCTCTTGTAAGATTGTCGACAATCTGCTTGTCTTGCTTTCGGTTCCCTGGAGCAGCCGAATGGCAAAGCTGGATTTCAGTCCGATCGCGGATACGACACGCAGGGCCGAGATCGTGGGGCTGCTCCGGCGGGCGATCCTGACCGGCCGGCTGGAACCGGGACAGAAGCTCAACGAACTCAGGATTTCCGAGCAGATGCGGGTGAGCCGCGCGCCGCTGCGCGAGGCAATGCGCGAGCTGGTGCAGGAAGGCATCCTGACCAGCATCCCCTACGCCGGAACCTTCGTCATCAACGTCACCGCCAAGGACATCGACGACGCCTATTCGCTCAACAAGGTGCTCGACGAGTTCGCCATCGAGCGGACCTGGCCGCTTCGCGAGCAGCGCTTCTTCGACGAGCTTGACCGGCGCCATGCGGCGGTGAAGGAGGCGACGCGCGACCTGGACACGACGCGGCAGATCGAAACAGCGCTGCAACTGCATGGCCTGATCCACGAATGGGCCGACAATTCGGTGCTGCTGGAAACCTGGCAGCGGCTGACCAGCCGGCTGCAGATGTATTTCGCGCTGCACCAGCGGGCGCGCAACGAGCCGGTGCCTGCCGTAGACGTCCACGAGACCTATGTACGGCTGCTCAAGGGCAGCGACATGCGCGCCGCACAGCGCCACGCCAAGGACCATATCGACCTGGATTTCGAAGAACTGCTCGCCTATGCGCGCGGGCTGGAACAGCGCGGCTCAAAGGGCGCCGGCGCCGATCGTGCCGGCCGACCTAAAGGCGGCTGAGCCCGACAAATTTGACGGACATCCCGGAACACAGACAACGGACAGAAAACGTGCAGATCAAAACCATCAAGGCCTACCATGTCGTGCAGCCCTTCGTGGACGGGCCCTACCGCATGTCCAAGGGGCGTGTCGCCGATGCGTTCGACGCGGTGATCGTCGCCGTCACCGCCGATAGCGGGCTCACCGGCTGGGGCGAGATGGCGCCGCTTGGCAATTTCTATTCGCCTGCCTTCGCTGCGGGTACTCGCGCCGGCGTCGTCGAGATCGCGCCGCATCTCATTGGCCATGACCCACGCGGGCTTGCCAGTATCAACAGGTTGATGGACACGGTGTTCAAGGGCCATCCCTACATCAAGTCGGCGCTCGACATGGCATGCTCGGATCTCGCGGCGCGCGCCGCCGACGTGCCGCTGGTCACGTTGCTTGGCGGCCGCGAGAGCGAGACGGCGGAACTCTACAAGGTCGTCACCCACGGCACGGTCGACGCGATGGCCGCACTTGCCAAGCACATCGTCGGGAAAGGATTTCAACGGCTGCAGGTCAAGGTCGGCGGCAACGTCCATGACGACATCGAACGCGTCACAGCCGTTGCCGCCGCGGTGCCGAAGGGCACCGTCATCTTCTGCGACGCCAATGCCGGCTGGACCCCTTACGAGGCGCGCCAGTTCGTGGATGCGACGCGCACCATCGACTACACGTTCGAGCAGCCCTGCACGACGATCGACGAATGCCTGTCGGTGCGCCGCTCGCTCGACAAGCCGATGGTGCTCGACGAATCCGTCGCCTCGTTGGACGATATGCTCGACATCCACCGCAAGGGCGCGGCCGACGGGCTGACGCTGAAGATCTCGCGCCTCGGCGGCGTCACCAAAACGCGCCAGATCCGCGACCTTGCCGTCGACCTCGGCTTCATGATCACGGTCGAAGACACTGGCGGCGCCGAGATCGACACATCGGCCATGGCGCATCTGTCGCTGTCGACGCCGGAGGAGCGCCGGCTGCACGCCATCGCCTTCCACGAATGGGTGACGGTGCGCACCGCATCCAACATGCCGCCGGTTTCGGGAAGCCGTATGGGCATTCCGGATGGGCCGGGCCTCGGCATCGATGTCGTTCCCGGCCTGCTTGGTGCGCCCTTCTTCGAAATCGGCAGCTGAGCTACAACAAGGCTGCACCCAATCAACCTGAATATGCCGCGTCCTTCTGACTGCGGAGGCACGGCCGTGTGGATGACCGCTCCTCCAATCGTCTTCGGCCGATTGCAGAGCGACAATGCCCAATTGCCGGTTGAAATATTTTTCATTTGCAAATAGAAATGTTCAAACCGTTGATTTGGACGCTGCGGCGCGTCAGGAACTGGAGGAAGCGACATGTCCCATCCGCAATTTGCAGCGGAACTTCTGCAGCGCGCTGAACAGCAGGGGCCGATCACCATCGGGCTTGCCGGCGCCGGACAGATGGGCACCGACATCGTCGTCCAGGTCGCGCTGATGCCGGGCATGCGGATCGGCGCCATTTCCGAAGTCAGGCCGCAGGCAGCGATCGACGCGGCGCTGCTCGCTGGCCATGACCGTTCCGACATCGTCCATGCCGGCAATGCGGCCGCGATCGACCGCGCCATCGAGGCCGGCAAGATCGCGGTGACCGAAGATTTGCATGCGCTGGCGGCGGCCGGCCGGATCGACGTCATCATCGACGCAACGGGTAATCCCAATATCGGCACGCTGTTTGCGCTCGAAGTGATGAAGAACGGCAAGCATATCGTCATGCTCAATGTCGAGGCCGACATCACCATCGGCCGCTTCCTCAAGGAGGAGGCACGCAAGGCCGGCGTCGTCTATACCGGTGCCGCCGGCGACGAGCCCGCCTGCACGCTGGAGATCATCGGCTTTGCCAAAAGCCTCGGCTTCAACATCATCGCCGCCGGCAAGGGCAAGAACAATCCGCTGAAGATCGACGCCATGCCGGCCGACTACGAGAAGGAGGCGGCCGAGCGCAACATGAATGCGCGCATGCTGGTCGAATTCGTCGACGGCTCGAAGACGGCGATCGAGATGGTGGCGATCGCCAATGCGACCGGCCTGGTGCCCGACGTGCCGGGCATGCACGGCCCGACCGCGACGCTGGAGGAGTTGGCCAGCGTGCTTTGCCCGCGCGAGGATGGCGGCGTGCTGCATCGCAAGGGCGTGGTCGATTACTCGATCGGCAAGGGAGTGGCGCCCGGCGTGTTCTGCATCATCGAGACCCGGCATCCGCGTGTGCTGGAGCGCATGATCGACCTCAAGGTCGGCAAGGGCCCCTATTTCACGATCTTCCGGCCCTATCATCTGACCAGCCTGGAAGTGCCGCTGTCGGCGGCGCGCGCCGTGGTCTACAAGCGGGCCGACATGGAGCCGCTCGACCATCCTGTGGCCGAGGCGGTGGCGGTCGCCAAGAGCGATCTTGGCGTTGGCCAGTCGCTCGGCATGATCGGCGAGAACGACTATCGCGGCTTCGCCATGACCTGGGGGGATGCGCGCGCCCGCGGCGCCCTGCCGCTCGGCCTTGCCGAACGCGCCAAGGTGGTCAAGCCGCTCAAGACCGGCGACTTCCTGACCTATGAAAATTGTGTACCCGACGATTCGATGGTGATAACCCAGATCCGCCGCCGTCTCGACCAGTCGGACGGACGGTTCGTTACAAACGCAGCCTGACCCCGCCGGATCTCCGCCTGATGGACGATGTCGTAATCGGGATCGACGCCTCGACCACGGCCGTGAAGGCAATTGCCTTCGCGCACGACGGCGAGGAGCTGTTCCAGGCGCGCGAGCCGTACCCGCTTTCAAATCCGAAGCCCGGCCATTTCGAGCAGGACGCCGAACAGTGGTGGACGGCGCTGCTTGGCGCATTGAGGCAGGTCACCGAGGCGGTCGGCGCTGCGCGGGTGGCGGCGATCTGCATCGCCCATCAGCGAGAGACCTTCACGCTGGTCGACAGCGCCGGCAAAGCACTCATGCCGGCGATCCTGTGGCTCGACGAACGCGCCCGACCGCAGGTTATCAGGCTTTCGGCCGAACTCGGCCGCGAGGCGATCCGCGACTGGAGCGGCAAGCCGCCGGACCCGACGCCGGCGCTCTACGCCATTGCCTGGCTTGCCGAGCACCAGCCGCAAGTGCTTCGCCGGGCAGCGGCACTGGTCGACGTGCACGGTTTCTTCGTCCAGCGGCTGACCGGGCGATTGGTCACCAGCACCGCAAGTGCGGATCCGCTCGGGCTGCTCGACGTCGAGAAAGGTACCTGGCATCCCCGCCTCGTTGCGGCCGCCGGACTGCAGATGGAGCAATTGCCCGAGCTGGTCGCGCCAGGCGTGGTCTGCGGCAGTCTTTCCGCAAGCATAGCGCAGCTGACCGGCCTGAGGGCCGGCACGCCGGTCGTTGCCGGCGCTGGGGACGGCCAGGCGATGGGCCTCGGCATGGGCGTCTACGGCGAGGGCAAGAGCTATCTCTCGCTCGGCTCCGGCGTGGTCAGCGGCTGCTATTCCGGCAAGGTGAAAACCTCGGACGCCTTTCGCACGCTGGTCTCGCCGACCGGCTCCGGTTTCATGCTGGAGACCGTGCTGCGCTCGGGCATGCAGCTGGTCGACTGGATCGTGCGAACCACCGGTTCGCCCTCGGCGGCAGCGCTGGAGAAAGTGGCGCTGGATGTTGCCGCGGGCAGCGAGGGCCTGCTCATCATGCCCTATTGGGCCGGCGTCATGAGCCCGTATTGGGACGGTGCGGCGCGCGGCGCCATTGTCGGCCTGTCGCTCGATCACCGGCCGGAGCATCTCTTCCGCGCTGTCCTGGAAGGCATCGCCTTCGAGCAGGCCGTCGCCACCGAGGCCATGGAAGCCCAGGCCGGCGGACCGGCGGCGCTGATTGCCGCCGGCGGCGGCACCAATTGCGCGCTGCTAATGCAGATCATGGCAAGCGTGCTCGAGCGGCCGCTCTCGGTTTCGCCGGTCAACGAAGCCGCCGCACTCGGCGCTGCCATGCTGGCGGCAGCGGCTGTCGGCTGGTTTGCCTCGCCGGAAGCCGCAGCAGAGGTAATGGCTGCCGCTCCCACCAGGCATGTCGATCCGGTCGACGGGCTTGTCGCCGCCTATCGCAGCCGCAAGGAAATCTACCGCGACCTTTATCAGGCGACGCGCGACATCCACACCCGCCTCGGCGCTCTCGACGAAATCTAGCGGTTGAGCAGCCCCTTGGCCGCATCCTCGTCGGTGATCAGAACCGATACCTTGGTGTTGGCCAGCGCCGCCCGCATGATGGCAATCTTTTCCTGCCCTCCCGAAACCAGGATTATGCTAGGAATATCCGACAGATCCTGCAGCGGATAGGCACAGACGCGGCGGTTGACCTCGTGGTCGACCGGGCGGCCCTCGGCGTCGATGAAATGACACAGAATATCGCCGACGGCACCGGCCGCCTGCAATTCCTCGAGTTCGCTTGGCTTGATGAAGCCGTAATTGGCGATCGGGCTGTCGTTGGAAAACGAGCCGACGCTGAGCACGGCGATGTTTGCCCGGCGTGCACGGAAAACAACATCCTGAACGCTGCGCTGGCTCATGAAAGCATCGCGCTGCTCCGGCCTGTCGGCATAGACCGGCACCGGCAGCAGGAAACACTCCGCACCGATCTTCTCGGCGAAATCCCAGGCGCTTTCGGTCGGGTTGAGCGGCTGTGCATGGGTGAGGCCGCCAAGCATCGAAACCACCGTTGTCCTGGCGATCGGCCGCCGTGGCAATTCATTGATGGCGAATTTCAGCGTCCGCCCCCAGCCCAGCGCGATGACATCGCCGGCGTTCACATGGTCGGCCAGGTAGGCGGCGGCGGCGTGGCCGATCATCAGCGGCGCGTTGCTTCGGTCGGCCGCCGACGGTACCACAACAGCCTGGCTGAGCCCGAAGCGCTGCTTGAGGCTTTCCTCCAGGATCACGCATTCGACAACGCTGTCGCGGATGCGGAACTGGACGACACCCTCTTCGCGGGCGGCCGAGAGAATGCGATGCACCTTGATGCGGCCGACGCCGAGAATTTCGGAAATCCGCTCCTGCGTAAGACCCTCGACATAATAGTGCCAGGCGGCGCGGGCCTTGAGTTCGGCGTCGGGGAAGCGCGAGGCTCTTTCGTTCTCTATGATCGTCATCTGTTTGCCTTGCCGCAGTCGCCGGCTCTGCTCATGATATTCCAATCCGGCGACTTCGAAATGCCCAAGATTTCCGAGACATTGCGTAAGGCAAACCGGCGAACAGCGCAAACCGTGCTCGAATGAAGCGGGCAGGTCTTGACAATTTTCCGACGAACAGTTTAGCTGAACAAAATTGCATGTTAAAGATAAATTGTTCACAGGGAGGGGCCTGGTGAACAAAGTGGCCCGGTGATGCAGCGCCGGATTGCTGTGGAGGAGACAAAGTGGCTGTGAGCAACGACGCAAGCAATTTGAAGGCAGGCGAGTTGAAGGCAGGCTCTGGCGCGCAGGCTACGGCGGGCGCAAGGTTTTCGGCTGTCTTTGCCGGAACCATGGGCCCGCTGATCGGGCTGGTTCTGCTGTGCGTGGCGCTCTCGCTAACCACCGACACCTTCCTGACTGTCCGCAACATCCTCAACGTTCTCGACCAGGTCACCGTGCTCGGCATCATGGCGATCGGCATGACGCTGGTCATCCTGATCGGCGGCATCGACCTGTCCGTCGGCTCGGTACTGGCGCTGGCTTCCATGGTGATGGGCTTCGTCGCCCATCCGGACTATCTCAATCTCGGCCTGCCGGCCGGCATCGCCGCAGCCCTCGTCGTCGCCGGCCTTTGCGGGCTGGTTTCGGGCCTGCTGGTGACGGTCACCAAGCTGCCGCCCTTCATCGCCACGTTGGCGATGATGTCGGTGGCGCGCGGCCTCGCCAACATGATCACCGACGGCTCGCAGATCGTCGGCTTTCCCGACTGGTTCACCAGCCTGTCGATAATCCGCCATTTCGGATTCCTCTCGGTCACCGTCGGGCTGATGATCGTGCTTGCCGTCATTTTCGCGATCTTCCTGAATTATCGCGCTACCGGCCGTAGCCTGTACGCGATCGGCGGCAGCGCCGAAGTCGCCCGGCTGTCCGGCATACCAGTCAAGTCGCTGACCAACTGGGTCTATGCGATCTGCGCCGTGCTGGCCGGTCTCGCCGGCATCGTGCTTGCCGCCCGGCTCGATTCCGTCCAGCCGAGCTCCGGCCTTGGCTACGAACTCGACACCATCGCGGCGGTGGTGATCGGCGGCGCCAGCCTGTCGGGCGGCGTCGGTTCGATCGGCGGCACAGCCATCGGCGTCCTCATCATCGGCGTGCTGCGCAACGGGCTGAACCTGCTCGGTGTCTCGCCCTTCATCCAGCAAGTGGTTATCGGCGTGGTGATCGCGCTGGCGGTGGCCACCGACACGTGGCGGCGCCGAGCACAATGAAGAATGGGGCACAATGAAGAATTGGGCTCAATGAGATTCGCCCCGATATTCGGGCGAAAACGGATCGGTGATCCGAAACTGGGAGTTGTTCGGCCAAGGGGCGCCGCGATGCGCGGGCAGGACAGATTGAACATCAACGGAGGAATAAACATGCTGACCAAACGTTCATTGCTGCTTGCCGCCGCGGCCGTCATCCCGCTGCTTGGCCTGTCCGACATGGCCTCGGCCAAGGAGGCCAAAAAGCTCGGCCTCGCCGTCGCCAATCTGCAGGCCGACTTCTTCAATCAGATCAAGCAGTCCGTCGAAGCCTACGGCAAGGAAAAGGGCATAGAGGTCGTTACCGTCGATGCCAAGGGCGATTCGGCGACCCAGGTCAGCCAGGTACAGGACCTGATCACGCAAAACATCGACGCGCTGATCTACATTCCGGCCGGCGCCACCGCCGCCACCGTGCCGACCAAGACCGCCAAGGCTGCCGGCATCCCAGTCATCAATGTCGACCGCAACGCCGACGGCGCGCCCGGCGACACCTTCATCGCCACCAACAGCGTGGCATCGGCCAAGGCGGTTTGCGACTACATCGCCAAGCAGGCCGGCGGCAAGGGCGAGTTGATCATCATCCACGGCCAGAAGGGCACGACGCCCGAGGTCGACCGCTCGAAGGGCTGCGGCGAAGCGCTGAAAGGCTATCCCGACATCAAGGTTGTCGGCGAATTGTGGAGCGAAGGCTGGCACCAGGACGAAGGCTTCAAGCTGACGCAGGATCTGTTGCAGTCGCACCCCGACGTGTCGATCGTCATCGGCCAGGCCGACGCGCTGGCGCTCGGTGCGGCGCAGGCCGTCAAGGTCGCCAATCCCGGCCACAAGGTCTGGGTTGCCGGCTTCGACGGCGACGTGGCGGCGCTCAAGGCACTGAAGGACGGCGTCTTCGACGTGACCGCGACGCAGCAGACCCAGGGCATGGGCCGGCTCGCCGTCGATGCAGCAATCAAGCTGGTGGCCGGCGAGACCATTCCCGCCGAACAGCTGCAGGATGCGACGCTGACCACCAAGGACAATGTCGAGCAGTTCATCGCCAAGCATCCCTGATTGAGACCAGTCCGGCAATCGACGAGCGCAACGATGTCCACCGATCCTCGCCACACGCACAGCCCCCATAACGGGCTCGTCGTCAGCGGCCTCTGCAAAAGCTACGGGCCGGTGCAGGTCCTGGCCGATGCGAGCTTCGAGGTGCGGCCGGGCGAGGTCGTGGCGCTGCTTGGCGAAAACGGCGCCGGCAAGTCGACTGTCTCGAACATCATCGCCGGGTCGACGAAACCCGATGCCGGCACCATCACCTGGCGGGGGAACGCTTATTCCCCCGCCAATCCTGCCGCGGCGATCGACGTCGGCATCGGCATGATCCACCAGGAGCTGAAGCTCTTGCCCGATCTGTCGGTCGCCGAAAACGTCTATGTCGGGCGCCTGCCGATGCGTGGCGGCCGCATCGACCGCGCGGCAATGAATGCGCGGGCATCGGCCCAGTTGAAGCGCCTCGGCCTCGATGTCTCGCCCGAGCGCAAGGTGCGCACGCTGCGTATCGCCGCCCAGCAGCAGGTCGAGATCGCCAAGGCGCTGACGCTCAATGCCGAGCTGCTGATCTTCGACGAACCAACCGCAGCCCTTGGCGGCGAGGAAACGGAGCTCCTGTTCCAGCAGATCCGCAAGCTCAAGGCGGAAGGCATGTCCTTCATCTATATCAGCCACCGGCTGGACGAGATCGCCCAGATCGCCGATCGCGTGGTGGTGATGCGCGACGGGCGCATCGTCGCCCGGCACGAGCGCGCCGACATTCCGGTGCGCACTGTCGTCGAGCAAATGGTCGGCCGCAGTGTCGAGCGGATGTTCCCTACGGTATCGGCGCCGGGCAACGACACGCTGCTCGAGGTCGAGAACCTGTCCTCGCCGGAACGCAGCTTTCAAAATGTCAGCTTTTCAGTGCGGGCCGGCGAAATCCTCGGCATTGCCGGGCTGATCGGCGCCGGACGCACGGAGCTGGTGCGGGCGATCGCCGGTGCCGATCCGATCTCATCGGGATCGGTGCGCGTCGCCGGCAAGCCGGTGCATCTCAATGGCCCGGCGGCGGCGATCAAGGCCGGCGTCGTCCTGGTACCGGAAGACCGCAAGGCGCAGGGCGTGGTGCTCGACCAGACGATCGGCGAGAACCTGGCGATCGGCAATTTCGACCATGTCGCGCCGAATGGCTGGGTGTTCCCGAAGGCGGTGCAGAAATTCGCCGAGGCCGGCATTCGCCGGCTCGGCGTCAAGGGCCGGCCGAACCAGGCGGTCAGCAAGCTTTCCGGCGGCAACCAGCAGAAAGTGATCATCGCCAAATGGGTGTCGCGCCCGCCCAAGGTATTCATCCTGGACGAGCCGACGCGCGGCATCGACGTCGGTGCACGCGCCGCGATCTATGATGTCATCGCCGACCTTGCCCGCTCCGGCATGGCGGTGGTGGTGGTGAGCTCCGACCTCGAGGAAGTTCTCGGCCTGTCGCATCGCGTGCTGGTGGTGAGCCGCGGCCGGCAACGCGGCATTCTCGACCGCAGCGAAGCAAGCAATATCGCCGTGATGGAACTCGCCACGAGCTAGGAACAGCCCATCGAAACAAAGCGCAGCAGGTGGTATCCTCCCGGGCACCAGACCGCGCGGGGCGCCAGCAACAGAGTTGGCGCCCCTTTATTTCCGGAGGACGGCGGTTGGAGCAGAGGGACCGACGATGAAATTATTCGACCTTCATGGTGACGTGGCACTTGTGACAGGCGCCGGCAGCGGCATCGGGCAGGCAATCGCCATTGGGCTGGCCGAGGCCGGCGCCGACATAGCCTGCTTCGGCCACGCCTCGAAAGGCGGGCTGGAGGAGACCGCGCACCGGATCACGGCACTCGGCCGCAAGGCGCTGGTGCTGAACGGCACGGTGACTTCAGAGGCCGATCTCGCGGCCGCGATCGAGCGTACGGAGATGGAACTCGGCGCGTTGACCATCGCCGTCAATAATGCCGGCGTCGCCGGAGCTGAACCGGCAGAGATGCTGTCGCTGGAGAAATGGCAGAAGCTCTATGACGTCAATGTCAGCGGCGTGTTCCTGTCCTGCCAGGCCGAGGCCCGCGCCATGCTGACGCGGCGCAATGGCTCGATCATCAACATCGCGTCGATGTCGGGCTCGATCGTCAATCGCGGCCTGACCCAGGCGCATTACAATTCGTCGAAGGCCGCGGTGATCCACATGTCGAAGAGCCTCGCCATGGAATGGGCCGATCGCGGCCTGCGCGTCAATGTCGTCAGCCCCGGCTACACGCTGACGCCGATGAACAAGCGGCCGGAGGTCGCCGACCAGGTCAAAATCTTCGAGCGCGACACGCCGATGGGCCGCATGGCGGCGCCGGAGGAGATGGTCGGCCCGACCGTGTTCCTGGCCAGCCGCGCCTCGAGTTTCGTCACCGGCATCGACCTGATCGTCGATGGCGGCTTCGTCTGCTGGTAGGAGAAAAAATGCAGATGCGATTCCAGGGAAAAACGGCGGTCATCACCGGCGCCAGCGGCGGCATTGGTGCGGCAATGGCCAGGCGCTTCGCGGCGGAAGGTGCCGCGGTCGTCGTCAGCGCCATCGACGCGCGCGTCGACGAGGTCGCCGCCGATCTCAAGGCTGCGGGCGCCAGGGTCGCATCGCTGCGCATGGACGTGACCAAAAAGGACGAGGTCGTCGCCCTTTATGACCTGGCCGAGCAACAATTCGGCCGCATCGACATCTCCGTGCAGAATGCCGGTGTCATCACCATCGCCAGGATCGAGGCGATAACCGAGGCCGAATGGGACAAGGTGATGGCGGTCAACACCAAGGGCGTGTTCCTGTGCTGCCAGGAGGCGATCGCGCGCATCCGCAAGCATGGCGATGGCGGCCGGCTGATCAACACCGCATCCGGCCAGGCGCGGCAGGGCTTTATCTACACGCCGCATTATGCGGCCTCGAAATTCGGCGTCGTCGGCGTCACCCAGAGCCTGGCCAAGGAAGTGGCCAAGGAGAAGATCACCGTCAACGCGATCTGCCCCGGCATCATCGACACCGATATGTGGGCCTATAACGACGCCGCATGGGGCAAGTTGATGGGCGACTACAAGCCCGGCGAGCTGATGGCCGAATGGGTGAAGAACATCCCGATGGGCCGCGCCGGCAGCGGCGAGGATGTCTCCGGCCTGGTCAGCTTTCTCGCCAGCGAAGATGCGGCCTACATCACCGGCCAGACCATCAATGTCGATGGCGGCCTGATCATGTCGTGAGCGGCGCGGGCCGACGTACCATCCACCGGATATGAAAGCCGCTTCGCTGCGTTCAGCCTGGTCGGCCGGCCCGTGCCAATCCATGCTCCACGAGCCGGTCGATGATTTCGGAATAGCTGACGCCGCTCGCCGCCATTGCCTTGGAATACATGCTGATATCGGTGAAGCCGGGGATGGTGTTGATTTCATTGACCAGGAATTGCATGTCCGGTGTCAGGAAAAAGTCGACGCGCGCCATCCCGTCACAGCCGACGGCTCTGAAAGCCCTTGCGGCCACGTCCCGCATGGCTGCCTCGACCTCCGGCGGCAGTTCGGCCGGCACTTTAAGTGCCGCGCCGTTCTCGTCGATGTATTTGGCATCGTAGCTGTAGAAATCGTGGCTTTCGGCCGGCACGATCTCGCCTGGCCGCGAGACGAACAGGTCGCCTGCCGGGTCCTCCAACACGCTATATTCGATCTCGCGCCCACGAATGAATTCCTCGGCCAACAGCTTGCAATCGTGCCGGAAGGCTTCAGCAAGCGCTCCATCGAATTCCTGGCTGGCATGGACTTTTCCGACGCCGACAGACGATCCCTGACGCGCCGGTTTGATGAAGAACGGCAGGCCGAGTTCGCTTTCCAGTGCAGCGAGGGCGGGCGCCGCACCTTCATGGATCGTCACTGAGCGCGCGATTGGCAGCCCCGCCGCTTCCAGGAGCCGTTTGGCGATGTCCTTGTCCAGCGCGGTTGCCGAACCCAGGATGCCGCAGCCGGCGAGCGGCACCCGAGCCACCTCGGCCACCCCCTGTACCGAGCCGTCTTCGCCATGAGGGCCGTGCAGGACAGGAAACAGGATGTCGATCTTCGGCAGATCATAGGGCGTGCCGTCGGCCGGGATCGCCATCATCCGTCCGCGCCCGCCCGGAACCAGGCAAACTTCCATGCCGGCCGCAGGTTTTGCGAGCGTACCATCCTGGAAGCTGCTCAGCAGCCACTGTCCTTCGCTCGTGACGAAGATTGGGAGGGCATCGTATTTCGCGGACAGCAGCGCACGCATGACATTGGTTGCTGAAAGCACCGAAACGTCATGTTCGGCGGAACGTCCGCCAAAGAGCACGGCAATTCGCAGTCTGTTCAAGGAAGAGGTCATGAAAGCCTCGGATATGATCTGGTGTTGAAAGGTCACAAGCCGGCGGCGATCCCGCGGTTGGCGAAGAAGTAAGGCATTTTGGTCTGCTGCATTGTATCGGTACCCTGTCCTCGCGGCTCGCATACGGGATGACCGGCAACCTTGGCTTTTTTTGAACCGATCTCCGGGTCCATGTAAAAAGACGGGCCGTGAAATTGGCACCGGCGTTAATCGTTGCGCGACGTGAACGTTGGTATATATAATTTCATCCCATGAAAGTGGCTCTGGGCGAGTTGCCGAGCCAACAGCCGAGATCATGGGACTTTGATGGTTTGCCCCTCAAGACCGGCGATCGATCCGTGGATGACTGCCTTGGCAGCAATCCTTCGGCAGTCATGACGCGGCCGGTCCCGCCACATCTTCACCAATTTGGGCACCACCCCCGTTTTGCGCCGGCATCCGCTTCGGCAGCATTGTGGCGCCTACGGCCTTGCGCAACGACCAGCTGTTCCAACACAATCAAAAAAGACGCAAGAAGGGAACTAACGATAACGTCCACCAGAGCTTGACAGGAGAACAAGCATGTCACTTCGGAGCATGATTTCGAATTTCTCAATGGGAGCCTTAACACTTGCCGCAGCCGCACTGACATCTTCGGCCTATGCGGCAGCGCCGGAATCCAACGACCCGATCAAGATCGCACTGTTCGATTGGACCAGCGTCAATCTGAACGCCAAGATCCTCGGCGGCATCCTCGAAAAGCTCGGCTATACCGTCGAGTATCCGACCGCCGACTATCTCTCCAGCCTGACCACCGGCCTGACCAATGGCGACATCGATGTCGGCCTGGAATTCTGGGACACGACGGCCGGCGAGGCGATGAAGGCCTCGGACGCGACGGGCCAGACCGAACGCCTCGGCAAGCTCGGACCCAAGGCCAAGGAAGAATGGTGGTTTCCCGAATATATGAAAGAGAAATGCCCCGGCCTGCCGAACTGGGAAGCGCTGAAAGATCCGAAATGCGCCGAGGCCTTTTCGACGGCCGAAACCACACCGAAGGGGCGCTATCTCGGCGGCCCGGTGACATGGGAAGGTTTTGACGACGAACGCGTCGAGGCGCTGAAACTGCCCTTCACCGTCATCCATGCCGGAACCGATGCGGCGATGTTCGCCGAACTGGACTCGGCCTATCAGCGCAAGGCGCCGATCATGCTGTGGATCTATTCGCCGCATTGGGCGCCGGCCAAATACAAGGGCGAATGGGTCGAATTCCCCGACTATACGACAGAGTGCTACACCGACCCGAAATGGGGTGTGAACCCCGACGCGAAATATGACTGCGGCAAGCCGCATGGCGAGATCTGGAAATATTCCTGGGCCGGCATGAAGGACAAATGGCCTGTCGCCTACAAGGTCGCGAAAAACTACACGGTCGATACCGACGAGCTCAACAAGATGAGCGGCGAGATCGATCTCGAAGGCAAGACGCCGGAAGACGTCGCCGCCGCCTGGATCGCCGCCCACGAAGCCGACTGGAAAGCCTGGGCCGAGTGACCGTCTGACTGGAAATCCGACGACCCGGCCATCCGTGGCCGGGTCTCGATCCCGTGTTCCAGAAGGACGATCGCATGACCGATACGATTGAACAGGCGGCGAAAGCGGGCAACGATGCCCGCCCGATAAAGCTTGCCTGTCGCAATGTCTGGAAGCTGTTCGGGGCGGACGCGGCCGATTTCATCCGCCGGCGCGACGGCAAGGCCAGCCTGGCGGACATCGCCGCTGCCGGACTGGTTGGCGCGGTGCGCGCCGTCGATCTCGAAATCCGCCAAGGCGAGATCTTCATCATCATGGGACTTTCGGGGTCCGGCAAATCGACGCTGGTGCGCTGCATGTCGCGGCTGATCGAGCCGACCCACGGCAAGGTCGAGTTTGAAGGCAAGGACCTGCTCAAGATTTCCGATGCCGCGCTGATCGAGCTGCGACGCCACCGCATGGGCATGGTGTTCCAGAATTTTGCCTTGCTGCCGCATCTCAACGTACTGGAGAACATTGCCTTCCCCCTCGGCATCCAGGGGCAGGACCGGCCGACGCGCGAGGCGCGCGCGCGGGAAGTGATCGAGCTGGTCGGCTTGCGCGGTCGCGAGCATTTCTATCCGCGCGAGCTTTCCGGCGGCCAGCAGCAGCGTGTCGGCATCGCCCGCAGCCTCGCCACGAAGCCGGAAATCTGGTTCCTCGACGAGCCGTTCTCGGCCCTCGATCCGCTGATTCGCCGTGAGATGCAGGACGAGCTGATGCGGCTGCAGACCATGCTGCACAAGACCATCGTCTTCATTACCCATGATTTCGACGAGGCCATCCGGCTGGCCGACCGGATCGCCATCATGAAGGACGGCGAGGTCATCCAGATCGGCACGCCGGAAGAGCTGGTGGTCAATCCGGCGACCGACTATGTCGCCGAATTCACCCGCGATGTCGATCGCGCCAAGGTGATATCGGCGCGCAGCCTGATGCGCGCCTGCGACGGCGCCGAGTACGGCGGCACGGTCGCGCCGGATGCCAAGATATCAAGTTTTTCGGCTGATATCGTCTCTGCCGGCAAGCCCTTCGCGGTGGTCAACGGCACCGGCAAGCCGATCGGCTTAGTCACGCCGCAGGCGGTGATCGATCTTCTCGCCGGCATAGAACGTCGTGGGGCCGGCGCATGACGGTCACGGCAAGCGCCAGCGCAGCGAGGCCCCGGCCGGTTCAAACCTGGCTGGCGATCTGGGCCTGTGCGCTCGCCGCCGTGCTTATTGTCTTCCTGCTGCAGGAAAGCCTGCCCTGGGCGGTCAATTACCCGGCCGGCGCGATCGTTCCTGTCGCAGACTGGGTCGGTGCGCTGATGAACTGGGTGAAGTCGAACATCTCCTGGCTGACCCGCTCGATCACCGCGGTGCTTGGCGTGCCGCTCGATTTCGCGCTCGCTCTTCTGGCCAAGAATTTCAAGATCGGCCATGGCGCGGATATGATCGTCTTGCCGCGCCTGTCCTGGGTCGGCGTCTGCGCTTCCGCCTACCTTGCCGGACGCGCCGCCGGCGGCTGGAAGCTGGGTGCGCTGGCCGGCGGCTGTTTTCTCTACATCGCGCTGTTCGGGCAGTGGACCAGCGCCATGCTGACGCTGGGCTTGATCTCGATCGCCGTGCCGTTTTGCATTGTCACCGGGCTGTTCGCCGGCATCTGGGCATGGCGCAAGCCTTGGGCGGAGAGGTTGTTGATCTCCCCTGCCCTCGATCTGATGCAGACGATCCCGACCTTCGCCTATCTGATCCCGATGCTGCTTCTGTTCGGCAACAGCCCGGTCTCGGCAATGATCGCGACGGCAATTTTCGCGACGCCGCCAATGGTGCGGGCGACGATGCTCGGCCTGTCGCGGGTGCCGTCGGAGATCGACGATTTCAGCGAGATGGCCGGCTGCACGGCACGGCAAAAGCTGTGGCGGGTGCTGTTGCCGTCGGCGCGGCCGACATTGATGGTCGGCGTCAACCAGGTCATCATGCTGGCGCTCAATATGGTGATCATCGCCTCGATGATCGGTGCCGGTGGGCTCGGCTATGACGTGCTTTTGGCGTTGCGCGCGCTCAAGGTCGGCGAGGCGATGGAAGCTGGCCTCGCCATCGTCGCACTGGCAATTGCACTCGACCGGCTGAGCCAGGCGATCGCGCACAATCACGCCAAGGGCAATGTCCGCCACCAGGCCAGCACGAGTTTCTGGCGGCGCTATCCCAATCTGACGCTGGCCGTTGCCATCCTCGCCGTCGCCACGCTGCTCGGCCTGTTCGTGCCGGCGTTCGCCGCTGTGCCGAAAGCGATCACCTTCACCACCGCGCCTTTGTGGAAGGCGGCGGTGAACTGGATCACCATCAACTTCTTCGACACGATCGAAGCGTTCCGCGTGGCGCTTATCCTCAATGTGCTCAACCCGGTGCGCGCCTTCTGCGAGGGCTTTCCGTGGCTGGGCGCGGTGTGTCTCCTCGGCCTTGCCGGCTACCAGCTCGGCGGCTTGCGCCTCGCCGCCCTGGTCGCGGCATTGACAGCGTTCTGCGCCGCCACCGGACTTTGGGAAAAGACCATGGCGACGGTCTATTTGTGCGGCATCTCGGCCTTTATCGCCTGCCTGATCGGCATCCCGATCGGGCTGATGGCATCGCGCAGCGACCGCTTCGAAAAGATCGTCACGCCGGTCATCGACACGCTGCAGGTGCTGCCGTCGTTCTGCTTCATCATTCCGGTGGTCATGCTGTTCAGGGTCGGCGACGTCACGGCGATGATCGCCACCGTCGCGTTCGCCGTGGTGCCGGCCATCCGCTATACCAATCACGGCATTCGACAGGTGCCGCCGGCGCTGATCGAGGCGGCGAAGGTTTCGGGCTGCACCAGGCGCCAGACCTTCTTTCGCGTGCAGCTGCCGCTGGCGTTGCCCGAGATCATGCTCGGCGTCAACCAGACCATCCTGATGGCGCTGGCGATGATCATCATCTGCGCCATGGTCGGCACGCGCGATCTCGGCCAGGAGGTGTTCATCGCCCTATCCAAGGCCGATTCCGGTCGCGGCATCGTCGCCGGCCTGGCCATCGCCTTCATCGGCATCGTCGCAGACCGGCTGTTCAACGCCTGGACGGCGAAGGCTCGGGCAAGGCTGGGATAGGCAAAAATCAACACTCGGTTAGCTGGCCGTCGCCAATGGCGCGGCGGTGATGAGCTGCCGACCCCCTTATACCCAGAGATATAGCCCTTTGTGATTATTGCTCGCTCCTGCCTCACAGCGTAAGGCTGTGATGGGTCGGAGGCTCAACAGGAGAGCGTACAATGTCTAAACGCGTTCCCTTTACTCCCGGTGATCTAGCAGATCGTCAATGGGGCACCAATGACACCCTCGCAGGCGATCTAAATACAAACATCTTAATCGGTGATGCTGGCGGCAGCCTGCTCGATTTCTCGAGGGGCGGCAACGATACCTTCACGGAAAACGAACCCTCGACCTACACCCTTTACGGTGACGCGGTTGGCAGCATGTTCAATTTTACTCGAGGCGGTGATGATACCTTCACGGGGTCGAGTTTCTCCATCACCACTGCTTACGGTGATGCGGGCGAGGATATGTCGGACCACAGCAAGGGCGGCAACGACTCCTTCCAAGGCAGCTCCACACAGGTCATCAACACTTTCTTCGGTGACGCCGGCGGCAACATGATCGGCCATGCTCAGGGCGGAGATGACAGTTTCACGGCCCTTCCTAACTCTTTCAACGACTTCTACGGTGACGCCGGCGTCGATATGTCGGACCACAGCAAGGGCGGCAACGACACCTTCGAGGGCGCCAGTGTCGCCGTCAACATTTTCTTCGGCGACGCCGGGAACAACATGTCTGGCCATGCTCAAGGTGGCGACGACAGTTTCATGGCCAGGAGCGACTCCAGCAACGCTTTCTACGGGGACGCCAACGGCGATATGTCGGGCTACAGTAAGGGCGGCAACGACAATTTCAATGGCGCCAGTAACGCCGACAACATTTTCTACGGTGACACCGGTCGCAGCATGTCTGGCCATGCTCAGGGTGGCGACGACCATTACACAGACTTTGGTGGCACGGTTCAGACCAAAAGTTTCTTTGGCGACGCGAGCCTACATATGTCCGACTTTGCTCAGGGCGGCAACGATACCTTCACGAGCGTGGGTGGGTCCGGGATAAGTTTCCATGGTGACGCGGCCGGCATCATGTCCGGCCATGCTCGCGGTGGCGATGACGTGGCCGTGCTGCAAGGCACCAATAATTTCGGCTATGGCGATGCTGGTGCGATGGCCGGCAATGCTTTGGGCGGCAACGATACTCTGACCGGCGGCAATAAGAGCTCTGGTCCTGATGATGTTCAAAGCGAGTTGTATGGCGACGCACCTTTCATGTCCGGTTCCGCCACGGGCGGCAACGATATTCTTACCGGCGGCCAGAACAGCGAAAGCGGCCAAGTCCGTAACTTCTTGTGCGGCGACGCTCTGCAGATGTCCGGTTCGGCCACGGGCGGCAACGATACCCTGTACGCCGGGAGCGCGGCACCCGGCTGTACGGTCATCAATGACATGTGGGGGGATGGGCAACTGAGCGAGTTGGCTCAGGGCGGCCGAGACCAATTCATATTCAAGGACGATGGTTCAATGACGGTCGGAACCCAAAACACCATCTACGACTTCAACCAGACCCAAGGCGACACCATCGTGTTTAGTGGCGTGGGGGGCGTGCAATCGTTCGATGATCTCACAATTGCGCAAAGTGGAACCAGCACCATCATTACAGCGGGAGACGATCAAGTTACTCTCGCAAATTTTACGAGCCTGCTGGCAGCGAGTGACTTTCTGTTCGTCTGAGAGAGCGAAACCCTACCCTGTTCGAATGAACTGGAATGCGGTGAGAGTTCGTTGAAGATCGTCGCGGCCGGTCGCCCCAATTGTGCTCGACCGGCCGATCGACGATCCCAGCCGCAGGTATGGGTCAAGCGGCCAGGAATCTCTCGGTCAATCGAGCCCAGAGCGCTGCGCCGACGGTCAGATTGCCGTCGTTGAAATCATATTTCGAGCTGTGCAGGATGGCTGAATCCTCGCCGTTTCCGAGGCGCAGGAAGCAACCGGGTTTGTGTTCGAGGAAATAAGAAAAATCTTCGCTGCCGGGGATCAACGGGCAGACGGACACCTTGTCCTGACCGACGAGTTCGACAGCGATGTCTGTCGCAAAGGACGTCTCGCGCTCGGAATTGACCACCACCGGGTAGCCGCGCTCGTAATCGATCTCGACTGTTGCGCCATGCGCCTGCGCCACAAGTGCTGCGATATTGCGAATACGCTGCTCGAGCGTGTCGCGGATCTCGGCCGAGAAGGAGCGGACGCTCAGCGTGATTTCGGCGTGTTCCGGGATGACGTTGGAGGCCGTGCCTCCGTGAATCGTGCCGACGGTGACGACAGCTGTCTCGATCGGGTTGACGTTGCGCGACACAACCGTCTGCAGGGTCATGACGATGTTGGCGGCAGCGACGATCGGGTCGACCGTCAGGTGCGGACGCGAGGCGTGGCCGCCACGCCCGGCGATCCTGATGGTGACGGTATCGCTCGCCGCCATCAGCGGCCCGGCGCGCATCAGGAACGAACCCGTCGGCGCGCCCGGGTGGTTGTGCAGCCCGAATATCGCATCGCAGGGAAAGCGCTCGAACAGGCCGTCGGCGATCATCGCCTGCGCCCCGCTTCCCTTGCCGGCTTCCTCGGCCGGCTGGAAGATAAGGTTCACCGTGCCGTTGAAATGCCGTGTGCGCGCCAGGTATTCGGCGGCGCCGAGCAGCATCGTGGTGTGGCCGTCATGACCGCAGGCGTGCATCTTGCCGCTGGCCTGGCTGGCATAAGGGAGATTGGTCGCTTCGGTGATCGGCAGGGCGTCCATGTCGGCACGGATGGCGATGCTGCGGCCGCTGCCCTGGCGCAGACGGCCGACGACCCCGAGCCCGCCGACATTGCGCGTCACCTCATAGCCCCAGCTTTCGAGCCGTTCGGCAACGTATGCAGCCGTTTCTTGCTCCTGGAATGAAAGCTCGGGATGCGCGTGCAGGTGCTGGCGGGCCGCTGCAAGCTCGGCGGCCTTGTCGGCGAAGTCGGAAATGTCGGCGAACTGGTTGGAGGTCTTTGGCATGGGAGGTCCTTTGCCGGCCGAGCAGGTGCCGCGCCGGTTTTGCTTTTAGATGAAACGACTCAGGAAAGCCCGCGTGCGCGGGTGCCTGGGTTTAGCGAGAACCTCGTCCGGAGGCCCGGCCTCGATCACATTACCGTCGTCCATGAACACCACCCGATCCGCTGCTTCGCGGGCGAACCCGATCTCATGCGTGACCACGATCATGGTCAAGCCCTGCCTGGCGAGATCGCGCATGGTGGCGAGCACCTCGCCGACCAGCTCCGGATCGAGCGCCGACGTCGGCTCGTCGAAGAGCATCAATTTCGGGCGGATGGCGAGCGCACGGGCGATGGCGACGCGCTGCTGCTGGCCGCCTGAAAGCTGGCGCGGATAAGCGTCGATCTTGTCGGCAAGACCGACACGGGTCAGCAGTTCGCGGGCGTAGCCGATCGCCTCCTTGCGGTTCTCCCGGTGAACGCCGACCGGAGCCTCGATGACGTTCTGCAGCGTCGTCATGTGCGGATAGAGATTGAACTGCTGGAACACCATGCCGATCTTGCGCCGCTGCGCGGCGATCGCGCGGTCGGAAAGCTTGTCGAGGCGGCCGTCGTGCAACCGGTAACCGATCTGCTCGCCGTCCACCTCGATCGACCCTTGGTCGATCGCCTCGAGATGATTGATGCATCGCAGGAAGGTCGACTTTCCGGAGCCGGACGGTCCGAGAATGACCACCACCTCGCCAGGCGCGACGTCCAGATCAATGCCCTTCAGCACCTCGAGCGGGCCGAACGCCTTGTGAACGTTGCGCGCCCGGACCAGGGGCGTGTCATGCGCGCTCATTGGCGGCCTCCAGGGTGGCGGTCGCGGTCTTCTCGCGCGCGCCGCGGTCGCCGCGGCTGTAGTGGCGTTCGATCGCGCCTTGCGCGACATTGAGGACCGAGGTGATCAGCAGGTACCACAGCACTGCAACCATCAGCAGCGGAACGATTTCGAAGGTGCGGTTGTAGATCGACTGCACCGAGTAGAGCAGGTCGGCCATGGCGATGACGCTGACAAGCGACGTCGCCTTGATCATGCTGATCAGCTGATTGCCGGTCGGCGGCACGATCGACCGCATCGCCTGCGGGATGATGATGCGCCGCAAGGACCGGGCGCGGGTCATGCCGAAGGCTTCAGCCGTTTCGGCCTGTCCCTTGTCCACCGACAGCAGCCCGCCACGGATGATCTCGGCCATGTAGGCGGCCTCGTTCAGCGCCAGACCAAGAACGGCGGCCGTCAAAGGCGTGATCAGGTCGTTGGTGTTCCAACTGGCGAAGCCAATGGAAATGCGCGGAAACAGCGTCGAAAGGTTGTACCACAGGATCAATTGCACCAGCAGCGGCGTTCCCCGGAAGAACCAGATGAACAGGCCGGAGAGAAGGGATGCCAGCCTGTCGTTCGACATGCGCGCGATGGCGAGCAGCAGGCCGAGCACGATACCCAGGATCATCGCCACGACCGTCAGGCCGAGCGTTACGGAAAGCCCCTGCATGACCGTCGGATCGAAGAAATACTGGGCGACCACCGGCCAGCCGAAATTCGGGTTGACCGCAACGATATAGGCGAAGCCGGCCGCCACGGCGACGGTGAACGCCCAGAGCGCCAGCCGGACGAGCGGAAACGGCCTGTGGGCTCGTTTGACGTCGCGCAGCGCGTCGTCGGGACGTCGCGGCAGCCCGGCCGCGTAGGCAGCGGTGGCGTCGGTCATGGCAGCCTCTACTGGCCCTGGTTGATGCCTGGCGCGTCGATCATGTTCTTCTCGAGGCCCCACTTCTTCATGACCGCGGCGTAGGTGCCGTTCTTCATCAGGATCTTGAAGGCGTCGAGCAGCACGCCGCCCAGCGGCGAACCCTTCTTTACGACGGCGCCTTGGTAGATGTCCTTAAAGCCGTTGGCCTGGCCGACACCGGCGAGTTCCAGCTGGCCCTTCGCCTGCTCGACGAAATAGGTCAGCGGCGCCTGCGAGGAGAAGAATGCGTCGGAGCGTTTCGACCGGACGGCCAGTATCGAGCTCGGCTGGTCGGTGAAGGATTGCACCTCGACGGCCGGCTTGTCGCCCTCGGTGCATTTCTGCGCCTGCTGCTTGATGACCTTTTCGGCCGAGCCACCCGACATGACGGCGATGCGCTTGCCGCACGCGGTGTCGAGCGAGGTGATGCCTTGCGGGTTGCCCTTCTCGACGGCGAAGACGACGTATTCGCGCACCCAATCGATGAAGTCGTTGGATTTCTGGCGGTCGGGATAGTCGCCGACAGGCCCCATCGCGAACTGATAACGGCCGGCATTGATGCCGCTCAGCAAAGCCGGCAGGCCGGCGACCGAGGCATGATCGATCTCGACGCCGAGCAGCTGGCCGATGGCGTCGGAAATGTCCCTGGTCGCCCCCGACAGTTCGGTGCCGGTGACGATCTCATAGGGCGGGAATGAGCCGTTGTTGACGGCTGTGATCTTTCCCGCCGCGCGGATCTCTTCCGGCAGCCGGGCCCGCAAATCCTCGTTCACCGATTGCTTCTGGATATCCTGGGCAAAGCTGGCCTGCGCCAGCATGGTGACGAGCGAGGCGAATATGAAGCTGATTGTCCTCATGGCATTCTCCTTCGTGTTCTTCGTTGTGCGTTGTCAGGCTGCGGTGGCCCGCGATCTGGCCTCGAAAGGAAACAAGGCTTCGGCGGAAATCGGTTCCGCCAGAATGCCCTGGGCATGGAGCTCGGTGACGAAATCCTCGATCATGCGCTGGTTGGCGGGCAGGCCGCTAGCATTCCAGGAGGCAGGCAGGTCGCGTCCCGTGTGGAGCAGCTCCTCGAGGATCCAGGGCGAGGTGTCGGCATATTTTCGGCGCTTGCCCGTCCAGACGCGCTGGCTTTCGTCGATCAGCCTGGCGAGTTCCTGCGGCAGCCAGGGGTGCTCCCTGACCAGGGCGGCCTTGACGGCGACCAGATGCATGCCCGGGACATAACCGACGTCGGCGAAATAGGCGCGTTCGGCCGCGCGAAAATCGCGCAGCACTTGCCGGAAGCCGGAAGCCGGGCCGAAAAAGCCGTCCGGCATGAAGGGCGTGAAAACGGCGTCGAGCTCGCCTTGCGACAGCAGCTCCATCATCGGGCGCTCGCCTGGTGCTGCTTCGATGCGCCCCGGCCTGCCGAATCCGTCGAGGCGGTCGGCGATCGGGTGCCCCGATGTCAGCCTGCCGGCGAACCAATAGGCATCCTCGACGCCGACGCCTTCCCGGCGAAGTGCTGCGCGCGTCCATGTGTTACCGGAATCGCGCCAGCCGGTCACGCCGATGCGTTTGCCGGCAAGGTCGGAAAGCCGTTCCAGCGGGCTGGTCTCGACCGTTATGATGCAGCGATGGCGAAAGCCGCGCATGATGAAGCACGGTAATCCAACCACCGTATCGACGCCCGAAGCCATGGCCGACACATAACGGCTGAATGAGACCTCCGCCGCATCGTAGTTCGGATCGGTACCGAGGTCCGGAATGAGCGTGGCGACGCGATCAACCTTCACCGACAAGCGGCTCGAAGTGACGTCACCCAGCACCAAAGGGGTGAGATAGTCCCAATCGCGGGTGGCTACAGTGATGGAAACGGGCATCGGCATGAACTTCAACGCTATGTTTGACCGGCGATTGGTAAACGTTTATTTTTGGCCGATCAAATGTTATTATGTTATTGAACATTAGCTTTAATGGTCGCGGGTGCCGATGGATTTCGATGCAGGATGGTTCGCTGATCGCCTTGGCGACCGCACGATGCGCGGCATCGCGCGCGAGACCAGTGCGCTAATCAGAAGCGGCGCGCTGCCTGTCGGCGCAAAGCTTCCGCCGGTGCGCGATCTGGCCTATGTGCTTGGCGTCAGCCCGGCGACGGTCTCGCAGGCGTGGAGCGAGTTGCGGCGCTACAAGATCATCGGCGGCCGCGGACGCAACGGCACCTGGATCATGGGCAACCGCTTTGCCGCCCGGCCCGAGCGCCACATGAGCGGCGGCAATTACGGACAGGATGTTCTGAACCTGGCGATCGCGGAGCCCGATGTGAGGCTCTTGCCGCCGCTCGACATCGCGCTGGCGCATGGTGCGCGCGCCGAAAAGCTCAACAGCTACGAGCGGGTGCGCATCCTGCCCGAGCTGGAGGCCGCAGTGCGCCCGTCATGGCCGTACGATCCCGGCGCGTTCCTGGCCACCAATGGCGGTTACAACGCCATCTACACCTTGCTGCATGCGCTGGTCCCGCCGGGGGCGCCGGTGGCCATCGAGAACCCAACGGCGCTTCGCCTGCTCGACATCCTCGAGGATCTCGACGTGCCGATCATCCCGGTAGACTGCGACAGCGACGGTCCCTTGCCGGATGCACTTGCCAACGCTCTGCGGCAGCGGCCCGTCGCGTTCCTGTTCCAGCCGCGCGTCCATTCGGTTACCGGCGCCTGCATGTCGTCGGCGCGGCTGGAAGTCATCGGCGACCTGCTCGCCGGCACCGACGTGCTGATTGTCGAAGATGACGGCGTCGGCGATATTGCCTCGGCGCCGCGCATTTCGCTTGGCCGGCGTTTTCCCGATCGCGTCGTCCATATCCTATCCTATTCCAAGACCCATGGCCCGGACCTGCGGCTCGCCGTGCTGTCCGGATCGGCGACGATCGTCGAGCAGATCCAGTCCTACCGCAGCTTCAGCTCGGGATGGACCAGCCGCATCCTGCAGGCGGCCACCGCCTGGCTGCTGCAAAACCAGGCCACGGCCGCCCTGGTGGAGCAGGCGAAGGAGGTATACCGCGGCCGTCGCGAACGGCTCGCCGGCGAACTGGCGAAACGCAACGTCGCGATCGACGCCGGACATGGGCTCAGCGTCCTCATTCCCGTTGCCTCGGAACCTTACGCGATGGTCACGCTGGCTGCACATGGTATCGCGGTCCATGCCGGGGCGAAGTTTTCGACCGGAAAGACCAGCGCCGTGCGCGTCGCGACCAGCATCTTGAGCGAGGAGCACCTCGAGCACGTCGCGGATTCCCTGGCGCTGGCAGCCGACCCGGCACGGGAGGTTAGCTAAAGGGTCAGCTGCTCCGACGGATAGTTGCCGACTGGCCATATACAGACCCTGTCTTCTTTCGCGTTCAACTGCCGCTGGCCGGTCCCGAGATCATGCTCGGCGTCAACCAGTCCGTCATGGTGGCGCTGGCGATGATCATAAGATCTCCCTGATCCGCCGTTCACCGAGAGGAGGCTGCAAGTTTAGGCGGGGCGTTTCCACGGCCCGCGTTGGAGTTTCCACGCTGACGCACACGCCTGCTTCCATACCGCTGGCCGATGACAGCTTCGAAGAGGTCCTTCGAGGGCAGAAACATGTCGAATCGTCAGGTATCACCAACTGGAGGCAGGGAGGTTCGGGACGGCGCAATACGGCTGCGCGGCCTGTTGGCTGCGGCCGGTGCCACAACCGCCATGGCGTTCGGATTTGGCAGCCTGGCGCTGACATCCGTCTTCATCAGACCGCTTGAGGCGGAGTTTGGCTGGTCGCGAGCCGACATCAGCCTTGCCTACACGCTATCAAGCGTCGGCATGGCGTTGGGCGGGCTGTTCTGGGGCCGGCTGTCGGACCGCCTGAATGTCAAAAGCCTGCTATTCATCGGCTCGGCTGGCATGGTGATCGCGCTCGCCGCGCTTTCCTCCGCCACTTCGCTCTGGCAGATCTATGCGGCCAACTTCGCTTTGGGCGGGCTAGGCTTTGCCTGTCTGTACGCGCCGGTACTTGCAGTGACCGGACTCTGGTTCGACCGCCGCCGCGGCCTGGCGATAGGGATCGTCACAGCAGGCGGAGCCCTAGGCCAAGGCATAATGCCCTACGCCGCAAATGCCTTGATTGACGGCGTCGGCTGGCGCCTCGCATACGCGATCATGGCGGCGGGGACGATGGCTGCGCTGGCGATCTCCATGCCAGCGGTTCAGACGCCGCCCGTCGATCGGACCGTTATCGCACCGGTGCATTTTTCAGCGAAACCAAGTTTCCAAGGTGGCCGCCTTTCCCCGGTGACGCTGCTATCTGCCGCAGCCTTCCTCTGCTGCGCCTGCATGGGCGTCCCGCTGATGCACCTCACGAGCTTCGTCACGGCTGTGTGCGGGTCTTCGGATGTCGGATCGCTCAGCCTGCTGACCGCCATGCTGTTCGGCGCCGTCGGGCGGATCGCGTTCGGGCTCCTCGCCGACCGGGCAAGCAATCTTGCCGCCTATGCCCTGGCGTCGTTTATTCAGACGGCATGCGTTGCGATTTTTCCCGCGCTGGACCAGCAGCTGAGCCTGCTGGCGCTGTCGGCGGTTTTCGGCTTCGGCTTCGCCGGAAACATGACGTGCCTGATCCTTTGCGTGCGCCAGTTTGCGCCAGCCGAATGCTTTGGCCAGTCACTCGGCATCGTCATGCTGATCGCCTGGCTGGGCATGGGGGTGGCCGGTTATTTCGGCGGTTTCGTCTATGACACCTTCGGCAGCTATGGGCGCGCTTTCCTGGTGGCATCTGTCGCAGGCGCGGCCAATCTCGTGGTTCTGGGCGTATTGGCGGCATCATCCGGCGCAAGAGCGCAGGTCCCATTATGCGCCGCCTTGCCGGTCCTGCGATGAGCCGCTGATTCAAACGTCGAAATCCATTTAATTCCACGTTGGTTCGAACGCTGCAAACCACGGCCTTCCTGCCAACCTTAGAGATCGAAGAGGGCGGAGCACCGTCATCACCAGGCAAGGACAGCTGAGATGAGCAGTATTTACGACAGCATTCTCGACACGATCGGCGACACGCCGGTCGTCCGCCTTTCCCGCATCAACAATGGTGCCGCTTCGCTCTATGCCAAGATCGAGGCGTTCAATCCTGGCGGCTCGGTCAAGGACCGTCTTGCCGCCGCGATCATCGAAGAAGCGGAGAGTTCGGGTGCACTTCGGCCCGGCCAGACGGTGATCGAGGCGACGAGCGGCAACACGGGCATCGGACTTGCCATGGTTTGCGCGCGGAAAGGCTATCCTCTCGTCATCGTCATGCCGGAGAACGCCAGCCTCGAACGCCGCAAGCTGATGCGTTTCTTCGGTGCCAAGGTCGTGTTGACCCCTGCCGTCGAGCGCGGCAGCGGCACGCTCGCCAAGGCGGTCGAGCTGGCCGGAGCGCACGGCTGGTTCCTCTGCCGGCAATTCGAGACGCCCGTCAACGCCGATGTCCATGCCCGCACGACAGCGCTCGAAATCCTCGCGGCGTTCCAGGACCGTCCACTCGATTACTGGGTCACCGGCACCGGGACCGGCGGAACGCTGGCCGGTGTGGCGCGAGTACTCAAGCGCGAGCGCCCGCAAACGCGGATCATCGTCTGCGAGCCCGACAATTCGGCGCTGCTGTCGAGTGGCATTCCCCAAACTTTCGACGAACACGGACTGCCCACTCGGGCGCACACTCGCTTCCGGCCACACCCGATGCAGGGCTGGAGCCCTGATTTCATTCCGCAGATCGTCGGCAACGCGATGGCTGACGATCTTGTGGACGAAATCTTGCCGGTTTCAGGCGCCAGCGCTTTGGAAGCTGCGCGCCGGCTTGCGACGGAAGAAGGAATACTGGCGGGGATCTCCGGCGGGGCTACCTTGAGCGGCGCACTGGAAATCGCTCGACGCGTCGGACCGGACCGCAACGTGCTCTGTATGTTGCCTGACACGGGCGAGCGGTATCTCAGCACGATCCTGTTCGATCACATCAGCGAGGAAATGTCGCCGGCCGAAGAGGCGATCTCTCGCTCCACACCCGGCTACCGCTTCGACCGGCCGCCGTCCTTCGCCCTTTCATCGGCGCCCGTGAACGAAATCCAAATCGATCAGTCGGCGCATGCGTTTGTCGATGAGGCGATCTATGATGCGGAGCATCCGGTGGTCATATTCGCCCTGACATGGTGCGAATTCTGCTGGACGGTAAGAAAGCTCTTCGACCGTGCCGGAATCGTCTACAGGTCCATCGACATCGATGCTCCGGAATTCCAGAAGAACGGCCGGGACGGGGAAATCCGCAAGGCTCTGAGGGCCCGGATCGGTTCGCCTACAATTCCGCAGGTCTTTGTCGGCGGCAAGCATATCGGTGGCTGCATGGAGACGCTTGCGGCCTGGCGGGACGGCACGCTCGCCGCCCGGCTGGAGTTCGTTGGCGCAAACTACACGCCCGGCGCATGCGCAAATCCCGAGAGCCTGCTGCCCCGATGGGTGCGCGCGGCAGCGTGAGACCCCGCCTCCGGGCCTTTCAGAGTGCGGTCGCCACCATCAAAGCGAGCCGGAACGGGCGTGATCCCGTTCCGGCTCGGCATTCATGTGGACTTGTCCGTGTCGGCCTTCCCACGAAGGGAAGGCAAATCAGAGCGCAGGCGGAAACCTCACGCTTCCGGAAACGAACGCTTTCGGCAACGGCACGGACTTGATACAATCCATGGCTAATTTAGCAGCGACTGGGATTGGCAAAGTGTCGCTCGAAATTCGCGTTCTCGGAGATCTGACCGTCCTTCGCCTTGGCGAGGTCGTTTCCTTGCCGCCTTCGAAAAAGACGCGGGCGCTACTGGCCTATCTTGCGCTCGTAGAGCGCCCGCAGCGGCGCGAGCGCCTTTGCGAGATGTTCTGGGAGGTACCGGACGATCCTCGCGGCGCCCTGCGCTGGAGTCTCTCGAAGATCCGACAGGTCGTCGACCTCGGGAACGGCGAGATCCTGCAAGCCGACCGCAACGCAGTTCGCCTGAACACCAGCGAAGTCGTGCTGGACATCGCGCCGCTCCGGGGCCTCGGCGGTCGTGACATAGAGGCTCTCGGACCGGAGAAACTGGAGGCCCTCGCCGGAGCGTTCCGCGGCCGTTTTTTGGATGATCTTTCACTGCCGCGCTGTCCGGAATTCGAAGCCTGGCGCATTGCGACCGCCGACGAACTGCACGTGACGCATCTGCGCATCCTTCGGGTGCTCGTCGACCGGCTTGAGCCGGCGCGGGCACTTCCGTACGCGCATGTCCTGGACGGGTTGGAGCCTGGGGACGAGGCTCTTCGAGCGGACATCCGCCGGCTGAGCGAGGCAGCACGGCAATCCGCCATGGTCCAGAGCCGCGCTTCGAGTAGCGACATCGGGGTCGCTCCCGCCGATGAGAACGTCCCTCCGACGCGTGTTTTGCCTGCGTCGGAGATACAGCTTGCCTCTCCGCCGGAGCGAATCCTTGCGCAGGAGATTCGCCGGTGCACGACGCCCGACGGCGCGCGCTTGGCCTATTCCTTGAGTGGTCAAGGCCCCCCTTTGGTAAGGGCCGCCCACTGGATGTCCCATCTCGAGCTCGAATGGGACAGTCCGGTGTGGAAGCATTGGATCGAGGGCCTCTCCGCGCACTACCAGCTGATACGTTACGACCAGCGCGGCAACGGCCTGTCGGACCGGTATCCCGCCGACCTGTCCTTCGAGGCCATGGTTGCCGACCTGGAGAGCATCATCGATGCCGCTGGTCTGCGCCGCGTTTCCCTGCTTGGCATTTCCCAGGGGTGCGCCGTTTCGATAGCCTATGCCGTCCGGCATCCAGAGCGTGTGGCGGGGATGGTGCTGTATGGCGGATTCACCAAAGGTTGGCGCAAACGGGGCAATCAGCGCGAAATAGCACGCCGCGAAGCGATGGGAGCGCTGATTCAGGAAGGCTGGGGCCAAGACGACCCGGTGTTCCGGCAAATGTTCACCTCCCTCTTCATTCCGGAAGCAACGCCGGAACAGAGGAATTGGTATAACGAGTTGCAACGCAATACCGTCTCGCCGGAGATTGCCCATCGCATCTTCGAGGAAGGCGCCGTCATTGACGTTGACGAGCTGTTACCGCGGGTCCGCGTCCCGACCCTGGTGATGCATGCTACGGGAGACGCGGTCATTCCGTTCGATCATGGCCAGGCGATGGCTGGGAAAATCCCCGGCGCGCGTTTCGTTGCGCTAGACAGCGTCAACCACGTGCTGCTTGGCCACGAACCGGCATTCGCGACCTTCGTCGACGAAACGCGTCGTTTCCTTGCCGACCCCGAACAGACGCAGCAACTGGCAGGCCCTCCGGCGTCCTTGGGAATCAACCGCTCTCGGCAATACATAACAGTGCTGGCCGCGGAAGTGGTCAGTCCCATGCATCTCCTCGAAACGGAGGATCCGGAAGTGGCGATCCGCGAATTCCAGCCCGTCGAGGATCGGGTGATAGACGTCGTGGAGAGCCATGGCGGCGTCGTCACGTCGGCTGCTGACGGGACAATCACCGCAGCATTCGGCCTCGCTCGCGCCACCGAGGATCACGCTTATCTTGCATGCCGCGCCGCGCTTGCGGCCAAGCTGGCAGTGGAGGAGCTTTCCCAGGGCGGGATCCAGTTGAGGGCCGGAATAGACACCGGCGAGGTGATCGTGCGGCAGCAATGGACGACCAAAGCCAGCAAGGTTGAACTGGCCGGAGCCGCGCCGCGTGCGGCCAACCGGCTGATGCGTGCCTTGCACCGTGCGACGATCGCCGCGACAGGCCGGGCGCGCGCAGCCGCCGGGGGCTATGTGCAGATGCACCGCTTAGCGCATTCGGAGCATCCGCAACTTGGCCACGAGGAACGCATTTACGAGCTGTTGGGCGAAAATCACGCTTTGTCGCGCTGGCACCTGAGGGCCAATCGCGGCCTCACCGGACTGGTGGCGCGCGAGCTCGAGCTGAAAATCCTTCTTGCAACCTGGCGCCGGGTCAGGGAGGGCCACGGCCAGGTCGCCGGGATCGTCGCCGACGCCGGCATGGGCAAGTCGAGGCTTGCCCATGAATTTCTCTCCCTCGACGAGGTGGCCGGTTTTACTGTGCTTGAATGTGGCGGTCTGGAGTTTGATTCATCAGTTACTCTGGGTGCTGTAAAGAAGCTGCTGCTCTCGGCTTGTGGCATTCGTGGCGAAGACGGCTTGGCGGAAGCCCAGCGCCTGTTTGCATTCAAACGGGCTGAACTGGACCTGGATCCAAGTCATACGGCGCCGCTTTCCTTCCTCGCGGACCTGCCGGTCGACGATTCTTCCTGGTGGCATCTCGATGCGCGGGAGCGGACCTCACGGGTATCCGAGGCGATGAGCGCATTTCTCGTTGCCTTGAGCCGGGCCTCGCCCGTAGCCGTGCTTATCGAGGATCTGCACTGGATCGATGCCGAGAGCGAGGCCGTAATGAACAGGCTGGTCGAGGTCATGGGCGCCAACCGTATCATGCTGCTCGCCACCTACAGGCCGCAGTACCGACACGAATGGAACCGCCGCGGCTATTTCCAGCAGATAAGGTTGGAGCGGTTCGCGCGGGACGAAATGGAGCAGTTCCTCACCGAATTGCTGGGATCCGATCCCAGCTTGGGGGAACTGCGGCAATCGCTTGCCGAGCGGGCCGAGGGCACGCCGCTATTCCTGGAAGAAATGGTGCGCGGATTGGTTGCGGACGGTGCACTTGCCGGCCAGTCCGGCCGCTACGAGCTCAAGAGGCCAGTGGATTCCATCACCATCCCGTCGACAGTTCAATCGCTCATCGCCGCACGTATCCAGCAGCTGGGTGACTCGGAAAGGCAGGCACTCCAACTCGCTTCGGTTATCGGCAAGAATGTTCCGTATCCCCTGCTGAGGGCGCTCTCGCCGCTCTCGGAGGCGGAGCTGGGGGTATGCCTGGCCAAACTGCAGAGTTTGGAATTCCTGTTCGAGGTCCAGAGCTATCCTCACGTGGAGTATACGTTCAAGCACGCGTTGACGCTCAAGGTGACCTACGAATCTCTCCTGGCGGAGGACCGAAAAAGGCTGCATCGGGCTGCATTGGTTGCGATGGACAGACTCTATGCCGGATCGCTGAACCACCACATCGAGGAACTGGCCGAACACGCGCTTCGTGCCGAGGCTTGGGAACCGGCCGCGGATTATCTGCTGCAAGCGGCGGGCCGGGCCGAGGAACGCTCGGCCTATTCCGCCGCGGTCCAGTTCCTCGAAAACGCCCGCAAAGCAGTCGCCGCGCTGCCCCGAAATCCGAAAACCCTCGCCCAGGCGATCAACCTGCGGGTGCGGATGCGGCCCGCCTACGGCGCCCTGGGTGCCTATCGGAAGGCGCTGCCGCAGCTATTGGAAGCGCGCGAACTGGCCATGGAACTGGGCGATCCGCAACTCATCTCCGACGTGTTGCTCCACTTGAGCTATCTCAACAGCTCCCACGGCCGCTACGAGGAGGCGCTGGAACCGGCCGACACACTCAAGCGCGGCGCGACGGCAAATGGCGTGCAGCGCTGCATAAGCGAGTCGGACCTGGCCGCCTCACAGGCGCTTCTGATCCGCAGCGAGGCGCGGCAGGTGCTGGAGCGGCTTGTTCCGCATGAGGAGAGGTTCACCAAAGCTTGGCGTCTGGAGCGTTTCGGACAGCTCGGTGCGCGTGCGGTTTGGTACCTGGGGCACCGCGCGCAGGCGGAAGCACGCCTTGGCCGGTTCGATGATGCGGAACGTTCGCTTGCCGAACTGCAGAAGGTCGCCGCCGAAGTGGCGCGCCCGATCGATAGCTGCGCGGCCGCCTATTTCACCGGTGTGGTGGGCGTCCTGCGCGGCCCCGAGCCGGCGCTTGTCGAGGCGCTGCAATTGTGGTCCTCCGAAGCCGCTACCAGCGCATCTATCCTACTCCGGCCATGGCTGTTGACCGTGCTCGGGCATGCGGAATTCCTGCTCGGCCGCAACCACGACGCGGGCGCCACCTTGGAAATGGCGGTGACCGAGGCTGAGCGGCTCGATCTTGCCCAGTTCGAATGTCACGCGCGCGCGGTGCTCGCATGCGTGCGTGCGCGCCTGTATGAGCCGGAAGCTGCGGCCAATCTCGGCCATGCGCTCGAGCTTGCGCGGGGACGCGGCGATCCGTGGAGCGAGATCATCGTACTGCGCGGCCTTGCCGAGCTGAAGCCTTCCAGATCGGCCATTGGCTGGCTCGAACAGGCCTGCAATCTTGCCAGGCGGGTTGAATTGCGGCCGGAGCTTGCCCGCTCCTTGCTAGCTCTCGGGCTCGCGAAGCGGCGCGGCAAGATTGCTGGCGCGGATGCAACTCTCGCGCAAGCGGCCAAGCTCTACACAGAAATGCAGATGCGGGAGGATTTCTCCGGCATGGAGGAGCCGACCGGAAGTGTCCTGCCCGATCGCGTTCCCATGGCGGTTACGGCTTGATCCCTCCGCATCCAGGGATCTGCTTCGAAGGTTTGCGCTGCCTGTAGGGCAAGCAAGCCGCGGTCACGCAGCTCGCGACCCCGCGGTGTCATGGAACGATATCTGCCGGACCAAACGATCCGCCACCACGTCTGCGTGGGTCAGCGGTCCCATATGTCCGGCGCCAGGAACAATCGCCCCGATTGCGGCCGGAACGCGGGAAACGAGTTCGCGGGCGATGAGCCGCGTCGGAACTGGTGCAAATTCGCCGCGCAATACCAAGACCGGAAAGCCAAATCGGGCATATTCGCTTGCTGGCGTCGATTCATGGATCAATGCGTGGAAGTCCAGGCTGGCCTTCGGCAGAAACCGCACGAGTGCAGCCTGAAGTTCCGGCTTCATCGCGGCGAAGATGCCGGCCCCACCCCAGTAGTCGATGAAATGAGCTGTCGCGGTCAGGTAACTGCCGTTGATCAGGCCGTCATGGACGGTGCCTGCGATCGCCAAGACTTCGCCGAGCGCCTCGTGGCCCTCACAGTCCAGCTCGCGCAGCAGGTGAAAGGCAGACGGCTCATAAAGGGAGAGGCTGGCCAGCCGGTCTGGACGCATCGCCGCTATATGCGGGGCCAATCCACCACCATAGGAATGGCCAACAAGATGCACAGGCCCGTCATGGTGGTCGATCATCTCCAGGATACCGGCGGCTTCGTGGGTCAGATGGAAAGCGCCGGCACCAGTCCAGGTGCCGCCGCCCGGCGCCCCGATCAGATCGGGTGCGATGAGCCGGTAGCTGTCATCGAGCCGCTCCGCCAGGCTGCGCCATTGCCGTCCGCTGCCGCCTGAGCAGTGCAGGGCGATGACAAGCGGTGCCTGACACGCCCTATGCGTGACGTGGGACGTCGATGCGGCAATCATCGAGCCCCGCCCTCCTCCGCCCTCAAAAAACGCGTGCGGCGGCTGGGATCACGCCCGGCAAACGAAGTGATCCAGTTGATCTCGAAGCGGGTGATGCGATGTCGCGCAAGATGTAGTCCGGCAACTCATAAAGCTGTCTACGGTCCCGTTGGATACGAATGAAACGCCAGACTGCGGCCAACATTGTTCCGCCAGCCCAGCGCAAACCTCGCGTTCTGGTGAGGCACAGGGATGGGTTCACCATTTCACTCATTTTGATTTTCTCCATGGTTGCGGGCGCTGACTACGGCGCCAGTGGAGCCCTTGTCGTTGTCCGCCGTGAGCTTCATCGTTGAAGGCAACGTCGATTTTTGCCGCGCTAGCGTTGTATTCGGCGGTCAGGCCGCTGCTCGGCGGGAGACGTCGAGAAACATTGCCAGGTGAGCCGCCAGCGCCTCCGCATCGCGGCCGACGCCGTCGAGGAAGCTGGAGCTTCGATGGCGCATGAAATTGAGGCCGAGCACGTAGAGTCCCGGATACGCGCAGACGCCGCCATCGTTCAGGATTTCGCCCCGGGCGTCGAACACATCCAGCTTCAGCCATGGGTATTCCCGGCGATAGCCGGTAGCCCATATGATCGTCTGGATACCCTGGTCGATGAGGTCGATTTCGGTCGCCTCGGCGCTCAGAATCAGGCTCGGAATGGAACCGGGATCGATCGAGTAGAGGCCATCGCCGGCGGCCGCGCGGTCTATATTGGCCAGCACGCGCCTCAGCCTGCGTTCCGCCGCCATGGTCGTTTCGGCGAGATCGCCGTTGAACCGAATGCGTGTATCGCAGGCGGCAGCCGCTCGACCGACAAGACGAACGCCTTGCTCCCGAAGACCGGCAAGGTCGAGCGTCCTGCGCTCGGGTGTGCCTATCAGCTGCAGGGAGGGCTGCCGCCGTGCCGCGGTGAGATCCGGAATTTCAGCGACAGGCTTGGCAAGCATTCCCAGCCGGTCGAGCCACCACAGGATGTCGTGCCCGCGGTAAAGCCTCGGTAGGCGTGTATGACTGCCGACCGACAGGGTCACCGGGCGCCCGGAGCGATTGATCTCCTCCGCAAGTTGTATGCCGGTCGCCGAGGCCCCGGCCACGAGAACGCCACCCTGGGGCAGTTGCTGAGGATTGCGATAGTCCCGCGGCACGATTTGCCTGATACGAGAGGAGATCTGCTTTGCTAGTGGCGGAATGCGTGGCCTGTTGCTGTATCCGGTCGCGACCACGACCGCACGTACGCTCCATTGGCCGCGATCGGTCAGCAGCCGGAAGCCTCCGTCGACCCTTTCGGTCGAAAGCACCTCCACGCCGTCCTCCACCGGTGCGGTGATCGAGCACGCGTAATCCTCTAGGAACCCCACCGTCTCGGCCATTGTCATGAAGCCGTCGGGATTGGCTCCGCGATAACCGCCGCCGGGCAGGCGTGTCATCCAGTTGGGCGTCAGCAGGCGCAGCGAATCCCACCGTTCGCTGCGCCAGCGCTCAGCGATGCGGCCGCGCTCCAGCACGACGTGGTAGACCCCGCGCTCGGACAGGCACCGGCTCATGGCTAAACCCGCCTGTCCGGCGCCGATAATGGCTACGTCTGTATGCTGCATGGAATCCGCGCCTTGTAAGCAGGGGCAACAGATCGCCGGCGCCATCCTTTTCAGGACGAGGCCGGCGATATTGCTCTTGCGGACCGAAGTCAGCCTTTCACGGCAACCGAGACCGGCACGCCGTTGGTCAGCACGTCGAACACCGCGGAACGGGCGCGCGACTGCATTACGATTTCCTCGAGCTTCTCAGCCGAAGCATCGCCCTTGATCTTGAAGGAGATACGGATGCCCTGGTAGCCGTTGCGGACTTCGTTAGAGATGCCGAGGATGCCGCGAAGGTCGATGTCGCCTTCGACGGTCGATTCCACCTCATGCAGCGTCACGCCGCGCGCGGCCGCGATGTTCGCGATGCCGGCGGTGAGGCAGGAAGCAAGCGCGTGGAGGAGGTATTCGACCGGCGTCGGGCCGTTGTCTTCGCCGCACAGGACCGCCGGATGATCGCTGTCGGCCTGGTATGCCGTCACATGCGGCTGCTCGGCGCCGGCGCCGAAGAAGTTGGCCATCGTGCTGCGGCTGTGCGTGCCGGTGATCCAGCGGCTCTTGGCCCGGAACTGGAACTTGGCAAGCTCCGGCTGGCCCGCGACGGCATTGATGGTGGCCAGAAGGGTGGGCGTATTGACGCCGTTCCTCGGCTCCCGCGACGCCTTCTTAACGGAAGCCTTTTCCATGACCATTGTATCGTCCTGCATGTCATTCACTCCTGGGTTCGGATGTTGCGCGACCGGGATCGCCCCGGACGGCTAAACCTCGGCCGGCAGCGTTTGACGTGCAGTGGGAACAACAGTGGGAAAACGAGAGGTTTTTTTGCGTCAACCAGTCGTGAACAGCGCCGGATCCGCAATCAGCGAAACGGCGGGCCTTCAAACGCTTTGCTTCCTCGCGCGGTGCGATCTCCCGTAAGCGCCGAGAACGCTTCGCAACCGAAACCACAGGAGATCAGACCATGTCTCGTTCATTTGGAAAGGATACCCGCCCGTCCTCAACCGACTGGGCTGTCATAGCTCGCGGGCCAAGCAAGGCCGAGGTGCTCGCCCATATCGCGAAGATTCACACATACGCGAGCACCCTAAATCGGCCCGGCCGCGAGAAAACCACATGAGGCTTGTTGCGGCGGGAGTGCCGATCGGCCCCCGTCGACAACACTTGTCGGGATAATGTTTTCGGTCGACGTCCAGTTGGCCGCACACGGCATCGCGGTCCATGCCGGGGCGAAGTTTTCGACCGGAAAGCCCAGCGCCGTGCGCGTCGCGACCAGCATCCTGAGCGAGGAGCACCTCGAGCACGTCGCAAATTCCCTGGCGCTGGCAGCCGGCCCGGCGCGGGAAGTTGTCTGAGGCAAGTCAATCGCCGTTCGGACTGCTTACTCCGCCGCCACGCCCTTCACCTCGAGATAGCTCTCCATCGAATCGTCCATCGCCTGCAGCCAGGGCGTATGGTGCAGCGGCGCCATCGTGCCGGTCATCAGCGAGCGATAGGCATGGTCGCGGAAGCCCATAATGTCTTGCGCCTTATGGTGCTCCCATTCCATGAAGGTCTGATTGACGGCCTCGACATCGAAGCCGGGATAGTCGGTCTGCTCCATCAGCTCCCTGGTGTAGTCGCCCTGGAACCAGATCATCTGCTCGGCGTCTTCCAGCGTTTCCTCGCGTGCCCGCCATTTCCGGCCGTGCTCGGCCATCGCTTCGGCCGACGGCAGCTTGATGCGGCCCATGATCACGTCGCGGGCGAACCAGGCCTGCGCGTCGAACATGTTGAAGGTGTAGAACTGGTCCTGCATGCCGATATAGGACAGCTTCGGGTTTTTCTCCCAGACGACGCCCTCGTAGAGCCCGTCCGGCCACATACGGTTGGCGGTCTTCAGCTTCAAATCCTCGGTGAGGAACGGGAAGGAATGGAGGTAGCCGGTGCACAGGATGATGGCGTCGACGTCTTTGGTGCTGCCGTCCTTGAAATGCGCCGTCTTGCCGACGACCCTCTGCAGAAGCGGCACTTCCTTCCAGTTCTCCGGCCATTTGAAGCCCATCGGCTTCGAGCGGTAGCTGGAGGTGATCGATCTGGCGCCGTATTTGTAGCATTGCGAGCCGATGTCCTCGGCTGAATAGGAGCGGCCGATGATCAATATGTCCTTGCCCTTGAATTCCATCGCGTCGCGGAAATCGTGGCTGTGCAGGATACGGCCGTTGAAGGTCGAAAAGCCCTCGAAATAGGGAACGTTGGGCACGGAGAAATGCCCCGAAGCGACGACGACATTGTCGAACTCTTCCGAGTAGGTGACGTCGCTGGTGCGGTCATGCGCGGTGACCGTGAATTTTTTTGTCGTTTCGGAAAAGGTGACCATGCGCACCGGGCTGTTGAAGCGCACCCATTGGCGCACGCCGGATTTTTCGACGCGGCCCTTGATGTAGTCCCACAGCACGGCGCGCGGCGGATAGGAGCCGATCGGCCGGCCGAAATGCTCCTCGAAGGTGTAGTCGGCGAATTCGAGACATTCCTTCGGGCCGTTCGACCAGAGATAGCGGTACATCGAGCCGTGCACCGGGTCGCCGTGCTCGTCGAGGCCGGTGCGCCAGGTGTAGTTCCACAGGCCGCCCCAGTCGGACTGCTTTTCGAAGCAGACGATTTCGGGAATATCGGCGCCCTTGTCGGCGGCCGACTTGAAGGCCCTGAGCTGGGCCATGCCGGACGGCCCGGCTCCGATGGCGGCAACACGATCTTTCATTGCGGGCCTCCCGATCTCATTTCCCTAACGAAACAAATTTCACTGACAGGACAGTAATTGCCCCTTCGATGCTGTCAACAGGGCTTGTCGCGAAACCGCGTTTCGCCCAGCTGGATTTCCAAGCGACGCAGTAGCTCGGGCGAAATCCGGACATTGCGCAATTCGACACGGGTGGCTTGCCGTGGCAGTTGCGCTTCTGTATCGGCACCGAATATGTTCACCGTGAGTGAAATGAATCGGCAAGGTCCGGGGTGGCAACATGGCGAAAAAAGCATCCAGTCTAAAGCCCGCTGCGGCCGTCGTCGCCGCCAAAGCCAAGCCGTCGGTCGCTGCAATCGATCCGCGCAAGATACGCGCGCCGCTCACCCAGAACCCGCACGCCATTCGCGACACCCGCGAAAAGGTCCTGGAGGTCGCCATCGGCCGCGAGGTGCGGGCCTTCCGCAAGAAGCTCGGCATTACGGTGGCCGATCTGGCTGCCGCCACCGACATTTCGCTTGGCATGCTGTCGAAGATCGAGAACGGCATCACCTCGCCATCGCTGACCACGTTGCAGGCGCTGTCACGGGCGCTCGGCGTTCCCGTCACCGCCTTCTTCCGCCGCTTCGAGGAAGAGCGCAGTGCCGTCTTCGTCAAGGCCGGCGAAGGCCTCGACGTCGAACGCCGCGGCACGCGCGCCGGCCACCAGTACAATCTGCTCGGCCATATCGGCTCCAACACCAGCGGCGTCGTCGTGGAACCCTATCTGATCACGCTGACCGAGGATTCCGACGTGTTCCCGACCTTCCAGCACGAGGGCATGGAATTCCTCTATATGCTCGAGGGCGAGGTGGTTTACCGGCACGGCAGCAATCTTTACCCGATGAAGCCCGGCGACAGCCTGTTCTTCGACGCCGACGCGCCGCACGGACCGGAAGTGCTGAGCGTTCTGCCGATGCGCTATCTGTCGATCATCTGCTACCCGCAGAGCGCGGGGTGAGCCGGAGATGAGGGCGCACAAGCAATCCTGGATCGCTGCACTCCACGGCCACGGTAACGGCATGGATCCTAGGGTCTCCGCTACGTCGCTTCGCTCCTGCTTCGCCCTAGGATGACGAAGGCGTGGGGTCCAAGGCTAATCGCGGATGTCGGAGATTGGCAGTTGCATCGCGGCTTAGAGGTTGGTGGCCGACGGCAATTCGCAAGTTTCGAGGTTAGCTGAAGCGTCCCTCACTTCGTCATCCTAGGGCGGAGCAGGAGCGAAGCGACGTAGCGGAGACCCTAGGATCCATGCCGTAACCTCCACGCGCTGCTACGTTGAACTGCAGGGCAAGCTCGTCCTCGATTGGTCGCAAGGGGGCTAAAGGCCGGCGCTCTACGGCGCCCCCCTCTGCCCTGCCGGGCATCTCCCCCTCTTGGGGGGAGATTGGCAGCTTGACGGGCAGCGCGAACCTCGCAAACAGAACCTCAATCCGGCCCAAACCCCGGCGACGTCGCACTGCCGTCATCCAACTTCGACAGCCACTCGACCAATGTCGCACGGTAACGCGTCAGGCCCTTGTAGTTGGCGAGTTCCTCGGGCAGGTCGCGGATGACGCGGTGCAGGCGCCGTGCCCATTTCGGCTGCGTCACCAGCTCGTCCATCTTGATCAGGTAGCAGCGGATCGGGAAGACGATCGCATTCGAGCGCGGCAGCCGCCAGAAGCTCTGCAGCTCGACGCGCAGATGAACCTTGTCGCCGACGTTTTCCGGCGTCACCGTGGCGCGGTCCGGACCCCATTTGTGGTAATTTTCCGGGCTGGTATCGAGGCGCGGATTGATGGTCATCGTCCAGTTCAGCCGGCGTGCGGGTTTGCCCTGCTGGATGTTGGTGAGGAATTTCAGCGCCCGGACGAATATGCCCTTCTCATGCGCCAGCGGCACCGGCGCGTGCCATTCGAAGAAGTTCATGCCGATGTCGAAATCGAGCGACCAGTCGGCCTGGGTGGTGACCATGCCGGCATCCATCCACAGGTTGCCGTCGCGCTGGTCGAGGATGCAGAAATCGCCCTGGCTCTGGCGGGTGATGTATTCCATCGGCCCATAGGGCAGCGTCGAGACATCGCCAAAGGTGAAGCTGTCGTCGATGCCAAGCGGCCGGTTGATCCAGCGCCAGCGGTCGCCATCGCGCGTCAGCGTGAAATGCTCGGGATAGCCCAGCGCCTGCTGCTCCATCAAAAGCTCGAGCAGATCCCAGCCGGCCAGCGTCATGTGCGGCAGCGACTGGCAGCGCAGCGGATCCTCGGCCAGCACCAAAGCGCGGTCCTGCATCTCGGCGACATAGTGCTCGTCGACGTCGATCAAATTCTCCAGCACGCTGCCCTTCGGCCCGACGACATGCGGCTCGATGTTGACGGCATACATGTAGCTGTCTTCATGGAACGGGAACGGGAACCGCCTGATGTGCTCGGGGCTGTTCCTGAAGGTAAAGTCGTCGCGGAACGTTTCCTTGCGAAAGGTGATGCCCAAGCTCGCCTCCTATCTTTCCAGCACCAGCGACCTGCCCTCGAAGCGCGAGACGCAGGGCATGATCTTGCAGCCCGAACGGTGGTCTTCCTCGCTCAGCCAGTGGTCGTTGTGGATGAATTTGCCGTCATGCGAAATGACGTTGGTCTCGCACTGGCCGCAGACGCCGCCGCGGCAGAGATAGGGCGGATCGACGCCGGCCGCCTCGATCGCCTCGAGCAGGCTCTGCTGCTCGTCGACACGGATGGTCTTGCCGCTGAGCGCCAGCGTCACGTCGAAGGGGGCGCCGGGCTGCGGCGCCGCGAAATGCTCGAAATGCACGGTCTCCGGAGGCCAGCCGAGCGCCGCGGCACGCTCGCGCACCCAGCCAATCATGCCCGACGGGCCGCAGACATAGAGATGCGTGCCGAGCGGCTGCGATGACAACAGCCGGTCGAGATCGACGCGCTCGTCGCGGTCGTCGTGATAGAGCCTGACCCGGTGATCGTAGCGCTCTCTCAGCAGGTCGGCATAGGTGCCGAGCGAGGCGGTGCGGCAGGTGTAATGCAATTCGAAATTGCCGCCTTCCGCCGCCAGCTGCGCGGTCTGCGCCATGAACGGGGTGATGCCGATGCCGCCGGCCAGCATCAGATGCTTCCTGGCGCGCAGATCGAGCGAGAACAGGTTGACGGGATAGCTGACCACCATCTCCGTGCCCGGCCTGACCTGCCTGTGCATGAACAACGAGCCGCCGCGGCCGGCGTCGTCGCGGCGCACCGAGATGGTGTATTCGCGGGTGTCTAGCGGCGAGCCCATCAGCGAATAGGGATTGAGCCTGGTGCGTTCGCCATCGCGCATCTCGACGACGACATGGGCGCCGCCGGAGAAGGTCGGCAAAAGCTCGCCGTCGCGCCGGCGGAAATGAAAGCGCGTCACCAGCTCGTTGACCGGGACGACATCGCTGACGACGACATCGAGCTTAGTTGTGCCGGCGCTCATCGAAAGACCTCCTCGATCGGAGGAATTTCGCTGCGGTCCTCGGCGTTGATGCAGACGCCCTGGAAGGCGGCGAGGCGCCGCGAATAGTGGTCGCGCACCAGAAGCAAGAGGCCGCAATGCGAACAGGTTGCCGGCTGCGTCGTCACGTTCTCGGTGATGCCCTTGCAATGGACGCACTGCATGCGGCGCGCCAGCGAGCCGCGATGCTCGGTCTGAACCGAGGTGTGGTCGATGCCGGCTTCGAGCGCCGCCTGCATGGCCTGGCCGATCAGCCCCTCGGTGCCGGCGAGATAGAGCCTGAGGCCCATATGGGCGTTGGCCAGCATCTGCTTCAGCCGCGGCAGGGCGCTGGCAAAGGAATGACCGAGGTAGAACTGTGCCGGCTTCAGGGCTTCGACCGCATCGGCGTATTTTCCGTCGCGGCCGGGAATGAAGATGATGCGGGCGCCGCCGAAGAAATCCGCCGGTGCCTTGGCGGCCAGATCGGCAATGGCCAGCGCTCCTTCTGCATCCGCTATGAAAAGATGATGCTTGCCGGGCTGCGGAGACAGGGTCCCATAGACCGGCCGGCTGATGATGCTTTTCGCTGCCATACCCGCAGTATGCCTCAGCCTTTCGCCGTGCGCTTGGTCTTCTTCGGATCGTCGAAAGGAAGCGGCTCGGCGGTTGCGCTGATGGGGCCGCTCTTGTTGCGGATCTCGAGCCTGGTGCCCTGTACCGCGCAGTCGACGTCGAGCCGGGCAATGCCCATCGATTTTTTGACCAGCGGCGAATACATTGCGCAGGTCACCACGCCGACCTTTTTGCCGTCGCGATAGACCGGTGCGCCCTCGTCGGCCGGCTCCTTGCCTTCGAGCAGCACGCCGAAGATCTTGAAGCGCTCCTTGCCCTTGAGGCGGTAGTGCTCCTCGGCACCGCGAAAGCCCGTCTTGCCGGGGCTGACGGTGAAGTCGAGACCAAGCTCCCACAGCGTGTCGCCGGGGCCTTCGTTCTCAAACGGGTATTTCTGCGAATTGTCGTAGGGGTAAAACAGCAGGTAGCTCTCGACGCGCAGCATGTCGAGCGTGGTGAAGCGGCACGGGATGATGCCGGCGCTCTTGCCCTCGTCGAGGATCCTGTCCCAGATCGTTCCGGCGTCCTGGCCACGGCAGAAGATCTCGTAGCCGCGCTCGCCGGTGTAGCCGGTGCGCGAGATCATCACCGGAAAGCCGAACAACTGCGTCTGCATGTGGTGGAAATAGTTGAGGTCGCGAATGCCGGGCACATGCTTTGCCAGATAATCCACGGCTAGCGGCCCCTGCAGCGAAAGGTCGTGCAGATTGTCGTCGAAGCGCAGCGACACGTCGCGACCGACGCAAGCGCGCTGCAGCTCTTCATGGCCGGTGCCCGAGCCATGCACGACCATCCAGGAATTCGGGCCGGTGCGGTAGAGGATGCAGTCGTCGGTGAACTTGCCGGCCTCGTTGAGCATGCAGGCATAGGCCGACTTGCCGGGATAGATCTTTTCGACGTCGCGCGTCGTCGCCAGATCGATCAGGTGCGAGGCGTGCGGCCCGGTGATGTGAACCTTCTTCAAGCCGGACACATCCATCAGGCCGGCCTTGGTGCGGATGGCGATATACTCTTCGTCCGCGTCCTTGTCGTAGGTCCAGGCGGTGCCCATGCCGCTCCAGTCCTCGAGCTTCGAGCCGAGCGCGCGATGGCGATCCGCAAGCGTCGAAAATCTCCAGGATGCCGTCATCCGCTGTCCTCCGTTCGAAAGAAACTTTTTTGCTTTCCCCTGCTCCCTGCACACAGGCGGGAGCGTTGCCTTGAATATTGATCGCAAACGCCGGGAGCCTGCAATACCCGTAAGCAAATAATTTCATTGTCAGGCAAATCCGGCGCGCCCAAACTAACGGTTAACGTCGCGTAAAATCGTCTTGACAATTCCAGAATTCGGCCGGATTTTATGAAAAAAATTTCACTCTCTTGAAAGAGGGCAATGACCGGCCAATCCGGACCGGCGTTGAAAAAGGGGAAAGCCGATGTCCGACCTGCAACAGCGCGTGGAAGCGTTGTACCGTTCCGACGTGCGTGGATCCATGCTCCTGATCGTCTGCCTGTGGGCGACGATCCTCTTTGTCCTGTTCATGACATGGCCATACGTCCCCGACGCAGGCATCAAGCTCGTCGTCGCGGTCGCCGCCGCCGCGGTGCTGATCTTCAACACGGCCGCGATCCTGGCGATGGTCAACCACTACAAGGAAGACAAGGACTTCATCTACGGCCTCGACATCAAGAACGCCGACGCCTACCGCAACCGCAAGTCCTGAGGGGGAGACGCATGGCCCGCTATACACCGCCCGAACAGAGCAAGGCCGGACAGGTTTTCGATATCGCCGTCGTCGTGGTCGCGATTTTCGTCGCGCTGTGGCTGCCGCTGAAACTAGGTCTGGCAGGGGCGGCAAAATCCATTGACGCGCTCGACGCCAAGACGTGGGAAGCGCTCGGACAAAACCCGACCATGGCCTCGATCTGGGAAAAGCTCGGCTACACGCCGGAAACCGCGCACGACATCATCCAGAACCGGTTCCACTACATCATCGACTGGCCGACGCTGATCATCATGGCGGCAGTGCTGATCGGCTATTTCATCTTTCTGTTCCGCGCATCGGACCGCGAATACCGCGACGTCATCGACGAAAAGTTCGGCGACAAATAGATAGGAAGCATCGTCATGTGGGTGGCACTCTCTTACGCATGCTGGGGCATCTCGATCGTGCTCGCGCTGTGGATGCTCTACGACTGGTTCAAGATCGACACGACCTATTCCGAAGAGATGCTGACCTCGTCCAGGGAAGGCGAACTTGAAGCCGTGTCCGAAAAACACCGGATCTGAGTGGGGGATTGAACGATGACGATCACGGCTGAACCAGCGGTGCAAGTGCAAGGCGACAGGGTTTCACTGCTCAGGGTGCTCGGCCCCGCCCATGTCTGGGCGCTCGGTGTCGGCATCGTTCTGGTCGGCGAATTCACCGGCTGGAATTTCGCGGCGGACAAGGGCGGCGCGCTGGCGGCGCTGATCGTCTGCTGGATCGTCGGCCTGCTCTACACGTCGGTCGCGATGATCGATTCCGAAGTTACCTCGACGGTTGCCGCCGCCGGCGGCCAATATGCCCAGGCCAAGCACATTGTCGGGCCGCTGATGGCCTTCAACGTCGCGCTGTTCCTGGTCTTTGCCTACACCATGCTCGAAGTGTCGGACGCGATCCTGCTCGGCGACACCATCGTCGCCAAAGCCGGCGTCGAGGGGCTCAACCACAATTCCTTCATCGCCGCGACCATCGTCGTGCTGGCATGGCTGAACTATCGCGGCGTGCTGATGACGCTCAACGTCAATTTCGTCATCACCGCCATCGCCTATGTCTCGATCGTCATCCTGTTCTTCTCGGTCAGCCCGTGGACGCAAGGCGCCGTGCTCAAGCTGAACGAGTTGGTGACCCCGGGCAACGCCCTGCCCTATGGCTGGATCGGCGTCATCGCCGCCTTCCAGTTCGGCATCTGGTACTACCTCGGCATCGAGGGCACCACGCAGGCCGCCGAGGAAGTGCGCTCGCCGGCGCGCTCGCTGCCCTACGGCACGATGGCCGGCATGATCACGCTTCTGATCGCCGCCGCCATGACCTGGTATGTCTGCGCCTCGCTGATGCCCTGGGAATATCTCGGCATCACCTACTATCCGCTGTGGGACGCAGGCAAACTGACCGGCAGTGCGCTGCTGGAAAACCTGTTGTTCATCGCGACGCTACTTGCCGCGCTCGCCTCCGCCAATGGCTGCATCAACGACGCCGCGCGCGCCTGGTTTTCGCTCGGCCGCGACCGCTATCTGCCGACCTGGTTCTCGGCGGTGCATCCGAAATACCGCACGCCCTATCGCTCGATCCTGTTTCTGCTGCCGATCGCGCTTGCCTTTGCCTTCATCGCCGACCTCAACCAGGCGATCACCTTCTCGATCCTGTCGGGCGTGCTGCAATACACCTTCATGAGCATCAACATCATCATGTTCAGGAAAAAGTGGCCGCTCGGCTCGATCCGCCGCGGCTACACCCATCCGTTCCATCCGCTGCCGGCTATCGTCTTGTTCTGCCTTTGCGTCGTCACCTTCTTTGCGATCTTCCTCGGCTTCGGCTCGCAGCTGATCGCCATGGTCGCTTTCTACTTCCTGATCTCGCTGTGGTTCCACTTCTACCGCTACAAATTCGTGCGCCGTGGTGCCCAGTTCACCATGCCGTGGCCGAAGCCGCAGGGCTACTGACGGCGCGCCCGGTCTGGGCGGGCATTTGCGTGACGAGGTGCGTTAGGTGATCTCAGCATTGCTCGCCGGGGCGGTTGCCCTGGCTCTCGTCCTCCATATAGCCTGGCTTGCGCGGGCCAGCCGCGCCAAGGCTTCGACCGGGCTTGCCGCCGACGAAGCCGGCGTCCGCGCCGTCATCCCCGACGCGGCCAACGTCTCGGACGGCACTGCCGGCGTCGTTACCTTCGCCGGCTCGTGGAACGGCCGGCGGGTGCAGGTGCGGACCATCGTCGACACGCTGGCGATCAGGAAGCTGCCGGCGCGCTGGCTGAGCGTTTCGATCACCGAAAAGGTCGCGATACCAGGCACTTTCGATATGATGATGCGGCCGGGATCGCCGACGACTTTTTCCAATTTCGATCATCTCGTCCATACGCTGCCGAAGGCGGCGGGGTTTCCGGCCGAGGCGGTGCTGCGGAGCGACCGCAAGGGCGTGCGCTTCCCCGAAGCCGTCATCGCCGGCCACCTCGATGTCTTTGCCGAGGAGCGCGCCAAGGAATTGCTGATCACGCCGAACGGCGTGCGCATCGTCTGGCTGCTGGCCGAGGCCGAGCGGGCGCGCTACGGCGTATTCCGGCAAGCCGAATTCGGCACGGTCAGGCTCGATCCGGTGCTGATCGAGAGGCTGCTGTCGTCGGCTTCGGCGCTGCGCGATGCCATCAATCAAAGCGAACGGCAAGCAGCATGACCAGCCAGATCACCACCTCCCCCGCACCACCGAGCCCCTATCTGGTTCTGGGCGCTGCGATTGTCTTGCCGGCGAGCGGGCAGGTCGTGCTCGGCGTGCCGGTGCGCGGCCTGCAATTCCTGTTCTTCATGGTGATCCTTGCCTGGGTCACCGCCAAGATCGCGCCGCCCGACGCCAGCTTCGTCGGACGCCATGCCGGCGGCTTCCTGATCTATGCCCTGTCGATCCTGGATGCCTACAAGATCGCCCGCATCCGCTATGCCAAATGGGTTCACAATGGCGGCCAGCGCAGCGATAGTGCGGCCGGCGGCGCCTCAGCCGATATATAACGACAGGAAAATTTTTTTCATACCATTGAATTCCCGGGACTCATTCGATACATCTCGGAGGGAACAAACTCGCGGAGGCTGACATGTGCGGAATCGTCGGACTGTTTTTGAAGGACAAGTCGCTCGAGCCCCAGCTTGGCGCGATGCTGTCGGAGATGCTGATCTCGCTCAGCGATCGCGGTCCCGACAGCGCCGGCATCGCCATCTATGGCGCGCCCTCCAATGAAGCCAAGATCACCATTCAGTCGGCCAAGCCGGAGCGCGATTTCCGCGGCCTCGACGCCGAACTCGCCAAGGCAATCGGCGCGCCGGTGAGCATTGCTGCGAAGTCGACGCATGCCGTGGTCCGGACGATGCCTGCCAAGATCGACGAAGCGCGCGAGGCGATCCAGACGCTGCGCCCCGACATCCGCATCATGGGCGCCGGCGACGTCGTCGAAATCTACAAGGAAGTCGGCTTGCCGGAAGCGGTCGTCGACCGTTTCGGCGTCCGCGAGATGACCGGCACGCACGGCATCGGCCATACCCGTATGGCGACCGAATCGGCGGTGACGACGATGGGCGCGCATCCGTTCTCGACCGGCGCCGACCAGTGCCTGGTGCATAATGGCTCGCTGTCCAACCACAACAATGTCCGCCGCGAGCTGATCCGCGAAGGCATGACATTCGAGACCGAGAACGACACCGAGGTCGCTGCCGCCTATCTCTCCTCGCAGATGGCGCATGGCAAGAATCTGGGCGAGGCACTGGAAGGCACGCTGAGCGATCTCGACGGCTTTTTCACCTTCGTCGTCGGCACCAAGAACGGCTTCGGCGTGGTGCGCGATCCGATCGCCTGCAAGCCCGCCGTAATGGCCGAAACCGACCAGTATGTCGCCTTCGGCTCGGAATATCGTGCGCTCACCAAACTGCCCGGCATAGACAATGCGAAGGTCTGGGAACCCGAGCCCGCAACCGTCTATTTCTGGGAGCATTGAACCAATGCCGGCAAGCAATGCCTTCAATACGGGCAACCTCTCCAAGGCCGCGCGCGAGCCGGGCCAGGCATCGCGGGTCTTCGACCTGGCCGAAATGTCGCTGCGCGAGCTCAACCAGGCGCTGCACGATCTGGCGCCCGGTTCGAACGAGACCGCCTGGGAGGTGCTCCACCCGCGAGGCAGCCATTCGGTCGCCGTCGGCGTCGACCAGCCGGTCGCCATCGATGTGCGCGGCAGCGTCGGCTATTATTGCGGCGGCATGAACGACGGCGGCACCATCACCGTGCATGGCTCGGCCGGACCCGGCGTCGGCGAGAACATGATGTCCGGCGCAATCATCGTCAAAGGCGACGCCAGCCAGTATGCCGGCGCCACCGGCCGGGGCGGGTTGCTCGTCATCGAAGGCAACGCGTCGTCGCGCTGCGGCATCTCGATGAAAGGCATCGACATCGTCGTCCATGGCAATATCGGCCATATGTCGGCCTTCATGGCGCAGTCCGGCAACCTCGTGGTGCTGGGCGACGCCGGCGATGCGCTCGGCGATTCCATTTACGAGGCGCGGCTTTTCGTGCGCGGCAAGGTCGAAAGCCTCGGCGCCGACTGCATCGCCAAGGAGATGCGGCCCGAGCATCTCGAATTGCTGCAAGGCTTGCTCGACCGCGCCGGCGTGACCGGCGTCAAGGCGGCGGAGTTCAAGCGTTATGGCTCGGCTCGTACCCTCTACAATTTCAATATCGACAACGCCGACGCGTATTGAGGCTCAATGACCTATCGCAACCCGCCGACGACGCCGCGCAAATCCGCGACCTTCGACGACTACACGCTTTCCGAGATCCGCCGCGCCGCGGCGACCGGCATCTATGACATCCGCGGCGCCGGCGCCAAGCGCAAGCTGCCGCATTTCGACGACCTTCTGTTCCTCGGTGCTTCGATCTCGCGCTATCCGCTCGAAGGCTATCGCGAGCGCTGCGACACCAGCGTCGTGCTCGGCTCGCGCTATGCGAGAAAACCGATCGAATTGAAAATCCCGATCACCATTGCGGGCATGAGCTTCGGCTCGCTGTCCGGCCCGGCGAAGGAAGCGCTCGGCCGTGGCGCGACGCTGTCGGGCACCTCGACGACCACCGGCGACGGCGGCATGACCGAGGAAGAGCGCGGCCATTCGAAGACGCTGGTCTACCAGTATCTGCCGTCGCGCTACGGCATGAACCCGCGCGATCTGCGCCGTGCCGACGCGATCGAGGTTGTCGTCGGCCAGGGCGCCAAGCCAGGCGGCGGCGGCATGCTGCTCGGCCAGAAGATCTCCGACCGCGTCGCCGAAATGCGCACGCTGCCGAAAGGCATCGACCAGCGCTCGGCCTCGCGCCACCCCGACTGGACCGGGCCGGACGACCTCGAGATCAAGATCCTCGAACTGCGCGAAATCACCGACTGGGAAAAGCCGATCTACGTCAAGGTCGGCGGCGCGCGGCCCTATTACGATACCGCGCTTGCGGTGAAATCGGGCGCCGATGTCGTCGTCGTCGACGGCATGCAGGGCGGCACTGCGGCGACCCAGGAAGTGTTCATTGAAAATGTCGGCCAGCCGACGCTTGCCTGTATCAGGCCGGCGGTGCAGGCGCTGCAGGATCTCGGCATGCACCGCAAGGTGCAGCTGATCGTCTCAGGCGGCATACGCAACGGGGCCGACGTCGCCAAGGCGCTGGCGCTGGGCGTCGACGCGGTGTCGATCGGCACGGCAGCGCTTGTCGCGCTCGGCGACAACGACCCGCGCTGGGAGGCGGAATACAACGAGCTCGGCACCACCGCCGGCGCCTATGACGACTGGCACGAGGGTCGCGACCCGGCCGGCATCACCACGCAGGATCCCGAGCTAATGAAACGGGTCGATCCGATTGCGGCCGGACGGCGGCTGGCGAATTATCTTAAGGTGATGACACTTGAGGCTCAGACAATCGCACGCGCCTGCGGCAAGAACAGCCTGCACAATCTCGAGCCCGAGGATCTTGTCGCCTTGACGATCGAAGCCGCCGCCATGGCCGGCGTGCCGCTGGCCGGCACCAACTGGATACCGGGCAAGAACGGCTTCTAAAACAAACCAAATGCCAGTAAGCGAGGAACTATAATGGGGAACGATCTCGCCGCCTTCGCCAAGGAGAAGGGCGTCAAATATTTCATGATATCCTACACCGACCTGTTCGGTGGGCAACGCGCCAAGCTGGTGCCGGCGCAGGCGATCGCCGACATGCAGCGGGACGGTGCCGGCTTTGCCGGCTTTGCCACCTGGCTCGACCTGACGCCGGCGCATCCCGACATGCTGGCGGTGCCGGATCCGGCCTCGGTGATCCAGTTGCCTTGGAAGCCGGAGGTCGCCTGGGTCGCCGCCAACTGCATCATGGACGACAAATCGGTCGAGCAGGCGCCGCGCAACACGCTGAAGCGGTTGATCGCGGAGGCGGCCGGCGACGGCATGCACATCAAGACCGGCGTCGAGGCCGAATTCTTCCTGATCTCGCCGGATGGCAAGACGATTTCCGACGAATACGACACGGCGTCGAAGCCCTGCTACGACCAGCAAGCGGTGATGCGCCGCTACGATGTGATCGCCGAGATCTGCGACCACATGCTGGCGCTCGGCTGGGGCGCCTACCAGAACGACCACGAGGACGCCAACGGCCAGTTCGAGATGAACTGGGCCTTCGACGATGCGCTGGCGACCGCCGACAAGCATTCCTTCTTCAAATTCATGGTGAAATCGGTCGCCGAAAAGCACGGCCTGCGCGCAACCTTCATGCCTAAACCCTTCCAGGGCCTGACCGGCAATGGCTGCCATGCGCATATCTCGGTGTGGGACAAAGACGGCAAGACCAATGTCTTTGCCGATAATGCGATGGAGCTCGGCCTGTCGGCCAAGGGCAGGAATTTCCTCGGCGGCATCATGAAACATGCGTCCGCGCTTGCCGCCATCACCAACCCGACGGTCAATTCCTACAAGCGCATCAACGCACCGCGCACCATCTCCGGCGCCACCTGGGCGCCGAACACGGTGACCTGGACGGGCAACAACCGCACCCACATGGTGCGCGTACCCGGCCCCGGCCGCTTCGAGCTGCGCCTGCCCGACGGCGCGGCGAACCCGTATCTGCTGCAGGCGGTGATCATCGCCGCCGGGCTCGACGGTATCCGCTCGAAGGCCGATCCCGGCCGGCGCTACGACATCGACATGTACCAGTTCGGCCATACGGTCGAAGGGGCGCCGAAGCTGCCGCTCAACCTGCTCGACGCGTTGCGCGAGTTCGACAACGACAAATCGCTCAAGGCGGCGCTGGGTGAGGAATTCTCGTCGGCCTATCTAAAGCTCAAGCAGCAGGAATGGAATTCCTATGCTTCCCACTTCACCCAGTGGGAGCGCGACCACACGCTCGACATCTGATCCGGAATTGTTGCACGCCGGCGCGAAACAGGTTCATGAAATACTCGATCTTCTCCCTCGCCCGGGCGGCATTTTCCGGCCATAAGAACTGGCAGCGCACTTGGCGCGACGCCAGCCCAAAGAGCCACTACGACGTGGTGATCATCGGCGGCGGCGGCCATGGCCTGGCGACGGCATGGTTCCTCGCCAGCGAATACGGCATCAGGAATGTCGCCGTGCTGGAAAAGGGCTGGATCGGCTCCGGCAATGCCGGCCGCAACACCACCATCATCCGCTCCAATTACGGGCTGCCCGGCAATACCGGCTTCTACGAGCTGTCGATGAAGCTGTGGGAGCGGATGGAGCAGGACCTAAACTACAACACCATGGTCAGCCAGCGCGGCGTCATCAACCTCTACCATTCCGACGCGCAGCGCGACGCCTATGCGCGGCGCGGCAACACCATGCGCATCAACGGCATCGATGCCGAACTGCTCGATCTGGCGGCGGTCAGGAAGATGATGCCGTTCCTGAACTTCGACGATGCGCGCTTTCCAGTGCAAGGCGGGCTTTTGCAGCGGCGCGGCGGCACGGCGCGCCACGACGCCGTGGTCTGGGGCTATGCGCATGCGGCGAGCGCGCTCGGCGTCGACATCATCCAGAACTGCGAGGTGACCGGCTTTGTCCGCGATGGAAGCGGCAAGGTGACCGGCGTCGAGACGAGCCGCGGCAGGATCGGCGCGGCCAAGGTCGGCATGGCGGTCGCCGGCTCCTCGTCGCGCGTCGCGGCGATGGCCGGCATGCGGCTGCCGATCGAAAGCCATGTGCTGCAGGCCTTCGTCTCCGAGGCGATCAAGCCGCTGATCCCCAATGTCATGACGTTCGGCGCCGGCCATTTCTACGTCAGCCAGTCCGACAAGGGCGGCCTGGTCTTCGGCGGCGATATAGACGGCTACAATTCCTACGCCCAGCGCGGCAATCTGCCTGTCATGGAAGACGTCTGCGAAGGCGGCATGGCGCTGATGCCGATGATCGGCCGGATACGGCTTCTGCGTCAGTGGGGCGGCATCATGGACATGTCGATGGACGGCTCGCCGATCATCGACAAAACACCGGTCGACGGGCTCTATCTCAACGCCGGCTGGTGCTATGGCGGCTTCAAGGCGACGCCCGGCTCCGGCCTGGTCTTTGCTCATCTGCTGGCGCGCGACGAGCCGCACAAGGAGGCTGCCCGCTTTCGTCTCGACCGCTTCCGGCGAGGTGCGATGATCGACGAAAAGGGCCAGGGCGCCCAACCGAACCTGCATTGAAGGCTGGCTGAAGAAGCATGCGCATTGTCTGTCCCTTCTGCGGCGAACGCGAACTCGGCGAGTTCACCTATCTGGGCGACGCCAAGCCGGTGCGTCCGGCGGCCGGCGCCACCGAAGACGAGGTCTTCGACTACGTCTATCTGCGCGACAACATCGCCGGGCCGATGAGCGAATACTGGTACCATGGCGGCGGCTGCCGGGCCTGGCTGAAGGTCGCCCGCAACACGCTGAGGCATGAGATTTCCTCCGTCGAGCCGGCGGCCGGCGTTGGTGCCGCCAAGGTTGGCGCCTGATGGTTGGCTCCGCGCAGATACATCGGCTGGAGAGCGGCGGTCTCATCGATCGCGCCGCGCCGCTGGCCTTCCGCTTCGACGGCAAGAGCTTTGCCGGCTTCCAAGGCGACACGCTGGCCTCGGCGCTGATCGCCAATGGCGTCAAGCTGGTCGGCCGCTCTTTCAAATACCATCGACCGCGCGGCATCCTGACCGCTGGTTCGGAGGAGCCCAACGCGCTGGTCGAACTGCGCAGCGGAGCGCGGCGCGAGCCGAACACCAAGGCGACCACGGCCGAACTCTATGACGGGCTCGAAGCCGCCAGCCAGAACCGCTGGCCGTCGCTGCGCCACGATCTGATGGCGGTCAATCAGCTGTTCGCGCCGATCTTCGTCGCCGGCTTCTACTACAAGACCTTCATGTGGCCGGCGAAATTCTGGGAAACGATCTACGAGCCAACGATTCGCCGCGCCGCCGGCCTCGGCCGCGCTGCAGGCGTCGCCGATCCCGACCATTACGACAAGGCGTGGGCGCATTGCGACGTGCTGATTGCCGGGTCCGGCCCGGCCGGGCTGGCTGCGGCACTGGCGGCCGGGCGCGGCGGCGCCCGCGTCATCCTGTGCGAGGAAGATTTTGCGCTTGGCGGCCGTCTGCTCGCCGACGGCGGCATGATCGACGGCGCGCCGGCGGCCGAATGGATTACGCGCACGCTGGCCGAACTTGCCGCACTGCCCGATGTCCGCATCATGACCCGCACGACATTGTTCGGCGTCTATGATGGCGGCACCTATGGCGCCATCGAGCGGGTCAACGACCACCTGCCCTCGCCGCCCGAGCACCAGGTGCGCCAGCGGCTGTGGCGGATCGTGGCCAAGCGCTGCGTCGTCGCCGCCGGCGCCATCGAGCGGCCGATCGTCTTTGCCGGTAACGACACGCCGGGCGTGATGATGGCTTCGGCTATGCGGACCTATGTCGCGCGCTACGCGGTTACCCCTGCCAAGAGGATCGCGCTGTTCACCAACAATGAGGATGGCTGGCGCACGGTCGAGCCCGCGCTTGGCGCCGGTTTGCAGATCGCGGCGGTCGTCGATGCGCGCCCGGACGTCTCCGCCGCGCATCGCGCGCTTGCCGCCAAAGGCGGCTTTGCCGTGCTCAACGGCTCGGTCAGCGGGGTCGAAGGCGGCAAGGACGGGCTCCGGAAAATCGTGGTGGCGCTGACCGGCGGCGCACGGGCGGAAGTCGAAGTCGACGGGCTTGCCGTGTCCGGCGGCTGGAATCCGGCGGTCGGGCTGACCTCCTATCATCGCGGCCGGCCGAAATGGCAGGACGATATCGCAGCCTTCGTACCGGATGGTGCGCCGCCCGGCATGGTGGCCGTCGGCGCCGCCAACGGCGCCTTCGGGCTGGGCGACTGCCTGCGCCAGGGCTTTGCCGCGGGTGCTGCGGCAGCGCAGGGTGCTGGACGCAGCGGCAATGCCGGCACATCGCCGGTCGCCGACAGCGAGGCGTTTTCGCTGACGCCGCTTTGGTATGTGGCCGGCAAAGGGAAAGCCTTCGTCGATTACCAGCATGACGTGACCGCGTCCGATATCGAACTGGCGCAGCGCGAAGGTTTCGAATCGGTCGAGCATCTCAAGCGCTATACGACGCTCGGCATGGCCACCGACCAGGGCAAGACCTCGAACGTCGCCGGTCTCGCCATCATGGCGGCAATCAGCGGCAAATCGATCCCCGAAACCGGCACGACGATCTACCGCCCGCCCTATGTGCCGGTCGCCATCGGCGCCTTCGCCGGCCATCATCGCGACGAAGACTTCCATGCGACGAGGCTGACGCCGTCGCATCACTGGGCAGCCGAACAGGGCGCGGTGTTCGTCGACACCGGCCTGTGGAAGCGGGCGCAATGGTATCCGCGCGCCGGCGAAAAGGACTGGCTGGAATCGGTCACCCGCGAGGTCAAGGCGGTGCGCTCCGGCGTCGGCTTCTGCGATGTCTCGACGCTCGGCAAGATCGACGTGCACGGCCCGGATGCCGGCGCCTTTCTCGACCGCGTCTACATCAACACCTTCTCCAGTCTCGCCGTCGGCAAAGCCCGCTACGGGCTGATGCTGCGCGAGGACGGCATCGTCTATGACGACGGCACGACGTCGCGGCTGGCCGAGGATCATTATTTCCTGACCACCACCACCGCCAAGGCCGGGCTGGTGATGCAGCATCTCGAATTCTGCCGGCAGGTGCTGTTCCCGGAATTCGACGTGCAGTTGACCTCGGTCTCCGACCAGTGGGCGCAATTCTCGATCGCCGGGCCGAAGACCCGGGACCTGCTTCGGGAAATGGTCGATCCGGCGGAGGATTTGTCGAACGAAGGCTTTCCCTTCATGGGGGCGCGGGAAGTTGCGCTTCGCGGTGGCATCAAGGCGCGGCTGTTCCGCATCTCGTTTTCGGGCGAAATGGCGTTCGAGATTTCGGTTCCCGCCCGCTATGGCGAGGCGCTGGTGCGCAATTTGATGCTGGCCGGCAAGCCGTTCGGCGTTACGCCCTACGGTACCGAGGCGCTCGGCGTCATGCGCATCGAAAAGGGCCATGTCGCCGGACCGGAGCTGAACGGCACGACGACGGCCGCCGACCTCGGCCTTGGCAAGATGATGTCGACCAAAAAAGATTTCATCGGCCGCGTCATGGCCGGCCGCGAGGCGCTGATTGCCCCGGACCGGCAGGTCGTCGTCGGCATCAAGCCCGTCGACAAGACGCGCCGCCTGCGCTCCGGCGCGCATATCATTCCGAAGGGCGAGACGCCCGGCCCCGATAACGACCAGGGCTACGTCACCTCGGTCTGCTTCTCGCCCATGCTCGACCAGTGGATCGGGCTGGCGCTTGTTGAGCGTGGCCGCGAGCGCATCGGCGAGATCGTCCATGCGCACGATCCGCTACGCGGCGAAGACTACGACGTCGAGCTGTGCAGCCCGGTCTTATACGATCCGGATGGAGGGCGCCAGCGTGGCTGAGTTTTCCTGGATTGCCCGCAGTCCGCTGGAGAAAGCGCTTGTTGTCGGCGCCTATGGCGCGCGCGGCACGGCGGCCGGCGTATCGCTCACCGAGATCCGCAATTTCGACCTGATCCAGGTGATGGCGCGGCGCGGCAAAGCGGCAGAACTGGCGAAGGCCGCCGAAACCCGCTTCGGCGTTGCCGCCCCGGAAACGCCCAAGGCGACCCGAACTCCCGACGCTAGGCTGATCTGGTCGGGACCGGATCAGTTCCTGGTCCTGTCCAATGGCGGCAAGCACGCGAGCGAACCGCTGAGCCAGGCGTTTGCGCAATCCGCCTCGTTGTCCGACCAGTCGCATGCGCGCGCGCTGATCAGCGTTTCCGGAGAAAAGGCGCGCGCGATGCTGGCCAAACTGTCGTCGCTAGACCTGCACCCCGCGGCGTTCCCGGCCGGCACCGCTGCGGCGACCTCGGTCGATCACACCAGCATCAATCTCTGGCGCGCCAATGACCGGCCGAACGGACAGGCGGTGTTCAATCTTCTGGTGTTCGCCACCTTCGCGGAAAGCCTGTGGCATACGATGCTGGACGCTGCCGCCGAGTATGGCGTCGAGATCGGGCATTCCGAGGAATTGGGGTAGGATTGTGCGCCACCTTCCCTTCTCCCCCTGTGGGAGAAGGTGGCCGAGCGAAGCTCGGTCGGATGAGGGGTGCTCCAGCTTGGCTATGACGGCACTCCGTCCAACACCCCTCAACCGTCTCGGCGCTGCGCGCCGATCCACCTTCTCCCACAAGGAGAGAAGGAAGAGGCGCGCGCGCCGCCTTCACTTGCCAACTCCGGCTCTTCTATCCTATTCTTCCCGCTAAAATAATTTCACACACAGGCAAACTTGTTTCTCGAAACCAAGGTTGAGATGAGCCAGTCGCCCTACCCCGCCGTCGTCGCCGGACCGCCCCGGCCGAGCCTGATCCTGCGGCCAGGCCAGATTACGCTGCCGGCCGGGATGGAGCGCTACTCGGTTCAGGGCAATGGTGCGGTGCTGATCGAGGTCGAGGCCGGCGACATTGTCACCGTGCGCGATGTCGAGGGCGGGCAGGCCTGCGAGCTGCTGGCATGGGACAGCAGCGACGCGACCGATCCCGGCATTCTCGGCGAGAAATCGAACAGCAATGCCGCCGGCATCAAGGCGCTGCTGGCCGAAGGCGACGACAGCCTCGCATCCTTGCGCCGGGGGCTCGAGCGGCGCCAGGTGCAGATCGACCAGGCGAAGGCGGTTCGCGTTTTCGGCGGCGCCACCCCTGCCGGTACCGAACAGGCTTTTACCGTCGCCCGCGATGGGTCGATGCTGATTGCCGCGCCCGGCGGGCCGATGCTGGTCGACGGCCACGATACGGCGACGCCGGTTAGCGTCATCGTCCGCCGCGCCACCATCCGCCCGGCGGCAAAATCCGGGCTTGCCGACCCGCTGGCCGATCCCGTGCTCGACCTGCGCGTCCATTCGGCGACGGCGGAGGCCTACTTCGTCAAGGCGGGCGACTATCTGCAGATCATCGATGTCGACGGGCGTCAATGCACCGACTTCCAGTGCTTTTCGGCGCGCAAGCTGGACAAGGGCCGCGATCATCCGCTCGACGTGACGACGACGCGCACGCTGATGGGTTCGAGCTATCCGATGCCCGGTCTGCACTCGAAATACTACGACCAGGACATGGAGCCGCTGGTCGAGGTTGTGCAGGACACTTGCGGCCGCCACGATGCATTCGCGCTCGCCTGCGCGGCCAAATATTACGACGACATCGGTTATCCCGGCCATCCCAACTGCTCGGAGAATTTCAACCGCGCGCTGGCCGACAAGGGTGTCACGCCTCGCGCCGGCTGGATGGCGATCAACTTCTTCTTCAACACGGCCATCGACGCGCATGGCGTCGTGGTATCGGACGAGCCGTGGTCGCGGCCGGGCGACTATGTGCTACTCAGGGCGCTCACGGACATCGTCTGCGTCTCGTCCGCCTGCCCCGACGATACGACGCCGGCCAATGGCTGGAACCTGACCGACATCCATGTGCGAACCTATTCCGGCCAGCACAAATTCTCGCGAGCGATCGCCAGACGCATGACGCCCGATTCGGAACCGAAAATGACCCGCGAGACCGCCTTTCATTCGAGCTTTGCCAAGCACACCCGCAACTTCGTCGAGTACAAGGGCTATTGGCTGGCCAATTCCTTCGCCAGGCAAGGCCCGATCGATGAATACTGGGCCTGCCGGCAGGACGCCGTGATCATGGACCTGTCGCCGCTGCGCAAGTTCGAGGTCACCGGGCCGGACTCCGAGGCGCTGCTGCAATACACGCTGACCCGCGACATCAAGAAGCTCGGCGTCGGCCAGATCGTCTATTCCGCCATGTGCTACGAGCATGGCGGCATGATCGACGACGGCACACTGCTCAGGCTCGGCAAGGATAATTTCCGCTGGGTCGGCGGCGACGATCTATCCGGCGAATGGCTGCGGGAAACGGCGCAAAAACTCGGCCTCACCGTGCTGGTGCGCTCCTCGACCGACCAGATGCACAATGTTGCCGTGCAGGGACCGAAAAGCCGCGACATCCTGCGGCAGATCATCTGGACCTCGCCGCTACAGCCGTCGATCGACGAGCTCGAATGGTTCCGTTTCGCCGTCGCCCGCATCGGCGGCGGCAACGGCATTCCCGTCGTGGTGTCGCGCACCGGCTACACCGGCGAGCTCGGCTATGAGATCTGGTGCCATCCGCGCGACGCCGAAAAGGTGTTCGACGCGATCTGGCAGGCCGGCCAGCCGCACGGCCTGAAGCCGATGGGGCTGCAGGCGCTCGATATGGTACGCATCGAGGCCGGGCTGATCTTTGCCGGCTACGAGTTTTCCGACCAGACGGATCCGTTCGAGGCCGGCATCGGCTTCACCGTACCGCTGAAGACCAAGAGCGACGATTTCATCGGCCGCGAGGCGCTGATCCGGCGCAAGGAAAACCCGCAGAAGAAGCTGGTCGGCCTCGACATCGACGCCAATGTCGCCGTCGGCCACGGCGATTGCGTGCATGTCGGCCGGGCCCAGATCGGCGTCGTCACCTCGGGCATGCGCTCGCCGGTGCTGAACAAGACTATCGCGCTGGCCAGGCTCGACGTCGCGCATTCGGCGATCGGCACCGAGGTCGAAATCGGCAAGCTCGACGGCCACAGCAAGCGGCTACCGGCGCGCGTCGTCGCCTTCGCCCATTACGACCCGCAAAAGACCAGGCCGCGCTCGTGATCGACGCTGCCTGGTTCTTCCCTTCTCACACAAGCGCAATGTGCACAGCGTCACAAAGCGCTTGACGTGAAAGCGCGTTGGGTCAATCTTCACTGCTAAGAAAAAAATACTACTGAGCGGAAAACGCCTGGGGCCGTTCAACGTGAGCGTCGATGACGCCTCGCGAGATTGCGGCTGTTGCCGATGGGGAACATCAAAAATGGGGAATCCACGTAAATGAGCACGATAGTCACCACCTTGGTGCCGCCTGCCGAAGGGCAGCTGCACCGGAACATCGATTGGCGCGGCGCCTTCTGGGTGGCAAGCGGCGTTCCGGCCCTTGTCCTGTTTTCGATCGGCGGCATCGCCGGCACCACCGGAACACTGGCCTTCCTGATCTGGGCCGTATCCATGGTCATGGGCTTCCTGCAGTCCTTCACCTATGCGGAGATCGCCGGGCTGTTCCCGAACAAATCCGGCGGCGCCTCGGTCTACGGCGCCACCGCGTGGCTGCGCTATTCGAAATTCATCGCGCCGCTTTCGGTGTGGTGCAACTGGTTCGCCTGGTCGCCGGTGCTGTCGCTCGGCTGCTCGATCGCCGCCGCCTATATCCTCAACGCACTGGCGCCGGTGCCGCTGTTCACCGACACTTCGCCGGAAGTCGCCGCCTATATTGCGGCCCATGCCGGAACCAGCGCCGCTGACGCCATCACCGCGGTCACCGCGGCGGCGACGCCGGCGATCCGTAACTGGACGCTCTACGGTCACACGCTTGGCCCGGTTTCCTTCACCTTCAACGCAACCTTCTTCATCGGCGCGGTGCTGATGCTGATCATCTTCTCGATCCAGCATCGCGGCATCCTGGGCACGGCCAACGTGCAGAAATATATCGGCCTGCTGGTGATCATCCCGATGCTCATCGTCGGCGTGGTGCCGATCGTCACCGGCCAGATCAACTGGGCAAACTTCTCGCCGCTGGTGCCGCTCGCGGCAGCCTATGCGCCGGAGCCCGGCGCATGGAACATCGCCGGCTGGACGCTGGTGCTCGGCGGCATGTTCATCGCGGCATGGTCGACCTACGGCTTCGAGACCGCGGTCTGCTACACCTCCGAGTTCAAAAACCCGGGCACCGATACCTTCAAGGCGATCTTCTACTCCGGCCTGCTATGCATGCTGCTGTTCATCCTGGTGCCGTTCACCTTCCAGGGCGTGCTCGGCTTGAACGGCATGCTGGCGACGCCGATCGTCGACGGCTCCGGCGTTGCCGATGCGCTGGCCGGCATGGTCGGCGGCGGACAGCTGATCCACAGCCTGCTGGTGATGCTGATGATCCTGGCCCTGGTGCTCTGCATCATGACGGCGATGGCCGGCTCCTCGCGCACGCTCTATCAAGGTTCGGTCGACGGCTGGCTGCCGCGCTATCTCAGCCATGTCAACGAGCACGGCGCCCCGACGCGGGCGATGTGGACCGACCTGATCTTCAACCTGATCGTGCTGGCCATCGCCTCGGCCGACGCAACGAGCTTCTTCTTCATCCTCGCCGTGTCGAATTGCGGCTACATCATCTTCAACTTCCTTAACCTCAATGCCGGCTGGATTCACCGCATCGACAATGGCCACATCGCGCGGCCATGGAAGGCGCCGAGCTGGCTGCTCGGCCTCGGCGCGATCTTTGCCTACGTCAACGCGGTCTTCATGGGCGCCGGCGCCAAGGTGTGGAACCCGATGGCATTGTGGGCCGGGCTGATCACGGCAGCCTTGATCATCCCGGTGTTCTGCTTCCGGCACTACATCCAGGACAAGGGCAGATTCCCCGACCACATGCTGGCCGATCTCGGCATGAGCTCGTCCGACCTTGCGGTGAAAAAGGCGGGGATGCTGCCCTATCTGACGCTGGTCGCCGGCGTCGTGGTGATGCTGCTCGCCAACTGGCTGTTCGTCATCTGACGGCTTGCCTTGAGAATCGGGCGCGCAAGGCGCGCTCGATCCCTGCATTTTGTTCTTGCTTTGTGCCGGCAGCTATGCTACTAACTTCGGTATGGTGCTGATTCGCCCCGAGACCCGCCGCCGAGGCGGGTTTTTTCTTTTTAGGGGCTATTCGGCAGCGGTGCCAGCGCGGGAGCGACCGCCAAGCGCTGCACCGATATCCTCGATCACCTGTCCGACGCGCGCCTGGATCGTCTCGGACGCAAGCACGCCGTCGATGAAATCCCTGTCCGAAGCGTAGATCGCGGTCGGCAGCGTAAAGGCCTCGAAGAAGCCGAACAGCGGTCTCAGCTGGTGCTCGATGATCAGCGCATGCCGGTCGCCGCCGCCGGTCGCCAGCAGCACCACCGGCTTGCCCCTGAGCGCCGTTGGGTCGACAAGATCGAAGAAGTGCTTGAACAGGCCGGTATAGCTGCCCTTGTAGGTGGGCGAGCCAACGACGAGCACGTCCGCCGCGACGACGCGCTTGAGGATATCGCCCGCTTGCGCATCCAGTTCACGCGCCCATTTGGCGCCACCGAGGCTGGGGCCGAGGTCGACGACGTCATGCGTGCTGGCGGCCAGGCCATATCTGCCGGCTACCTCGTTCACGATACGATCGACGAAGCCGCGCGTCTTGGACGGCCGGGTGAAATTGCCTGAGAAACCGACAACGGCCGGATTGGTCATGATGCAAAGCCCTCGCGATGATTTCGGGCTGCCAGCCCGCTGCTCATGACCCTATGGACATTCGGACCGAACGAAAAGAACGGATGCTTGCCACGGTCTAAAATCATTACCGGTTCTAACCAGCTTTGCGGATCGCTGCCGTCTCAGGTTGGAAGAACCGGTTTGGCGGCCGCTTCAGGCCAAGATTTTCGCGCAGGGTCGATCCTTCGTATTCGCTCCTGAAAATGCCGCGCCGCTGCAATTCGGGCACGATTTTCTCGACGAAATCATCCAATCCGGCGGGAAGATAGGGGAACATGACGTTGAACCCGTCCGAGCCTTCGGTGACCAGCCATTCCTCCATCTCGTCGGCGATGGTTTTCGAAGTGCCGACGAAGGCAAGACCGGAATAGCCGCCCAGCCGCTGCGCAAGCTGCCTGACGGTCAGGTTTTCCTTGCGCGCCAGTTCGATGACGCGCTCGCGGCCGCTCTTGCTGGCGTTGCTTTCCGGGATTTCGGGCAAGACTGAATCCGGATCGAACCGCGACGCGTCGTGGCCGAGCGCGATCGACAGCGAGGCGACGCCGCTCTCGTAATAGACGAGGCTGTCGAGCTTGGCCCGCTTCGTCTGCGCCTCCTCGACGGTCTCGCCGACAATGACGAAGGCGCCGGGCAGGATCTTGATGTCGTCGCGCGACCGGCCAAGTTTTTGCGCACGTTTCTTGACGTCGGCAAAGAAGCGCTGCCCCGAGGCGAGATCGGCATGGGCGGCGAAGATCACCTCGGCCGTTTCCGCGGCGAGCTGCCGTCCGGCCTCCGACGCGCCGGCCTGCACGATGACCGGCCAGCCCTGCACCGGCCGCGCGATATTGAGCGGTCCCCGCACCGAAAGATATTCGCCCTTGTGGTCGAGCACATGCAGCTTCGCCGGATCGAAATAGAGCCCGCTTTCGGCGTCGCGGATGAAGGCATCCTCGGCAAAACTGTCCCACAGGCCGGTGACGACATCGTAAAACTCCCGCGCCCGGCGATAACGCTCGTCGTGCTCGACATGCTCGTCGAAGCCGAAATTCAGCGCGGCGTCGGGATTGGATGTGGTGACGATATTCCAGCCGGCGCGCCCGCCGCTGATATGGTCGAGAGAGGCGAAACGACGGGCGATGTGGTACGGCGCGTCGAACGTCGTCGAGGCGGTTGCGATCAGCCCGATACGATCGGTGACGGCGGCAAGCGCCGACAACAGCGTGAACGGCTCGAAGGACGTGACCGTGTGGCTGCGCCGCAGCGCCTCGATCGGCATGTTGAGCACGGCCAGGTGGTCGGCCATGAAGAAGGCGTCGAACTTCGCCGCTTCCAGCCTTTGCGCGAAGTGCTTGAGATGCGCGAAATTGAAGTTGGCGTCGGGATAGGCGCCCGGGTAGCGCCAGGCGCCGGTATGAAGGCTGACGGGCCGCATGAAAGCGCCAAGCCGCAATTGTCGATTTTCTGCCATGGAAAAACGCACCGATGACGACGAGCGTAACGCTCCAATTGCTCGAGCATGGGATGGCTTTGCGGCCATGGGAAGGAATTCTGTTTTGCAAAACCGGCGTCGGGGAGCATTTTTTGTGCGGGCGGCGGACCGATCAATCGATCTTGATGAACACGCCCTTGGTGTTGAGATATTCGGCGAGGTGCTCGGCGCCGCCCTCGCGGCCGTAGCCGCTCATCTTGTAGCCACCGAAGGGCACGGCCGGATCGATCGCGTGATAGGTGTTGACCCAGACCGAGCCGGCGCGGATCTTTCGCGACAGCTGGTGGGCGGTGGCGAGATTTTGGGTGCAGACCCCTGCAGCCAGGCCGTAAGGCGTGTTGTTGGCCCGCTCGACCGCCTCGTCCAGAGCATCGAACGGCAAGGCTGAAATCACCGGCCCGAATATCTCCTCACGGGCGATCTTCATGTCGTCCGAGACGCCGGCAAAGACAGTCGGCGCGACGAAATTGCCGGCGGCAAGTGCGCCTTCCACAAGCCGGGTGCCTCCGGTGACGAGTTTCGCCCCTTCCGCGGTGCCGGCCTCGAGGTAACCGGTGACCCGTTGCAGCTGCTTTTCGGAGACGAGCGGACCGATCTCGGTCGCCGGGTCGATGCCGTCGCCGACCCTGAGACCCTTGGCGTATGCCGCGAGCCGCTCGACGAACTCGTCATGGACGGCGCGTTCGACGAAAAGGCGCGAACCGGCGATGCAGATCTGGCCGGAATTGGCGAACACCGACATCGCCGCCACCGGCACCGCCTTGTCGAGATCGGCATCGGCGCAGACGATGACCGGCGACTTGCCGCCGAGCTCCAGCGAGACGCGCTTGAGGTTGCCGGCCGAGGCCCGCACGATCGACTGGCCGGTCGCCGTCGAGCCGGTGAAGACGATCTTGTCGACGCCCATATGCTCGGCGAGTGCGGCACCTGCCTCGGTGCCGGTGCCGGTGACGATGTTGACGACGCCTTCCGGAACGCCGGCCTCGTTCATGATGTCGGCGATCAAAAGCGGCGTCAGCGGCGCCTCTTCCGATGGTTTCAGCACGATGGTGCAACCGGTCGCCAGCGCCGGGCCGATCTTCCAGATCGACGCCGCCGTTGGCGCGTTCCAGGGAATGATGGCGCCGACGACGCCGACCGGCTCCTTGCGGGTGAAAGAGACGATTTCGCCGGGCAGCGAGTTGTCGATCGTCTCGCCGTGCAGCGCCGTCGCCATGCCGGCATAGTAGCGCAGCATGCCGATGACGCGGTTGCGATTGGCGCGGGTGCGTATGATCGGCATGCCCATGTCGGTGGTGTCGGAGCGGCTGATCTCTTCCCAGTGCTTTTCGAAGAGGTCGGCGATCCTCAGCAGCAGCACCTGCCGCTCATAAGGCTTGAACCGGCTCCACGGGCCCTCGAACGCCTTGCGCGCAGCAGTCACCGCCAAGTCGATGTCCTGGCGGTCGGCGCGCGGCACCGTGGCGATGACCGCGCCGGTGGCGGGATTGCGGCTCTCCATGGTCCGGCCGGAGCGGGCATCGACCCAGCCGCCGCCGATGAACATCTGGCGATGGCGCCCGTCGATCGGCAGCCGCAGCGGTGCCTTTGTCTGAGCCATGGTCATGACCGTCCTCCTCCGGCGCCTACGCCTGGTGGGCGGATTAAACCGCCGGAGGTCACATTTGCCAATAGCTCTATTCGGCCGCCAGGGCCAGTTGCGGCCTTTCGCTTTCTTCTGCCACCTTGGCCGCCTCTTCCGTTGCCACCACCTTCTTGCGCTCCCTGCCGAAGAACAGCGCATAGGCTGCCGGCAGGACAAGGATGGTCAGCACCGTGGCGACGAGAATGCCGCCCATCATGGCGTAGGCGAGCGGCCCCCAGAAGACGCCGCGCGAGATCGGGATCAGCGCCAGCACCGCCGTCAGCGCCGTCAGCACGATCGGCCGGAACCGGCGCACCGCCGAGCCGATGATGGCCTCGGAACGCTCTACGCCGGCGGCGATGTCCTGATCGATCTGATCGACCAGGATGATCGAGTTGCGCATGATGATGCCGAGCAGGGCGATGACACCGAGGATGGCGACGAAGCCGAACGGCGCGCCGCTGATCAAAAGTGCCGCCGCCGCGCCGATGATGCCGAGCGGACCGGTCGCCAGCACCAGCATGGCCTTGCCGAAATGCTGCAGCTGGATCATCAGCAGCACGACGATGACGGCCAGCATGATCGGCGCTTTCGCCGCAATCGAGGCCTGGCTTTCGGCCGCATCCTCGGCGCCGCCCTGGATCTCGATCTTGTAGCCGGGGGCGAGGCTGGCGCGCAGGCCCTGCATGTCGCTGTACATCTTCATGGCGACATCGTTCGACTGCACGCCGTCCGGAAGCGTGGCGCGTACGCTGATGGTCGGCAAGCGGTCGCGCCGCCATTCGACGCCTTGCTCCAGCACCGGGACGATCTTGGCGACCTGCGACAGCGGCACGGAGCCACCGAAATCGGTCGGGATGTAGACGGAGTCGACCGCCGACAGCAGGTGACGGCTTGCCTCCGGCTCACGGGCGACGATCGAAACCGTCTCCTCGCCGTCGCGGAAGTCATCGAGCGGCGCTCCCGACATGGTCGCCTGCAGTATCTGGCGGATGCGCTGCGAGGTGACGCCGAGCGCACGGGCACGATCCTGGTCAATCACCAGCTTCATCGCCGGCACCGGCTCCAGCCAGTCGTCGTGGATGGCGCCAAGCAGCGGATTTGCCTGGAACTTCGCCTTCACCTCGTCGGCGATGCGGCGCACCTCCTGGCGATCCGGACCCATGACGCGCATCTGCACCGGCCAGCCGGTCGGCGGACCAAGGAACAGGCGATCGACCTTGGCGCGGATCGATGGGAAATCCTCGGCCAGGATGGTGCGCAGCTTGACGATCAGCCGCTCGCGGGCTGGTTCGTCATTGGCCATCACCAGAAGCTGGGCGAAGTTCGGGTTGCGAAGCTGCTGGTCGAGCGGCAGGAAGAAGCGCGGCGCGCCTTCGCCGATATAGGTGGCGATGAAGCGCTTGTCCTTGTCGTCCATCATCCTGGCTTCGAGCGCCTTGGCCTGGGTCTCGACTTCCTTGATGCTGGTGCCTTCCGGCAACCAGAGGTCGACAAGGATTTCCGGGCGCGACGATTGCGGGAAGAAATTCTGCGGGATGAACTGGAACGCCCACAGGCTGGTGGCAAACGTCATCAGCGTCATCACCAGGACGATGATGCGGTGGCGCACCGCCCATGCAACGGTCGAGCGAAGACGGCGGTAGAAGCGCGTGTCGAAGACATCGTGATGGTTGCCGGCGTGCTTGCGCTGCTTCAGGATCATGTGGCCGAGCCATGGCGTGAAATAGACCGCCGCGAACCAGGACACGATCAGCGCGATGCCGACGACGTAAAAAAGGGTGCGCACATATTCGCCGGCGGTCGAGGCAGCGAACCCGACGGGAATGAAGCCGGCCGTCGTGATCAGCGTGCCGGTCAGCATCGGGAAAGCGGTCGAGGAGTAGGCGAAGCTCGCCGCCTCGACCTTGACCAAGCCTTCCTCTAGTTTTCGCTCCATCATTTCGACGACGATCATCGCGTCGTCGACCAAGAGCCCAAGAGCGATGATCAGCGCGCCGAGCGAAATGCGCTGCAGGTCGATGCCGAGCTCGTACATGATGGCGAAGGTGGCGGCCAGGACCAGCGGAATGACGATCGCGATCACCAGGCCCGAGCGCCAGCCGATCGACAGGAACGATACAAAAAGCACGATCAGCAGCGCTTCGCCGAGCGCTTCCATGAACTCGCTCACCGCCTCCTTCACGACATGCGGCTGGTCGGAAATCTGATCGACCGAAACGCCATAGGGCAGCGCCTCTTCGAAGCGCTTGTAGGTCGCTTCGACGTCCTTGCCGACGTCGGTGACGTTGAAGCCCTTGGCCATGACGACGCCGAGCTGGACGCTGTCGTGTCCGTTGAAACGGTACTTGCGCTGGTACGGATCCTCGAGGCCCGAGGTCACGGTGGCGATGTCGCCGAGGCGCGTCACCTGGTTGCCGGCGCGCAGGCGAAGCTCGCGGATGTCGGCCGCCCTGGTGACATCGCCCTCGACCGAAATGCGCACCGAACGCTGGCCGGTGTCGACCGAACCTGCCGGGTCGACATTGTTCTGGCCTCGGATCGCATTCTGCAGGTCGGTCAACGTCAGGCCACGTTCGGCAAGCGCCTTGGATGAAACGTCGATGTAGAGTTTTTCCGGCTGGTCGCCGATGATCACGGCCTTCTCGACACCGGGCGTCGTCAGCAGCATGTCACGCGCCTGGATGGCGAATTTCTTCAGCTCGGGATAGCTGTAGCCGTCGCCGCTGATCGAATGCAGGGTGATGAACGTGTCACCGAATTCGTCATTGAAGTAAGGCCCAAGCAGCCCCTGCGGCAGCTCATTGGCGATATCGCCGACCTTCTTGCGCACCTGATAGAAAGCATCGGCGACCTGCGCCGGATTGGTGTCGCCCTTGACCTGCAAGGTGATGATGGCGCTGCCGGCGCGGGTGTAGGAGCGGACGAAATCGAGGTGCGGCGTTTCCTGCAGCTTGCGCTCGATCTTGTTGACGACCTGGTCCTCCATCTCCTTGATCGAGGAGCCTGGCCAGATCGCCTGGACGACCATGACGCGGAAGGTGAAATCGGGGTCTTCCTTTTGGCCCATGCGCATCAGGCCGAGCGCACCGGCCACGATGATCAGCCCGAACAGGAAGCGGGCAATGCTCGGATGGCCGATTGCCCAGCGCGAAAGATTGAAAGACCGCTTTTCATTGGTGTCGATGGTCATCGGCGTCAGTCCGTTTCAATTTGATCAACAGAGCACGCGCTTTCGCATGCCCAAGGAACTTCCGATGTGGGCTTCCGGGCGGCGTGGCTTTCCGAGTTGAGAGATCTACATCGCGGTGGGACGCGAGGATCGACGTGGGGGTTACATCGACCTGAGATCTCGAAAATCGGGGGCGCCTGCCGCCCGGAAACCGTGAATTGCCTGGCCGTCAGCGCAAGCGCCTTGCAGCGTCATCGGCCGACGCCGACTGTTGCGCCGCATCACCGGTCAGCTTGACTTTCAGATTCTCGGTCATGAACTGCGTGCCGGCGGCGACGACGACGTCACCCGGCTTCAGCCCATCGGCGACACTGACGCCGTCGGGGGTGAAGGCGGCGACCTTGACCGGATGCGCATGGACGGTCCCGCCGTTGCGGTCGACTGTCCAGACGATCGATTGGCTGTCCTTTTGCGCCAACGCGGCCAGCGGGATCGACACCAGTTGCTGCCGGTTGTCCGCCGCGGCTTCGATGGAGGCGGTCATGCCTAGCAGCACGCGAGAATCGTTGGGCAGGCTGACGCGAACGGCAAAGGTGCGCGACTGCGGATCGGCGCTGCCGGCGACTTCGCGGACCTTGCCGTCGAGCGTCAGCGCCTCATCGGACCAGAAGCCAGCCTTGACGGTCTTGCCCGGCTTGAATTCGGCGATATCGGTTTCCGGAACAGCGATCAGGACTTCCTTCTCGCCGTCGATGGCAACGGTCACCACCGGCGTGCCGGAGCCGACCACCTGGCCGACATCGGCGGCAACGGCAGTGACGATGCCGTTCTTGTCCGCCTTGAGATCGGTATAGCGGACCTGGTTCTGTGCCTGGGCAAGCTGCGAGCGGGCGGAGTCTCGCGTGGCGACAGCCTGATTATAGGCGAGCGTCGCCTGCTCGAGCTGCGACTTCGGCGCGAAATTCTTGGCGTAGAGCTGTTCGGCCCGCTTGCGCGTAAGCTCGACTGTCTCGACCTGACGGTCGGCAGCATCGAGGCTGGCCTGAGCGCTTCTCACCGAAAGCTCGTAGTCGGTGGGATCGATGCGGGCGAGAACGTCGCCCGGCTTGACGCGGTCACCGATGTCGACAAGGCGCTCGGTGATCTTGCCGTTGATGCGAAAACCGAGATTCATCTCGGTGCGGGCACGCACCGATCCGGAATAGGAAAGCTGACGGGTATCGCTCGCCTTAGCGATCTCGACCACCTTGACCGGGCGGATGATCTCGGTGACCTCGGCTTTCTCCTGCGAGCAGCCGGCGAGGCCGAGAGCGACAACGATAATCAGTGCCAGGCCGGCGGCCGGTCGCCTGTAGGTGATGGACTTGGACAAAGACACTTTTCGTACTCCCGAACTGTGGAGATGAATTGCCGGTATCGCCGCCCGACGGGCGGCAACGGTCATTTCTTCAAGGCTCTGATGGCAAACTCGGTAAGCTCGTCCGGCGTCGCCCGGTTCTTCTTGGCGAGGCACTGAGCCATCATCTGTGGATGAGAGAGGCTGATAATGGCAGCACCGAAACACCGGGAAGCGACCACCGGATCCTGATCGACGAACTCGCCGGTGGCGATGCCCTCGCGGATCACTTCAGCGACCAGGTCGTGGATGCGGTCGATGTGCTTTTCGATGACATGCCAATCGCGCTCGATGGCGACGATGACCATCTCGTGCACCTTCTCCTGGTCGATCATGGTTTCCAGCGTCCACTGATAGTGCGTATGCACGTAGCGGCGGAGCTTCTCGCTGGCGGTGCCGGGGCTATGGCAGGCTTCGTAGCTCAACCGGTAGCAGGTCTCCAGCATACGGCCGCAAACCGCCTGGTGGATTTCCACCTTGGAGGCGAAGAAGCGATAGATGTTGGCAGTCGACATGCCGAGTTCGCGCGCAATGTCGGCGACGTTGGTCTTGCCGTAGCCGTAGTGGCGAAACAATCGCTCCGCGCAATCCAGGATGCGCGTGACATTTTCCTGGCGGGCGGAATCGGCGGTGGTATCTAGGGTTTCAAGCATCTCGTTGGCCAATTTACGACTGACGAATTTAGAATTTCGTCACTCGTAAATTGAAAACCATCACCTGTCAAGGCACGATTTTGGCTGCTGATGACAGATGGTGACATCCCTGGACGGAGTCGGCCCATGAAACGCATGTGGTTTCCGCCGGGCGCGCCTGCAACGCCGCCCCGTGTTTTTTGCGAAGGATCTTGAAAAGATGCTTTCCGAAATCGGTTCCGTTTTCGGATCAGGCCCTAAGGCTGCTTTGCCATCTCCCGCAGCCGGAACTTCTGGATCTTGCCCGTCGAAGTCTTCGGGATTTCCGCGAAGATCACCGCTTTCGGCACCTTGAAGCGGGCGAGCAGCGCGCGGCAGTGCTCGATTACCTCCGCCTCGGTCGCCGCCTTGCCCGGCTTCAGCTCGACATAGGCGACCGGCACCTCGCCCCATTTGTCGTCGGATATGGCGACAACGCCGCAGGAGCCGACGGCGGGATGCTTGTACAGCGCCTCCTCGACCTCGATCGAGGAGATGTTTTCGCCGCCGGAGATGATGATGTCCTTGGAACGGTCCTTGAGCTGGATGTAGCCGTCCGGATGCATGACGCCGAGGTCGCCCGAATGGAACCAGCCGCCGGCAAAGGCCTCGTCGCTCGCCTTGCGGTTCTTGAGATAGCCTTTCATGACGATGTTGCCGCGGAACATCACCTCGCCGATGGTCTCGCCGTCGGCCGGCGTCTCTTGCATCGTCTGCGGGTCCATCACAGTCAGGCCTTCGAGCGCGGCGTAGCGCACGCCTTGCCTGGCCTTCTTCGCCGCCCTCGCCCCTTTCTCCAGCCGGTCCCACTCGCCGTGCCATTCGTTGACGACGGCCGGGCCGTAGGTCTCGGTCAGGCCGTAGAGATGGGTGACGGCAAAGCCCGCATCGGCCATGCCCGACAGCACCGCCTCAGGCGGCGGCGCCGCGGCCGTGTTGAAGGTGACGGTCTGAGGAAACTGCCGCTTGTCCTCGTCCCTGGCGTTGATCAGCACCGACATCACCACCGGCGCGCCACACAGATGGGTGACGCCGTGATCGGCGATGGCGTCGTAGATCGGCTTCGGCCGCACCCAGCGCAGGCAGACATGCGTGCCAGCCTGCACGGCAAGCGTCCAGGGAAAGCACCAGCCATTGCAGTGGAACATCGGCAGCGTCCACAGATAGACCGGGTGCTTGCCCATGCCGGCATGGATGGTGTTGGCATAGGCCATCAGTGCCGCGCCGCGATGGTGACAGACGACGCCCTTCGGATTGCCTGTCGTGCCGGAGGTGTAGTTGAGCGAAATGGCATCCCATTCATCGTCCGGCATCGACCAGGCGAAATCCTCGTCGCCGTCGGCGACAAACGCCTCATAGTCCAGCGTGCCGATCCGCTCCCCCTTGGGATAGGGCGCATCGGCGGCATAGTCGGGATCGTCGTAATCGATCAGCAGCGGCCTGACCTTGGCCAGCGTCAGCGCTTGCCGGACCACGCCGGCGAATTCGCGGTCGACGATCAGCACCTTGCTTTCGGCGTGATCGAGCTGGAAGGCAATGACGGCGGCGTCGAGGCGGGTGTTGAGCGAATGCAGCACCGCCCTGGTCATCGGCACGCCGAAATGCGCTTCCAGCATCGGCGGTGTGTTGGACAGCATGACGGTGACGGTGTCGCCCTTGCCGATACCGCGCTTCGCCAGCGCCGAGGCAAGCCTCAGCGAGCGCTTCCAGAAATCGCGATAGGTCGTGCGCTGGCGGCCATGGATGATGGCGGTCTGATCGGGAAAGGTCTTTGCCGCCCGCTCGAAATAGGTCAGCGGCGTCAGCGGCTGATGGTTGGCCGGGTTCCTGTCTAGGTCCTGTTCGTAGGGATTGCCCATCCCGTCCTCCGCGCAATGTGTTCGTCGAGAACTTTAGCTACCGGCTTCCGGCCCGTCACCACCAACGATGCCATCATAGACCGCGTGTGGCACAAGAATGGTCTAGATTCGGCGGCGAAAGCGCATCTATTCCTTCCTCCAATTTGACTTTTGTCGAGAGCCGTGAATAATGTCAGCAAGGAGATGGCATGGCGATCCGACCGGCAGAACAGCTTATCCACAAGGCCGCCTGGCTTTACTATGCACACGGCCTGCGCCAGGACCAGGTGGCCAGCCAGCTCAAGATTTCCCGTGCCTCGGTGGCGATGTATCTGCGCAAGGCGCGCGAGACCGGCATCGTCAACATCTCGACCTCGACCCAGCTTTTCACCGACGACGTGCTGGCACGCAAGCTGGAAGACGCGCTGAAGCTCGACGCGGTCTGGATCGCGCCGGAAAACGGCTATGTCGCCGACCCCTCGACCGACATCGCGGTGCTGGCGGCAAGCGTCTTTCTCGAGCTGATCAGGAAGGGCGACCGCATCGGCGTCGCCTGGGGACGGACCATCTACACGATCGCCGACATCATGTCCTATGCCGATCTGCAGGACGTCACCGTGGTGCAGCTCTGCGGCAATCTGGGCGCCCCCTATTCGTACCGGCCGGACCAATGCACGATGGAAATCGCGCGCCGGCTCAACGCCAAGGGGCTGAATTTCTACGCGCCGCTGGTGCTGACGACGGAAGAACTGGCACGCGGCCTGCGCGCCGAGCCGGTGATCCGCGAGCAATTGTCGGGCATCGGCGAATGCGGCCTGGCGCTGTATTCGGTAGGCTCGGTGGACACCGACAGCCATCTGGTCAAATGCGGCGCGCTGACGCCAAGCGAAATGGCTGTATTGCGCAAGGCGGGTGCGGCCGGCGTCATTGCCGGGCAGATCATCGACGCCCGAGGCCAGGCGCTCGACTGCAGCTACAACCGCCGGCTGATTTCGGCAGAGCTGTCATCGCTGCGCCAGATCGGAAAGCGCCTTGTGGTGGTGCAGGAAGAGAGCAAGTTCGAACCGCTCGTCGCGGCGATCGCCGGCGGGCTCTGCACCCATCTCGTCGTCGGCGCGCGCATGGCGCGGCGGCTGCTCGACCATGCCGGAGCAGCAGCAGAAGAGGTCGCCTGATACCTAGTTTCAGCCGCCGACGCATTGTCATCAAGGCGTCGCGGTATTCCTGTTCACAACAAAAGAGAAATCGGACGAAGCTGACATGAAGAACCTGTGGAATGACGGCGAGGCGGAGAAGCTGGTCGCCGACTATGCAAAGAAGGGTGTGGCCCGCGACCTGGCGCTGCGCGTCTACACGACCAGGCTGCTGGGCGGCGAGCCGCGGCTCGTCCTGCATGGCGGCGGCAACACCTCGTGCAAGACCAGGGCCACCGATCTCGTCGGCGACGAATGGGACGTGCTCTGCGTCAAGGGCAGCGGCTGGGACATGGGCGTCATCGAGCCGCAGGGCCTGCCGGCGGTCAAGCTCGGCGCGCTGTTGAAGGCGCGGTCGCTCAAGAAGCTCTCCGACGAGGACATGGTCGCGCTGCAGCGGGCGAACCTCATCGATCCGTCCTCGCCCAATCCGTCGGTCGAGACGCTGCTGCACGCCTTCCTGCCGCACAAATTCGTCGACCACACGCATTCGACGGCGATCCTGGCCATCGTCGACCAGGAGGACAGCGAGGCGCTGAGCCGGAAGGTGTTCGGCGAAAAGATGGGCTTCGTGCCTTACATCATGCCGGGCTTCGATCTGGCCAAGGCGGCCGCCGATGTATTCGACGCCGATCCGACGGTCGAAGGCCTGATCCTAGACAAGCACGGCATCTTCACCTTCGGCGACGATGCCAGGCAGGCCTATGACCGGATGATCCATTATGTGAACGTCGCCGAGGATTTCATCGCCGGAAACGGCAAGCCGCGCACCGAAAAAGTGGCACTGCCGGCCAGGCTGGCGAAGCCTGCGGAGATTGCGCCGATGCTGCGCGGCGCGGTGGCGGTGGCACGCGGCGAAGGCCGCTTCGATCGGATGATCAGCGATTTCCGCACCTCGGATGCGATCGTCGATTTCATCAATTCGGCAAAAATTGCCGACTATGCCGGGCGCGGCGTGTCGACACCTGACCTGTCGATCCGCATCAAAACCGGACCGATGGCACTGCCGGCGCCCGACGCGGACAAGGTCGGCGACTACAAATCCGTCATCCGCCAGCATGTCGAGAAATTCGCCAAGGACTATCGCGCCTATTTCGAAACCAATGATGCGCTCGACGACGTGAAGCGCACCATGCTCGACCCGATGCCGCGGCTGACGCTGGTGCCCGGCCTCGGCATGTTCGGCCACGGTCGCACGCTGAAGGATGCGAAGATTGCCTCGGACGTCGGCGAAATGTGGATCGAGGCGGTGCGCGGCGCCGAAGCCGTCGGTGACTTCCGCCCGCTCTCCAAAGCCGACCTGTTCCCGCTCGAATACTGGTCGCTGGAACAGGCCAAGCTCGCCTCCAACAAGCCGAAGCCGCTGACCGGCCAGGTGGTGCTGGTCACCGGCGGCGCCGGCGCGATCGGTGCTGCCACGGCAAAGCTGTTCGCCGACAACGGTGCCCATGCCGTCGTCGTCGATCTCGATGGATCAAGGGCTGCCGAGGCGGCAAAAAGGGCCGGCAACGGTTCGATCGGCATTGGCGCCGACATCACCGATCCGGCGCAGATGCGCGCCGCCTTCGACAAAGCGGTCGACGTCTACGGCGGCCTCGACATTCTCGTGTCCAATGCCGGTGCTGCCTGGGAGGGCCGGATCGGCGAGCTCGACGACGCCACCTTGCGCAAAAGCTTCGAACTCAATTTCTTCGCCCATCAGTCGGCGGCGCAGAATGCCGTGCGCATCATGCTGGAACAGGGCACCGGCGGCGTGCTGTTGTTCAACACCTCCAAGCAGGCGGTCAATCCGGGGCCGAAGTTCGGCGCCTATGGCATTCCCAAGGCGGCAACGTTGTTTTTGTCCAGGCAATATGCGCTCGACTACGGCGCCCATGGCATCCGCTCCAATGCCGTCAACGCCGACCGCATCCGTTCGGGGCTGTTGACCGATGCCATGATCGCCAGCCGCTCGGGCGCACGCGGCGTGTCGGAGAAGGAGTACATGTCCGGCAACCTGCTCGGCCAGGAAGTGACGGCAGAAGACGTCGCCCAAGCCTTCCTGCATCAGGCGCTGGCCGAGCGGACCACCGCCGATGTGACGACGGTCGATGGCGGCAACATCGCGGCGGCGTTGAGGTAGATCTAAACACCGGACCAACAAAAAGAGCGGCCCGCGAGCCGCTCTTTTCCTTTGCCTATAGCGAAAGACTACTTCGCGTTCGGGTTCGGCATCCAGGCCGGCATCGCGACGTCGGCATGGGCGAATTGCGGCAGCTTGGCCGAGAGGTCTTCCATGTTCTTGATGTCCTTGTCGACGAGGTCCTTCTGGGTGATCAGCGTCGGCGGTACAATGACGTTGTGGCCGGGATCTTCACCGGCCAACAGCTGCGCCAGCGCACGCACCGAGACCTGGCCGACGACGGCCGGGTTGGTGGCGGCGGTTGCCGCCCAGGCGCTGTCCGGCTCGCGCATCGCGGCGATGTCCGAGGTCGAGATGTCGGCCGAATAGATCTTGATGTCCTTGTTCAGTCCGGCTTCGTCGACCGCGATCTTCACGCCCTTGGCGAATTCGTCATAGGGCGCGAACATCACCTTGATGTCGGGGTGGGCCGATAGCACCGAACGGGCCTGGTTGGCGACCGAATTGGCGATCGGATTGTCGAGCGTGCCGAACATGGCGGCTTCGTTGATGCCCGAATATTTCTTCTTGAATTCGACCCAGGTCTCGTTGCGGCGGTCGAGCGGCGCGATGCCGGCGACATAGACATAGCCGGCCTTCCAGCTCTCGCCATTGTCCTTGACCGCCTGTTCGAGCGCCAGGCGCGCGAGGTCGCGGTCGGATTGCTCGATCTGCGGGATCTTGGGGTTTTCGACATTGACGTCGAAGGCGACGACCTTGATGCCGGCCTCGACCGCGCGCTGGGCGGCGTCCTTCATCGATTCCGTCAGGCCGTGCTGGATGATGATGCCCTGGACGCCGAGCGCGATGGCCTGGTCGACCATGTCCGCCTGAAGCGCCGCGTCCTGGCGGCTGTCGAGCACGCGCAGGTCGACACCGAGTGCCTTGGCCTGCGCCTCGACGCCGGACAGATACGCCTGGAAGAAGTCGCCAGTCGAGAGATAGCGGACCAGCGCTATCTTGACGGCGCCCGGCTTGTCGAACGGCGCCGGCCTGTCCTGCGCCATCGCCGGCAACTGCATAAGCAATGTTGCGCCGGCAAGCCCGAGCGCTGCCTTCCCTAAAAGCCTTCTTGTGATGTTCACGTCGTTTCCTCCACTTGTTGAACCCAAAATGTGACCCGGTCGAACCCCTATCTCCTGCCCCTGCCGGAAAGGGCGAAGGTAAAGACAAGGGCGACCACGAGAACCACGCCCTTGACGAAATCCTGCGTGTAGTAAGGCGCGTTCATCATCGTCAGGCCCTGCAACAGCACGCCGACAAACACCGCGCCGACAGCCGTGCCGAAGGCGTTCGGCTTGGCGGCGCCGAGAACCGCGTAACCGATGAGTGCCGCAGCCACCGCGTCGAGCAACAGATTATTACCCGAGGCGATGTCGCCGCGTCCAAGCCGGGCAGCGAGCAAAATGCCGCCGATCGAGGCAAAAACTCCCGAAATCACATAGGCCCAGATTTTGTATGCCTTGACAGGCGCGCCGGCGAGTTCTGCGGCGCGTTCGTTGCTGCCGACCGCATACATCATGCGCCCGAAACGCGTGTATTCGAGAAAGAACCAGATCAGCACCGCCAGCACGAGCAGGACGACGACCGACACCGGAATGAGGTTCGGGATGAAGAAATCGAAGCGATGGCGGCCAAGCGCCAGGAACGCGGCGCCGAAACTGCCGTTGGCGACCGAGCCGTCGGGCATGGTCATGCCAGTGGCGATCGAACGGCCCTCGGTCGGTATGCGCTGCAGGCCGACAAGCAGGAACATCATGCCGAGCGTCGCCAAAAGGTCCGGAACCCGCATATAGACGATCAGCCAGCCATTGATCAGGCCGACGACGGCGCCGATCACAAGACAGACGACGACCGCCACGACGGCGTTCTGCCCCAGCACCACCATGACATAGGCAGCCGCCATCATGGCGCTGGTGGCGACAGAGCCGATCGACAGGTCGAAGCCGCCGACGACCAGCGTGGCGGTGACGCCGAGCGCCAGAACACCGGTGATGGCGACCGACTGGAAGATGAAGACGGCGCTTTGCGGCGAGACGAAACCATCGGCGGCAACAGCGAAATAGGCGATCAGCCCGAACAACAGAACGATGAAGCCGTAGCGAATAGCATTGTCGCGCAGGATCATTCAGCGCTCCCGCACGCTGGCACCGTCTTTATCCGACCCGAATTCATGCCCTCTCCATTCCAATTCTCATCGTCTTCCCGCTCTCAGGCTGCGCTGTGCAAAGGCCCGCCCGCCACTTCGGCCAGCAGACGCTCGAGATCGACATCGGTATTGCGGTGCTCGCCGACGATCGTCTGCTCCGACATCACCAGGATGCGATCGGCCGTCTCCAGGGCTTCGTCGAGTTCGGTGACGAACAGCAGCGTCGCGCGGCCGTGGGCGCTGGTCCGCAGCTTGGCGGCGATATCGCGTCTGGCCGAGATGTCCACACCTTGAAACGGCTCGTCGAGGATGAAAAGCCTTGCCGCCTGCGACATCCAGCGGGCGACCATCACCTTCTGCTGATTGCCACCGGAAAGCGACGCCATCTCGTCCCTCTCGGAGCGACAGACGATGCCCAACTCCTGGATCTGCTGGCGAGCAATGGCGCGTTCGATACGGCGCTTGAGGACGCCGAGACGCGACATGCGCCTGTGGAACGGCAGGCTGATATTCTCCTGGACGTTGAAGTCGCCGACGATGCCGTTTTCGCCCCGGTCCTTGGCGACGAGAAACACACCGGCGGCAATCGCTTCGCCGGTCGATGCCGGCGCATAGGGTTTCCCGTTCAGCATCATGGTCCCGCCCAGCGGCTGGCGCAGGCCGAACAGCGTCTCGGCGAGCGCGGTCTTGCCGACGCCGACGAGGCCGGTGATGGCAACGACCTCGCCGTCGCCGAGGGTCAGCGAAATCGGCCGGGCGCCTTCTGCAACCCGCAACCCGTCCGTGGCAAAAATTGCTTTGGCCGAATTCCTGGCGACGATCCGCTCGAGCTGGATCTTGCGGCCGAGCATGGCGTTGACCGCACCTTCGTAATCCAGCGGCTTCTTGTCGAAGATGCCTGAGATGACCCCATCGCGCATCGAAATGATGCGATCGGCAAGCCGCCTGATGTCAGACATACGGTGCGAAATGTAGAGGATGGCCACGCCTTGCTGGCGAAGCCGGTCGAGCAATGCGAACAGCCGGTCGGCCTCGGCGCTGGACAGCGAGGAAGTCGGCTCGTCGAGGATCAGCACTTTCGGCCGGTGCGCCATGGCGCGGGCGATCGCCACCATCTGGCGGTCGGCCAGAGAGAGATCGCTGATCCGGGCCTTGAGGTCCATGGCCAGTCCCATGCGGTCGGCCACCGCCTTTGCCTCGCGACGCACCCGGCCTGGATTGAACAGGGTCGGCACGCCGCTGCCGCTCAACCTGTCGAGGGTAAGATTGGTGGCGACGTCGAGGTCTGCGACGACACCGTCATTGATGTTCTGGTGGACGGTAACGACGCCGGCGCGGATCGCCTCCGCCGGCGTTTTCGGGTCGAACTCATGACCGGCAAGCGACATCGAGCCGCCGCCATGGTCGTAGACGCCACTGATGATCTTGACGAGGGTGGATTTGCCGGCGCCGTTGGCGCCCATCAGCACGGTCACTTCGCCGGCATGCAATTCGAGCGAGACGCCGCCAAGCACCTCGATATGGCCAAAGGATTTCCTCAGGCCGTCGACGCGGAACACGGCATCATTGCCCATTCGTTCCTCCCTGACCATGACGCTATGGGCTATATCGGCAATTGTCAACACGATTGACAATTGCCAGCAGGCTTCCTAGCTTGGCCCGACCGCGTTGGCTCCGCTATCATCGGAGCACATGAGCGGGAGGTGAGGATGACTGGGAAATCGCCGTTCGAAGCACTGTCGGTCGAGACACTGGCGGGCCGTCTCGGTGCCAACGAGCCCCTGTGTTCGCAGATCGGCAAGGATACGAGCCAGTGGAAGGTTCGTGAAGTCGGCGACGGCAATCTGAACCTGGTGTTCATCGTCGAGGGTGCTGAGGGTGCGGCCGTCGTCAAGCAGGCCCTGCCCTACGTCCGGCTGGTCGGCGACAGCTGGCCGCTGCCGCTAAAACGCTCCTTCTTCGAATACCATGCGCTGACGCGGCAACAGGCGCGGGCGCCGGGTTCGGTGCCCGATATCTATCACTTCGACGAAGGCCAGGCGCTGATCATCATGGAGTATCTGTCGCCGCACATTATCCTGCGGCGGGCGCTGATCGAAGGCCGGCAATTGCCCAATATCGCGACAGACATCGGCTTGTTCATGGCCCACACGTTGTTTCGCGGCTCCGACCTGCATATGGCGACCAAGGACCGCAAGGCCGATCTGGCACTGTTCGCCGACAATGTCGAACTCTGCGACATCACCGAGAACCTGGTTTTCTCGGATCCGTATTTCGATGCCAAGATGAACCGGCACACCAGCCCGCAGCTCGATGGCATTGTCGCCGAGCTGCGCGCCGACCGCGACCTCAAGGTCGAGGCGCAGCGCATGAAGCACATCTTCGCTGCCAATGCCGAGACGCTGCTGCATGGCGACCTGCATTCCGGCTCGATCATGGTCACCGACACCGAAACGCGGATGATCGACCCCGAATTCGCTTTCTACGGGCCGATCGCCTTCGACGTCGGCATGCTGCTCGCCAATTTCTGGATGGCGTTCTTCTCGCAGCGCGGCCATGAACAGGACGGAAGCCGCGACGCCATGCGTGACTATCTGCTCGGCGTTACGGTCGAGACATGGTCGGTGTTTCGCGCCGAGTTCTCGCATCTGTGGCGAACCGAGCGTACCGGCATGCTCTACCAGAAGAGCCTATTCGAAGATCAGGGCGACAGGCTTGGCGCCGAGCAGGCGCTAGACCACATGCTGCATTCGATCTGGACCGATCTGCTTGGCTTTGCCGGCGTCGAGGTTCACCGGCGAATTCTCGGACTTGCCCACAATGCCGATTTCGAGACTATTGCCGATCCGGATCTGCGCGCCAGATGTGAGGCAAAGGCGCTGAAATTCGGCCGTCACCTCGCCGTCAACCGGCGCCAGATCCACAGCATCGACGAGGTCAACCGGTTGGCCGCGCTGATCGAACGGGAGAGCAGGATTTGAACGTCGGCGACCGCCACTACCGCACCATCTGGCCGAGTGACGACGGGCGTTCGGTGGAGATCATCGACCAGCGCTGGCTGCCGCATGATTTCCGCATCGAAAAGATCGATACCGTCGCCGGCATCGCCACGGCAATCCGCGACATGTGGGTGCGCGGGGCGCCGCTGATCGGCGTCACCGCGGCCTATGGCGTCGCCATGCAGATGGCCGACGATCCGTCGGATGCAGCACTCGACGCCGTCTGGGCAACCTTGCACGAAACGCGCCCGACGGCGATCAATTTGCGCTGGGCGCTGAACGAAATGCAGCGCTTCCTGCTGACGCTTCCCCTGGCAGAACGTGCCGCGGCTGCCTATCGGCGTGCCGGCGAGATCGCCGACGAGGATGTCGGCCTCAACCGCGCCATCGGCGCCCATGGGCTCGAAATCATCAAGGCGATCGCGGCGCGCAAGCAGCCGGGCGAACCGGTCAATATTCTGACCCACTGCAACGCCGGCTGGCTGGCCACGGTCGACTACGGCACCGCCACCGCGCCGATCTATCTGGCGACGGAAGCCGGCATTCCAGTCCATGTCTATGTCGACGAAACACGACCCCGCAACCAGGGTGCCCAATTGACCGCCTGGGAGATGGCGGGCCACGGCGTGCCGCATACGCTGATCGTCGACAATGCCGGCGGCCATCTGATGCAGCGCGGCCAGATCGACATGGTCGTCGTCGGCACCGACAGGACCACCGCCGACGGCGATGTCTGCAATAAGATCGGTACCTATCTCAAGGCGCTCGCCGCCGACGACAACGACGTGCCGTTCTATGTCGCGCTGCCGTCGCCGACGATCGACTGGACCGTGGGCGACGGGCTGGCCGACATCCCGATCGAACAGCGCTCGCCCGACGAGGTCTCACTGGTCTGGGGCAAGACCGCTTCCGGCGAGATCGCCCAGGTCCGCGTATCGCCGGAAGCCACGCCGGCGGCCAATCCGGCCTTCGACGTGACGCCGGCGCGGCTGGTCACCGGCTTGATCACCGAACGCGGTGTCGCTACGGCCTCGCGCGAAGGCCTGAGGGCGATGTTTCCCGAGCGCGGATGATCCGCTTTGCCGAGAGGGCGCTCCGGATTTGCCTGATCTCACGATTTCTTGAACACGGCACGGTTAAAAACGCCCGTTGCCTGTCCCACATGGACGGCCGTATGCGTAGCGGCGGGGCGGCGCCCAACGCTCGAAGCCGGGGTTGCCCACGGCTCGGCGAGTGAACCAGCGGGATACCGCGATGTCATTCAGACCATTGCTTGGTGACGGACGGGTTCGGAGCCAGGACGAGAAGTCGGAGCCCCTGCAAACCGCGTCATGGGTCAGCTCCTCGATCGTCTTCGACAACCGGCGGTGGGCGTGCCGGGAGGCGGAGCTCCGCTGGACAGCCCCTCATCATCTGATCGTGCTGACCGAAGAAGGCGGCACGTCCCAGACATCCATCCGGCACGAGGCACGATCCCTTTACGACGGAATGGACCGTCCCGGAGCCCTCACCTTCGTCCCGGCAGGCGCGGAACGACAGGGCTTCTATCGCGATGTAAACCTCTCCTATTCAGCCCTGTGGATCGATCCCGATATCGGGCTTCCCGGATGCGAACGCCTGAGGAACCTGCCTATACTGGTAAACAAGAAAGACGCGGTCGTCGCCACGCTGCTGAGTTCGCTTCGTGACGAGATGGCACTCGGCCACAAGCCAGACACTGCCTATGTCGAGCATCTGGTCGCCCTCGTCAGTCTCCGCGTGGCCAACCTGAGCCGGGAGCAACCGCGGTTTGTACGTCACGGCTGTCTCAGCCGCCGGGCACTTGGTCGCGTTCGGGATTACATCGATGCGCATATGAATTCCGACATTTCGCTAAGCGAGCTGGCAGCCGCCGCGGGCATGGCCGTCGACAGTTTTGCGCGTCGCTTCAAGGCGACGACCGGCCTTGCACCCTACGCCTATGTGATCGAGGAACGGGTGCGGCGAGCGGAGGTGCTGCTGCGCGAAACGGGTTTGTCGATCGGTGTCATTGCCTTTCGGCTCGGCTTCTCAAGCCAGAGCCACTTCACCACGACCTTCCGACGTCTGAGGGGCATGACGCCTCGTGCCTATCGGGTGAATTCTTCTCCAGAATCCTGATAGTGCCGCCGGTTTCTTGAAAGAAAGCCGCCGCCCGCACTCCCACCTCCAGTGTCGTTGGGTGACAGAACCCGAGGGTTCGCTCGGGTCAAGTTGCCGTCTGCGCTTCATTGCGGCTGGGAGATCATGCATGGCCAAAACGGGCAACAGGAGCGGGCCGACGCGTCGGATGGTATTGGAAGGCGGTGTTGCGACCGGGGTGCTCCTGGCTACCGGACTACCGGTTGACGCCGAGCCGGCCGAGACCGTCACGGCGGCTGCGTCGTCCTCACCACTACCGACGATGACGATGTCGTTACGGATCAACGCGAAGGATATTGCCATCGAGCTCGACCCGCGGACGACGCTGCTCGACGCCCTGCGCAACCATCTCGGCCTCACCGGCTCGAAGAAGGGCTGCGACCACGGCCAGTGCGGCGCATGCACGGTGCTCGTTGATGGGCGCCGGATCAATTCCTGCCTGACGCTTGCCGCAATGCATGAAGGCGACGAGATCACCACGGTCGAGGGCCTTGCCGAGGGTGACCGGCTGCATCCGGTCCAGGCCGCCTTCGTCGCCCGCGACGGTTTCCAGTGCGGCTACTGTACGCCAGGCCAGATCTGCTCGGCGGTTGGCATGCTGGGCGAGGCGCGGGCCGGCTGGCCAAGCCATGCGAGCGCCGACGTGGCAGCGGCTTCCGTCGCTCTCACCGATGCCGAGATCCGCGAGCGGATGAGCGGCAACATCTGCCGTTGCGCCGCCTATCCGAACATTGTCGCTGCAATCCGCGACGCGGCAGAGGAGGCATGAGCAATGCAGTCCTTCACTTATGAACGTGCGACGAGTGCTGAGCAGGCGGCGGCCGCAGTTGCGGCCCGGCCGGACGCCAAGTTCATCAGCGGCGGCACCAACCTGCTCGACCTGATGAAGCTCGAGATCGAGCGCCCAGCGCATCTCGTCGACATCAGCCGGCTGCCGCTTGATCGGATCGAAGAGACGGCGGAAGGCGGGCTTCGGGTCGGCGCCCAGGTCCGCAATAGCAATCTCGCCGCCGACCCGCGGGTAAGGTCGCACTATCCGATGCTCACGCAAGCGCTGCTGGCGGGAGCGTCCGGCCAGATACGCAACAAGGCCTCGACCAGCGGCAATCTCCTGCAGCGCACGCGCTGCCCCTATTTCTACGACCGCAACATGCCCTGAAACAAGCGCCAGCCGGGTTCGGGCTGCGCGGCACTTCAGGGCTTCAACCGCATGCACGCCGTACTCGGCGCGAGCGAAGCCTGCATCGCGGTCCATCCCTCCGACATGGCGGTCGCCATGTCCGGGCTCGACGCCAGGATCGAGACCGTCTCGCCCGGCGGCGAGACCCGCACGATCCCGATCGGCGATTTCCATCGATTGCCCGAGGCGACGCCCCAGGTGGAGACCGTGCTCGGCCACGGCGAAATAGTCGTTGCGGTGGCCCTGCCGCCACCACCGCCCGGCCGACAGCTTTACCGTAAGGTGCGCGACCGTGCTTCCTACGCCTTCGCGCTGGTGTCGGTGGCAGCAATCGTCGAGAAAAGCGGCGACCGTATCCGAAGCGCTCGAATCGCCATGGGCGGCGTGGCAGCGAAACCCTGGCGCGCGACGGAGGCGGAGCGCGCGCTGGCAGGCGCGGCGGCGTCCGACGGTGCCTTTAGCGACGCGGCCGAAGCCGCGCTCGCCGGAGCCGTCGGGCATGGCGCCAATGGTTTCAAGATCCCGCTGGCGAAACGGACGATGCGGCACACGCTCGCTGCTGCCGCCGAGAGTGCATGAGGTGATGCGATGACAGAGACGACGACCCCGAACCGCTGTTCCCAGATGCAGGCGCCGAGCAGGAGATCGATATGAAACTCACGCGACGCGCCGTTGCCGCCGCGGGTGGCGGCCTTCTCGTCTCTGCCGCCACAGCCTGGGGCGCCACATCCGATCCGGGAGCTCGTCACGGGCTCGAGGCCGCCGTAGACGCCTTCTTTGCCGGCTGGGCCTCTGGCGACTGGACGGCATTCCTTGACTGTTGCGATGAGACGATGACCTTCCAATTCCCTGTCGGCGAGCAACGAGGCCGACACAGACCGCCAGAGGGCAAACGGGCACTCGCAGCCTGGACCGCCGCGCATCAAGCGCAGGGGAACAGGATCACGAAATCGACCGTCGATCTCAAGCTCTTCGCCGCCGACTGGGTCATCGTCTGCGATCGCGGGAGCGGGACAATCAGTGGCGCGCCCTACACTGGCCTGCATGCGATCTTCATGCGAGCCGGCCCAACAGGGAGGCTGGTCGAGTTTCGCGAGTATTTCGGCGAGATCGCCGCGTGAGTTCCGGCCGCCGCGCGACGAACATAAAGGTGCGAGGAAGCGGCGTCGTCGCGGCCTCGATGCTTCCGAACTCCAGATGAAAAATCTTTAGGTGACTTATGAACGAGACCATACCCGGACTGCCCGGCTCCGCCACCCATTCAAGGGTGAAACCTCGTGCCGATGTTGGCATCATCGGGCGGCCGATCGACCGCATCGACGGTCCGCTCAAAGTGACGGGCGGCGCCACATACGCTTACGAGAATGAGCTGGATGGTACAGCCTATGGCTACATTCTCGGCGCCTCCGTCGCCAAGGGCCGCATCGCCGAGATCGACACGGCCGAAGCCGAACGGGCGCCGGCAGTGCTGCTCGTCATGACGCACCGGAATGCGCCGGCCCAGCCGGATTTCGGCCCAACGGTCACGCCAACGGTGCCGGAGGTCTTCACGCGCCCCCGGCCCGCGCTCAACAGCGATCGGGTACGGTATTACGACGAGCCGGTCGCGCTGGTCGTTGCGGAGACGTTCGAGGCTGCACGCGCTGCTGCGGGCCTCATCAGAGTACGCTACGACGAGGAGCCGGGCCTCTACGATCTACCGGGATATATCGCCGACGCCTACGCGCCAAAGCGGACCAATGCCGGCTTCGAGACCGACAGCGTGGTCGGCGACTTCGAGCGCGCCTTTGCGACGGCGCCGATCAAGATCGATTCCACTTACGGGACCCCCTTCGAACATCACAATCCGATGGAGCCGCATGCGACGCTTGCTGCCTGGTCAGGCAACGAGCTGACGATCCGTACATCGGCGCAGACCCTCGCGAACTTCCGGGCCGGGGTCGCCAGCACGCTTCGCATCCCGCTCGAGCGAGTGCGCATCGTCAGCCCCTTCATCGGCGGAGGCTTCGGCTCCAAGCTGATTGCCCATGCCGACACGATCCTGGCCGCACTTGCAGCGCAGGTGCTGCAGCGCCCCGTGAAGATCGCGCTGACGCGACAACAGATGTTCGCCAATGCCGGTCATCGCGCAGAGATGGTCCAACAGGTACGTCTCGGCGCGGACACTGACGGGCGGCTCACCGGGATCGCACACGATGTCTGGTCCGCAACGTCCAGCTTCGAGGAGTACTGCGAACAAACGGCAGTTTTTGCGCGCTCGCTCTACGCGGCGCCGAACCGTCTCACCCGCCATCGCCTGGTTCCGCTGGACATCAACCGCGGCGAATGGATGCGCTCTCCCGGCGAAGCGCCCGGCATGCTGGCTTTCGAATGCGCCATGGATGAGCTCGCCGAGCGCGCCGGTCTGGACCCGATCGAACTCAGGATCCGCAACGAACCGGCACAGGATCCCGAGCGCGGCGTGCCGTTCTCCACCCGCAATCTCGTCGCCTGCATGGAGGAAGGCGCCCGCCGTTTCGGCTGGGAGCGGAGAAACCCGACACCGGGCCGAACTCGGGAGGGCCGCAAGCTTATCGGCCACGGCATGGCGGCGGCGATCCGTCCGAACTATATCGGCGCGGCGACGGCGCGGGTTGCGATCGACCGGGACGGTCGGGTGACGGCGCGGCTCGACATGACCGATATTGGGACCGGCACCTATACGATCCTGACCCAGATTGCCGCCGAGAGCCTCGGCCTGCCGATCTCGTCCGTCAAGGTGGAGCTCGGCGACAGCCGCTTCCCGCGTACCGCCGGCTCCGGCGGGTCCTGGGGCGCAGCAAGCGCGGGTTCGGCCTTGTATAATGCGTGCAACGTCCTCAAGAAACAGATCTTGGAGGCGGCGCAGTCGAACGAAGCCTCGCAGTTGCGCGGCGCGAACGCCACCGAGGCAAGCTTTGCCGACGGCGAGGTCAGGGTCGGCCAGCGATCGGCGAGCCTGGCCGATCTTATCCGAGGGATCTCTCCCGACGGGCTCGAAGCCGAAGGCTCCGTAGCCGCGGGCGCCACCACCCAGTCATACAAGACCTATTCGCAGCATTCCTATGGCGCGCATTTCGCAGAGGTCGCTGTCGATTGCGATACCGGTGAAATCCGCATGCGCCGGATGCTGGCTGTGATCGGCGCGGGCCGTATCCTCAACGCCAAGACCGCGCGCTCGCAAATCATCGGCGGCATGACCTGGGGGATCGGTGCAGCGCTGATGGAGCAGACGGTGCTCGACCCGCGCTACGGCCATTTCGTCAATCACGATCTTGGCGAGTATCATGTGCCGGTCAATGGCGATGTCCCCGATATGGAGGTCGCCTTCCTCGAGGAAGACGACGACAAGGCCAACCCGCTTGGCGCAAAGGGTCTCGGCGAGCTCGGCGTGTGCGGTGCGGGGGCTGCTGTCGCCAACGCCGTTTACAACGCGGCCGGCGTGCGAGTGCGTGAATTTCCCATCACCTTGGACAAGGTGCTGCCTGCCTTACCGGTGATCGCCATTTGACGCTCTCCTCCCTCGCCCTCAACGGTGACCAGGTCGAAACGGATCGCTATTTCTGCGCCATCGACGACGACGCCGGTGGTTGACAGCGCTTTCCGGCCCTTCCATACAAACGCCGTCAATGTTCTCAGGGCGGGGTGAAAGTCCCCACCGGCGGTAAGGGTCTCGGCCCAAGCCCGCGAGCGCTCTCCGGTTAGCCGGAGGGGTCAGCAGATCCGGTGTGATTCCGGAGCCGACGGTCACAGTCCGGATGGAAGAGAACGAAATGGAAGACGGTCCGCTTTCGCGGTTCGGACTCCGTATCGTGCGTCCTGATTCTGGTTCGAAACGGAAGGATGGACCCATGAATCAGCATTCCCACAACGACTATGAAACGATCCGCGTTGCCGTCATTCGCGCGCGTTGGCATGCCGATATCGTCGACCAATGCGTTGAAGCATTCGAGGCGGAACTGGCGGTTCTCGGAGAGAAACGCTTTGCCGTCGATGTCTTCGATGTGCCTGGCGCTTATGAGATTCCCCTGCATGCAAAGACGCTTGCCGTGACCGGCCGCTATGCCGCTATCCTCGGCGCCGCGTTCGTCGTCAATGGCGGCATCTACCGGCACGAGTTTGTTGCAAGCGCGGTCATCGACGGCATGATGAATGTGCAATTGTCGACTGGCGTGCCGGTGCTTTCGGCGGTGCTGACGCCGCACAACTACCATGACAGCGCGGACCATCACCGCTTCTTCTTCGAACATTTCAAGGTCAAGGGCAAAGAGGCGGCCAGTGCCTGCGTGCAACTGCTGGCAGCACGCGAACACATCGCGGCGTGAAACCTCCACCGCCGGGTGGAAATCCCGGTAAGGCGCTGTAGTATCTCACGAAGCAGGAGGATGCCGGTGCAGACCAAGAAGATCATCAATGACGGCAATCGCTCCGTCGACGAGATGCTGGAGGGTATTCTGGCCGCGCATCCGCGCCACCTCAGAAGCGCGGACGGCAGTCCGCGCGCCATTATCGCCCGCGACGGACCGCGCCCAGACAAGGTCGGCCTTGTCATCGGCGGCGGCTCGGGCCATGAGCCGACCTTCCTCGGCTTCGTCGGCAAGGGGCTGGCCGACGCCGCCGCGATCGGCAATGTCTTCGCTTCGCCGCCGCCGGACCCGATCCTCGAATGCGCCAAGGCGGCCAGCGGTGGCGCCGGCGTGCTGTTCATGTACGGCAACTATGCCGGCGACGTGATGAACTTCGACATGGCCGCCGAAATGGCGGCAATGGACGACATCGAGGTGCGCACCGTGCTGACCACCGACGATGTCGCCTCGGCGCCGCGCGACCAGAGGCAGAAGCGGCGCGGCGTCGCCGGCAATTTCTTCATCTTCAAGGCCGCCGGTGCCGCATGCGACCAGATGCTGTCATTCGATGAATGCGAGCGTATCGCCAGGAAGGCCAACGATCACACCTTCACCATGGGCGTGGCGCTGTCGCCCTGCTCGCTGCCGCAGACCCGCCGGCCCAATTTCGAGATCGGACCGGACGAGATGGAGATCGGCATGGGCATCCATGGCGAGCCAGGCATCGCGCGCGGAAAGTTGAAAACGGCCGACGAGATCACCGACGAAATGCTGGACAAGGTCCTCGACGAGATGGCGCCGGCGCGCGGCGATAAGGTCGCCGTTCTGGTCAATTCGCTCGGCTCGACGCCGCTGATGGAACTCTACATCATGAACCGGCGGGTCAAGCAGAGGCTCGACGAGATCGGCGTTTCCGTCCACGCGACCTGGGTCGGCAATTACTGCACCTCTCTCGAAATGGCCGGCGCCTCGGTGACGCTGATGCATCTCGACGGCGAGTTGCAGGCGATGCTCGACCATCCTTGCGACTGCGCCATGTTCCGCGCCGGCTGAGAAAGCATCATGACCTCGATCGATTCAGTCGGCTTGAAAAGAATGTTCGATGAGATCGCGGCGACGATCGACGCCGACAAGGACAGGCTCTGCCAACTCGACGGCGTCATCGGCGACGCCGACCATGGCATCGCCATGGCACTAGGCTTCACTGCTGCGCGCGATGCACTAGCGCAACTCGACCTCGCGGCGACCGAGCCGACGGCGCTGCTCAACACTGCGGCGAAATCCTTCCTCAACGCGGTGGGCGCCTCGTCAGGCCCGCTCTATGCGACCGCCTTCATGCGCGGTGCCGCCGCCGTCAAAGGCAAGGCAATTCTGGAGGACGCTGACATCATCGCCATGCTCCGGGCGATGGCGCAAGGCATCCAGGATCGCGGCAAGGCCGAGCTCGGCGAAAAGACCATGGTCGACGCCTGGCTGCCGGCGGCGCAAGCAGCGGGTGCCGCGCAGGAAGCCGGCAAGAGCCTGTCCGAGAGCCTGGAGGCTGCACTTGCAGCGGCTGAACGAGGTGCCGAGGCGACCAAGGACATGATCGCCGCCAAGGGCCGCTCATCGCGGCTCGGCGAGCGCTCGCTCGGGCATATGGACCCCGGCGCCGCATCGGCCGTGACGATCATCAGAGCGATGTGGAACAGTCTGGCTTAACCCCGCTTCGCCGCGTCGAGCCTGTCGATCGCCTGGACATTGCCGGCCGATGGTCCCTTCTCATCGAATTCCGATGCAAGCCATGCATCGACGATCGACTTGGCCAGTTCCGGGCCGATAACCCGGGCGCCCATGGTGATGATCTGGGCGTTGTTGGATTTTGCCGCGCGCTCGGCCGAATAGGTGTCGTGGGTGAGTGCGGCGCGAATGCCGGGCACCTTGTTGGCGGATATGGATACGCCGATGCCGGTGCCGCAAAACAGGATGCCGCGATCGTTTTCGCCGTCCAGGATGGTCTGCGCGAGCTTCTGTGACAGGTCGGCATAGTAGCCCGACTGGCTGAGGTCGCTAACCGTGAGGCCGGGCTTGGTAGCGAGGTGAGCGGCAATGACGTCGAGCAGCGGCTTGCCGGCGCTATCAGCTCCAATGGCAATTTTCATGTTCCGTTTCCTTCCTGTTTGATGATTCAGATCGCCGCCGAGGCGCGCTTGAGGATGTCGATATAGCCGTCCGCCTGCCAGGCCGAGCGGCCGATGAACAAGCCGTCGATGTTGGGCTGGCCGACCAGTTCGGCGGCATTTTGCGGATTGACGCTGCCGCCATAAAGCACCGGCGGCACCACCGGCAGCAGGTCGCGTGCGATTTTCTTGATTAGCGCCTGCTGCCTGTCGGCATAGTCCGAACTGGCCGGCACGCCCTTGTCGCCGATCGCCCAGACGGGCTCATAGGCAAACAGGATCGTCGCCGCCTTCGCCGCGCCTTCGAGAAACTGCAGCGCGCCGTGCACCTGCAAGGCCAGCACCGCAGCGGCCTGCCCGCTGTCGCGTTGAGCCAAGGTCTCGCCGACGCAGATGAGTGGCACGAGACCGTGCTTCACCGCCGCCGCAGTCTTCAGCCCGACAGCCTTGTCGGTCTCGCCGAAATGCTCGCGCCGTTCGCTGTGGCCGAGCTCGACCATGTCGAGCCCGCAGTCTTTCAGCATGGCCGGCGAGATCTCGCCGGTCCAGGCACCGGCGTCGGCCCAATGCATGTTCTGCGCGCCGACCTTGATGCGCGTCGGCGACAGCGCTTTCTTGACCTCGCGGATCGCCGTGAAGGGCGGGATGACGAAAGGCTGGATGCGCTCGTCGAAACCGGGGACGAACTCCGCCAGCGCCTCGGCGAAAGCCAACGCCTCGGCGAGCGTCTTGTTCATTTTCCAGCTGGTGCCGACCCAATAAACCATACGTGCCCTCCTATTCTGCGATCACTGTCAGCGAAACGCCGGCACCATCCAGCGCGGCGCGCATCTGCGGCTGCGGCTCGCGGCCGGTGAAGACCGTGTCAAAGGCCTTGAGATCTGTCAGGAAGTGCAAGGCAGTGCGGCCGAATTTCCCATGATCGACCAGCAGATATTTGCGCGCTGCTGCGGCCATCATCAGCCGTTTGGTCTGGACCACTTCCTGATCCTGGTGAAAGGCAGAGGCACCATGGATGGCCGATGACGACATGAACGCGACATCGGCGCGCAATGATTTCAGCGTGTCCTCGGCGAGCAGGCCGAAGAAGCCGTGAAACTTCTTGTTGTATTGGCCGCCGAGCGCAATCAGGTTGATGCCGGCAACGCCCGCCAAATCCTGGATGACAGCCAGATTGTTCGAGATCACCGTCAGCGGACGCAGATCGGCAAGCTGCCGAGCAACGCCGCCCGCGGTTGAGCCGTCGTCGATGATCACCGTCTGACCCGGTTCGATCATCGTCACGGCAGCGGCGGCGATGCGCTTCTTCTCGTCGCCGGCCAGCCGCTGGCGGTAGCGGAAATCGCTCTCGAAAAGGCTGCTCGGCTGGATCGAGGCGCCGCCGCGCACCTTGCGCAGGAAGCCGCTTTCCTCGAGCTCGTCGAGGTCGCGGTGGACAGTCATCTTTGACACGCCGAAGCGTGAGGCAAGATCGTCGACACTGGCGGTGCCGATGTCCATCAGAAAATCCATGATGCCTTGCCGACGGCCGTCGCTCTTCATTTCCGCGGCTTCCTCGTGCAATCCGGTTCCGAGATATAACAGCAAACGTTGCACAAGCCACCAATTTTTTGTGATAATGTTATATCTCTATGGGATGTCATGACGCTTCTGGTCGCGTCCTGTAACAAGAATTGCTGCCGGCCGAGCGCCCAGCGGTTGCGGTGCCGCGGAAATCCGGCCAGAAGCATCAGGGGCTCGACGACAACCGAACGGCCCGCAAACACTGGCTCGAAACCGGATACGGGAGACTACTGAGTGGCTCGCATCACACTGAGACAATTGCTCGATCATGCCGCCGAATACGGCTATGGCGTGCCTGCCTTCAACATGAACAATATGGAACAGGGCCTCGCCATCATGGAGGCAGCCGAGGAGACCAAATCGCCGGTTATCCTGCAGGCCAGCCGCGGCGCGCGAGCCTACGCCAACGACGTGGTGCTAGCCAAGCTGATCGACGCGCTGGTCGAAATCCATCCCGATATCCCGGTCTGCATGCATCTCGACCATGGCAACAACGAAGCCACTTGCGTCACCGCGATCCAGCACGGCTTCACTTCGGTGATGATGGACGGATCGCTGAAGGAAGACGGCAAGACGCCGGCCGACTACGCCTATAATTCCGGCATCACCCGCCGCGTCGTCGACATGGCGCATTGGGGCGGCGTCGCGGTGGAAGGCGAGATCGGCGTCCTTGGATCGCTTGAGATGGGCGGCGGCGAGCAGGAAGACGGCCATGGCGTCGAGGGCGTCATCAGCCACGACCAGCTGCTGACCGACCCGGTGCAGGCCGAACAATTCGTGCGCGACACCCGTGTCGATGCGCTGGCCGTCGCCATGGGCACCAGCCACGGCGCCTACAAGTTCAGCCGCAAGCCGGACGGCGCTGTACTGGCCATGAACGTCATCGAGGAAATCCACCGCCGTCTGCCGAGTATGCATCTCGTCATGCACGGCTCGTCCTCGGTGCCAGAGGAGTTGCAGGAGATCATCAACAAATATGGCGGCCAGATGAAGCCGACATGGGGCGTGCCGGTCGAAGAGATCCAGCGCGGCATCAAGCACGGGGTGCGCAAGATCAATATCGATACCGACAACCGCATGGCGCTGACCGGCGCAATCCGCAAGGTGCTGACCGAGAACCCGAGCGAATTCGATCCGCGCAAATATCTGACACCGGCAATGGCCGCGATGCGGAAGCTGTGCAAGGAGCGCTTCGAGCAATTCGGCACCGCCGGCAACGCACCGAAGATCAAGCCGCTGCCGCTGTCGGAAATGGCCAAGCGCTACAAGTCCGGAAGCCTCGATCCGAAATTTGGCTGACGTATTCCGGTTCTGAGCAGGAGCTGCCTCAGCTCCTGCTCATCCGATCATGCTCGCGGCAAGAGATCGGCCCTGCCGGTCTCGATAAATGGTGCCCAGTAGTCGACCGACTCGCGGATCATGGCGATGACCTGGTGGTCGACGGGCTCGCGCTCGCGGAACGACAATTCGAGGCAGATCTCGTTGTCGACGCCGCCGCCGCGACGCACCGTCTGAAGGAGCTTTTCCGGCGTGATACGGCCGTCGTTGTTGTAGGTCGCAGTGAACGGCCAATGGCCGCCCTTGTTCATCGACGACTGCTTGACGTGGATGATCGGCGATTGCCTGGGAAAGGCTTCGGCCCAGGCATAAGGGTCGGTGTCCGCCGGATTGCTCGAGGTCACGTCGCCATGGTCGATGTCGACCATCATCTTGAGCGGGACGGCCATGCCGGCCGCTTCGATCTCGCGCTGCAGTGCCCGGCAGCTTTCGATCGTATGGCCGAATTCGCGGCCGACCGACATCGGCTCCCAGAACAGGTAGGTCAAGCCGGCTGTTTTGGCATGCTCGGCGACCTCGCGCCAGCATTCCAGCGCGATGTCGAAAAGCCGCGCGCGACGCTCAGGATTGTCGTAATCCCGGTGGGTGAAGATCGCGAATTGCGTGCCCATGCCCGCGGCGCCGAGCTCGGCCGAAACTTCTGAAAAGGTCTTGAACCAGTCGACGTAGTAGCGCCGCACGTCGGCATCGGGATGGCCGAAATGATTGAGCCGGCCGTAAGGGCCGGTCATCGCGGAGGTCACGCGCACACCGGTGCGGTTGAGCGCGGTGCGAAACAGGCGGAGGAATTTCGAGATCGTCGCCGCCGGCCAGCCGGGATTGACGAATTCATGCGTGAGCTGCACGTCGCGGATGCCGATGTCGTAGGCGATCGTATCGATCAGGTCGTCCGGCTCGGCAAAGCGGTTGACCAGCGGATTGGTGTTGAGCGAAAGCGTAAAGGCCATCAGCCGGCCTTTGCCAGCCGGCTCGAGCACCAGTCCTCGAAGGCTTCTCTTTCCGCGGCGGACAGATGCAGGCCGTGCTTGGTGCGCCGTTCGAGGACATCGGCGGCGGTCTCGGCCCATTCATGCTCGAACAGGTAATTGGCTTCGCGCTCGAAAAAATCCTTGCCGAAGCGCCGGCCCAGTTCGGCGAGCGAGGTGGCCGCGCCGACCAGATCGCGCGTCCTTGTGCCGTAGAGCCTGCCGTAATGCTTGACCAGCGATGCCGGCATCCAGGGAAATTCATGGCCGAGGTCGCCCAGAAACTGCTCGAAATCGGCATTGGCGATATCGCCGCCCGGCAGGTGCCCTTTCGAGGTCCACGGCTTGCCCATTTTCGGAAAGAACGGGGCGATACGGTCGAGCGCGTGCTCGGCCAATTTGCGGAAGGTGGTGATCTTGCCGCCGAAGACCGAAAGCAGCGGCGCCTGCCCAGCCGGTGCGTCGAGTTCGAATATGTAATCGCGGGTCACCGCGCTCGGATTGTCGGCATTGTCGTCATAGAGCGGCCTGACGCCGGAAAACGAGTAGACGACATCGCTTCGTGCGAGCTGGCGCTTGAAGTAGCGATTGACTGCCTTGATCAGGTAATCGATCTCGCTCGCATCGGCGGTCACGTCTTCCGGCCGCCCGTCATAGGGAATGTCGGTGGTACCGATCAGCGCCAGATCGTTCTGGTAGGGATTGATGAAGATCACGCGCTTGTCGCTGTTTTGGACCAGATAGGCCTGCCGCCCTTCCCAGAATTTCGGCACAACGATGTGGCTGCCCTTGACCAGGCGCACGTTGCGCCTGGAATTCTGGCCGGCGACGCGGTTGATGACGTCGTTGACCCAGGGTCCGGCGGCGTTGATCAGCGCCCGTGCCCGGACTGTGGTCCTGACGCCGGTTCGACCGTCGCGCATCTCCACCGACCACAGGCCGTTTTCGCGACGGGCGGCTATGCAGGCGGTGCGGGTGAATATCCTGGCTCCGCGCTCAGCGGCGTCGAGCGCGTCGATGACGACCAGGCGAGCGTCGTCGACCCAACAGTCGGAATATTCGAAGCCGCGCTTGAAGGCGTCCTTGATCGGCGCGCCTTCGGGCGCGGTGCGCAGGTCGAGCGTACGCGTGGCCGGCAGCCGCTTGCGGCCGCCAAGATGGTCGTAGAGGAACAGGCCGAGCCGGACCAGCCAGGCCGGCCGGTCATCGGGGCTGTGTGGCAGCACGAAGCGCATCGGCCAGATGATGTGCGGCGCCGATTCCAGCAGCACCTCGCGCTCGATCAGCGCCTCGCGCACCAGGCGGAACTCGTAATATTCGAGGTACCGCAAACCGCCATGGACGAGCTTTCCCGATCGCGAACTGGTGCCCTCGGCGAGGTCGTCTTTTTCGCAGAGGATGACCGACAGCCCCCGGCCTGCTGCATCGCGCGCAATGCCGGCGCCATTGACACCGCCGCCGATGACGAAGAGATCGACGATTTCGCTGTCACTGCTCATCTCACCTTAGGCCCCACCGTCAGCATGGGTTGACCGGCGGCAGACCGGCGATGAAGCGGCGCACTTCCTCGGCCGCCTGCTCGGCCGCGTAGGTCACGGTGCGTACCGACGCGCCGGCGATATGCGGCGTCAGCGTCACGTTCGGCAGTTGCAACAGCGGCCAGTCGGCAGGCACCGGCTCGACGGCGAACGTCTCCAGCATAGCGCTGCCGATCTGCCCCGAGACGAGCGCCTCGTAGAGCGCATCGTAGTCGACCAGCGGTCCGCGCGCGGTATTGACGAAGATTACGCCGGGTTTCATCCGGGCGATGGCGTTCTTGCCGATCAGGCCGCGCGTCTCCTCGGTGACCCGGGAATGCAGCGTGACCACATCGGAGCGCGACAGCAGATCGTCCAGCGCAACCAGTTCGACGCCGGCATTGCGGTCCTCGGCGCTCAATTGCACATAGGGATCGCAAACCAGGATGCGGCAGCCGAAGGCGCGCAGCAGGCGAACCAGCCTGGTGCCGATATTGCCGTAGCCGATGACGCCGACGGTCATTTCGTTGAGCTCGCGGCCGGTGCGATCGGCGCGGTAGAGATCGCCGCGCCATTCGCCCTTGCGCAAGGCTTCGTGACCGACGCGGATCAGCCGCGTTTCAGCGAGAATGGCGCCGATGGTGAACTCGGCCACGGCGCTGGCGTTGCGGCCGGGCACATTGACCACGGTGATGCCGTGGGCCTTGGCGGCGGCCATGTCGATGTTGATCGGTCCGCCGCGCGAGACCGCAACCAGCTTGAGCGTGGGCAGGCGCTGCATCATGCTTTCGGAGAGCGGCGCAAGCTGGGTGACGAAGATTTCGGCGTCGCCGATGAAATCCACCACCTCGTCGGGATCGCCGAAATACTCCTTGACCTTGTCCAGACCAAGCGCGGCATTGCCGAATTGCATCGGCTCGTCGGGCCAAGCGGTCTCAATGCTGCGGATGTCGAGGTTGTCGCCGCAGGCCGCCTCGATTTTCTCGCGAAACACTTCCGGAAGCATGAAGCGGTCGCCGATGATCGCAATTTTCTTGGGCATGCTCTTCTCAATTCACGTCGGTTTGCCTGGACGCGGCCATCGAACGCCAGACCGGCCGCAGCGCCTCATGCGCCAATGTGTAGGATGGGGCCATCGCCTCGTAGGCACCGGCAAGTTTCCGGTCGCTGGGCTCGGCCGCACGGAGCAAAGGCGTGACCCATTCACTGACGCAATCGTCCATCGATGCGTACTGGCCGACGCAGACCGCAGCAATCATTGCGGCGCCCGCAGCACCGGCCTCCTCGCGCTCGCTGGTGCGAATGTCGGCGCCGACCGCAGCACCCAGGATCTTGCGCAGAGCCGGGCTCCTGGCCGCTCCGCCGGTCAGGCGGATTTCCTTGGGCAGTGGCCCCATGGCGGCGTAGCAATCGCGTGCCGCGAAAGCCAGCCCCTCGAACACCGCGCGGACCATGTCGGCATAGCCGTGCCTGGACGAAATGCCGATGAAGCCGGCCCTGGCATTGGCATCGACGAACGGCCCGCGCTCGCCGGCCTCCGAGACATAGGGCTGGTAGAGCAGCGAGCCTGGCTCAGACGACGATATCCACTGGTCGACCAGCGCGATCATCTCGCCGTTGGTCCGCGTAATCCCTTGCGAGGCGAGAATGCCGGAGGCGAGGCCAAGGACCCAGTCAATATTGAGCGTTGCCGCCATGTTCGACTGCATCTGCGCAAAGACGCCGGGTGCCGGCATCGTCATCGTGTAGCCGGTTGCAGCCTCGTTGAGCAGCACCTCGTCCGGTGTTTCGGCAAGCCGCATATGCATGCCGGTGGAACCGATGATCGAGCATCCCGGCTTGCGCTCGCGATCGAACAGGCCGGCGCCAAGCGCCGTGCAGGCGACATCGACATAGGCCAGAACGACCGGTGTGCCGGCGAGCAGGCCGGTCGCATCGGCTGCTGCCACCGACAGCGAGGTGCTTTGCCTGGTGCCATCGACGATGGGCGGCAACAGATGCCGGAGATCGGTGACGCCGAGTACCTCGAGCACATCATCGCAATAGCCGCGCGTGCGGAAGTCGCCGAAGGTGAAGGTGCCCTCGGACGGGTCGGTGGCGCGGTGGCCGGTCAACTTGAAATAGAGCCAGTCCTTGCAGTGGAACGCCGTCGCTGCATTGGCAAGCATCGCGGGCATGTGGCGCTTCATGAACACGAACTGCGATCCCTGCTGGCAGGCAGCGAGCCCGCTGCCGGTCTTTTCGAAGCGCAGCCGGTCCTCCGGCCGCGCGCGGATCTCCTCGACGACCGCGGCAGCGCGCGCGTCGAGCCACAGCCAGCCCTTGGCAACCGGCTCGCCATCCTTGTCGATCAGCCAGGTACCGTCGCCCTGCCCGGTCACGGCGATGGCAATGGTCCGGCTGGCGAGATCCGGCACCTTGTCGGCAAGCTCGCGCAAGGTCGTCGCGGTATCGGCCCAGGTGCGTGTCAGGTCCTGCTCGGCACCGCCGCCCGGCAGTGTCTCGTATTTATTGGGCAGCGCGGCGGACGCGATCTGCCTGCCCGCCGTGTCAAAGGCGACGGATTTTATGACAGACGTGCCGGCGTCGATGCCGATCAGCACATCCTGCATCAAGCAAGCTCCGTGCCGTGCGAAATGGCGTCGCCGCTCGCCTGATCGAAGACGTGCAGGTTTTTCGGATCGATGCTGATCTTGATCGGTGCGCCGAGCTCCAGGCGCGTCCGGTCATGTTCGACCAGAACCAGCGAACCGCCGGCGAAATCGGCGGCAATATGGGTCTGGTCGCCAAGCCATTGATTGGCCGAAACCATGGCCGGGACGCCATCCTTCGAGCGGCGCACGGCATAGGGCCTGACGCCGATGACGACGCGTTGGCGGTTGAGCAATTCGTCGCGAACCGGGCCGCTGAACGCATCCTTGTCGTAGTCGAGCGAAAGCCCGTCGGGCAGCTTGAGACTGATCTTGCCGGCAGCCGTGCCGACATAGGCCTCGAAGACATTCATCGGCGGCTCGCCGACGAAGGTGCCGGTGAACAGGTTTGCCGGCCGCTCCTTGAGCCTGTCAGGCGTATCGAACTGCTGCAGCACGCCGCCCTCCATAACGGCGATGCGGTCGGCCAGCGCATTGGCCTCGGTCTGGTCGTGGGTGACCAGAATCGCGGTCAGGCCGCGCTCCTTGATGAAGTGCTTGATGCGGCCGCGCAGCACGGCGCGAAGCTGCGGCTCGAGCTGGCCCATCGGCTCGTCCAGCAGATGCAGGTCGGCCTCGCGGATCAGCGCCCGGCCGAGGCTGGCGCGCTGCTGCTGGCCGCCGGAGATCGAGCTCGGATAGCGCTCGAGAATGTCCTCGATCTCGAGCAGCTTGGCGATGTTGGCAACCTTTGCATCGACCGCACTCTTCGCCAGCCTGGCCGCCTTGAGGGCGAAGGCCATGTTCTCGCGCACGGTCAGCGGCGGGTAGAGCGAATAGCCCTCGAAGGCCATTGCGACGTTGCGCCTGACCGGCGGCAACGTGTGCACCTTGCGGCCGGCAACCGCGATGGTGCCGCGCGAGACCTCTTCGAAGCCTGCGATCATGCGCAATGTCGAGGTCTTGCCGCAGCCGGACGAGCCGAGCAGCGCCACGATCTCGCCCTTGGCGATTTCCATCGTCAGGTTCTTGACGGCGTGTACGCCGCGGTCGATCGGACCGTAGAACTTGTCGACGCCCGAAATGGTGATTGCGGTCGGGCTCATGCCGCTTCTCCGCTGCGCAAATTGACGACGTTTTTCGAGCCGATGCGCTCGCCGCTTGTGCGATCGAACAAAAGGGCGCTTTTACTGTCGACGGCAATGTAGACCTTGCCCTCGGATTGGCCCGGTGTCCCGGAAGGACGCGAAACCAGGATTTCACGGCCACGCACGGTGCGCACCAGCGTGACGATCTTCTCGTTGAGCGGCGTCTCGGCCTCGACCGTCACCGGGATGGCGCCGGGCGTGCGTTCATCGACAAACGCCAGCGCCTCCGGCCGCAAACCGATCACGCAGTCGCGGCCGACCGCCGCCTCATGAGCGCCGGCAAGATGGACCTGGACGTTGGACAGGCCGACATAGATGCCCTTGGCGTCCCGCGCCGGCTTGACGTCCAGAAGGTTGATGGTCGGATCGCCGAACAGCCGGGCGATCTCGACGTTGGCCGGCTCGCGGTAGATCTGCTCGGGCGTGCCGAGCTGTTTGACGACGCCCTGCGACATCACCGCGATGCGGTCGCCGAGCGCCATCGCTTCCTTGTAGTCCTGGGTGACGTAGATGACGGTCGCGCCACGATCCGCCAGCAGTCTTGGCAATTCCAGCCGCATTTCGAAGCGCAATTTGGCATCGACGTTGCGCAAGGGATCATCGAGCAGCAGCAGCGGCGGCGAGCCGACCAGGGCGCGGGCAAGTGCGGTGCGTTGCTTCTGGCCGTTGGACAGCGCCCGTGGCTTGTGGCTGAGCACATGGCCGATTTTCAACAGCTTGGCGACGCTCTCGACGCCGGTCTTTATCGTGCCTTGCGATGAGTGCTTCGCCTGCAGCGGCGTCGCAATGTTATCGAACGCCGTCATATGCGGGAACAGCGCGAAGTTCTGAAATGCCATGCCGACGCCGCGGAACTCGGCGTCGAGATCGGTCATGTCCTCGCCGCCGATGAGTATCTTTCCCTCGTCGGGGTCGATGACGCCGGCCACCAGCCGCAGCAGCACGGTCTTGCCGGCGCCGGACGGCCCGAACAGGACCAGCGTTTCGCCGTCGGCGACGGTCAGCGACAGATTGTCGAGAACAGTCTGGCTTTTATAGCGCTTGACGATGTTTCGCAGTTCGAGGCTTGCCATCGGACTATCCTTTCACCGCGCCAAGCGACAGGCCTTCGACGAGATAGCGTTGTGCATAGAGCGCGAGCGCCAGCGTTGGCGTGATCGACAGCACGATCGCCGCCGAGATCTGGCCGTACTGGATGCCCGAGGAGGTGATGAAGGCGAGCGCGCCGACCGTCACCGGCTGCTTGTCGGCCGAGGCGAGCACCAGCGCAAAAACGAAATTGTTCCAGGCAAAGATGAAGGCGAGCAGACCGGCAGCGGCAATGCCTGGGCCGGCGAGCGGCAGCGCGATCTTGCGGAAGGTGGCAAACCAGGAATGTCCGGCAATGCGGTAGGCGTATTCGATGTCGGCGGGAATGTCCTCGAAATAGCCGCGCACGATCCACAGGATCAACGGCAGGCAGATCAGCTGATAGACCCAGATCAGCCCGATATAGGTGTTGGCCAGCCCGAGCTTCTGGAAATAGAGGGTGAGCGGCAGGAGCACCAGCAGCGCCGGCGCAAACCGGAACGACAGCAGCGTAAAGGCAATGTCCTCCGAGCCGCGGAATTTGTGCCGCGCAAAGGCGTAGGCCGCCGGAACGCCGAGCAGCAACGCGACGGCAACCGAGGTGACCGACAGGAAGACGGAATTCCAGAGGTTGCGCATGAAGGCGATATCGAGCGTGCCGGCCGCCGTCATCAGCTTGCCGGTGATCAAGGCAGTGTAGTTGGCGAGCGTCGGCTCGAAGACAAGCTGCGGCGGAATCCGCAGGATTGTCTCGTTGGTCTGGAACGACATCATCAGGATCCAGACGATCGGGAACATGAAGAAGATCACGACCAGCGCCAGGGCAATGCCGCGCAGGATGCGTTCGAGAAGCGAGGTGTGTTCCACGCCAGCCTCCTATGCCTGGCCGCGGGCGCGTTCGCGCAGCCGCAGCCAGTTCTTGATGAAAATGTTCGAGAGGAAATAGGTGATCGCCCACAGGATGATCATCAGTGCCGCCGAGCGGCCGACATTGGTCGACTGGAAGAAATTGAGATAGGCCTCGACCTGGAACACGGTCAGCGTGTCGCCCGGACCGCCCTGGGTCATAGCGTAGATGATGTCGAATTGCTGGATCGAATCGAGCAGGCGGAACAAGGTCGCCGTCAAGATGTAGGGGGTCAGCATCGGCAGTGTGATGCGGAAGAAGACGAAGCTGCGTGGCACGCCGTCGAGTGCTGCCGCCTCGAAGGGCTGCGTCGGCAGGCTGCGCAGGCCGGCAAGCAGCAGGATCATGATAAAGGGCGTGTAGACCCAGATGTCGACAAGAACGACGGTGAGCAGTGCCGTCGACGGAGACGAGGCCCAGCGGAAATCCTGCAACCCGATCAGGCTGGCGAGATAGCTGAGCACGCCGAAACCGGGATTGGTCATCAGCTTCCACATCAGCGCGGCGAGCGCCGGCGCCGTCATCAGCGGCATCAGCAGCATGATCGAGATGAAGTTGTTCAGCGTCGAGCGCTTTTGCAGCAGCATGGCGATGCCGAGACCGAGAAGCAGTTCAAGCACAACGGTGATGCCGGCGTAGAGCAGCGAGATCTCCAGCGTGTTCCAGAACTTCGGGTCGGTGAAGAAGGAGATATAGTTGTCGCCCCAGTTGAACTGCCGCGCCCAGGGTTGGCTCAACCGGTAGCGCTGGAACGAATAGACCACCGACGTCAGGAACGGGATCAGGATGCCGATGCAGACCAGCAGAGCCGGCAGGCTGAGGAGATAGGGCAGCACCCGCTTGCTGATCCTGAAGCCCGACGGCCTGTTTCTTTGTATTGTCGCCGCAGTCATCGGCTGCTCCGTCATCCTGTTGCTTCGCCGTCCCGGCCGCCCAAGGGAGCAAGGCGGCCGGTCGGGCGAGCAGGCGGCACCTTTCGGGACCGCGTCGCAAACGTATCACATCTCAAAGGCTGGCCCGCGGACGGGTCAGCCTTGGCCGCGGCTTAGCCGAGCCCGGCTTCCTTGAGCTGGCTGTTGATGCTCTCGGCCAGCTTGTCGAGGCCCTCGTCGACCGGCACTTCCTTGGCCACCATCTTCTGCAGCGTCGCCGCCCATTCGGTGGTGAGATCGAAGAACAGCGGCTGCGGGGTGAACTTGATGCTGGCGCCTGGCGCCGAGACGTCGAACATCTCGACATAACCCGGATAGCTCTTGTTCAGCTTCTCGCGGAACATCTCGTCGTTCCAGACCGACTGACGAACCGGATTGACGAAGTCCATCTTGGTCGCACCGAACAATGCATGCTCGGGTCCGGATGCCCATTGCATGAAGTACCAGGTGGCGTCCTTGTCCTTGGAGAAGTTGGACATCGACAGCGACCAGATCCAAATATTGGGCGTCGGCGCCTTGGCGGCAGGATTGGCCTTGAATGCCGAAAAGGCGAGCTTGCCGGCCATCTTGTTGTCGCCGCCATTCATGAAGTAGCCAAGGATGTCGGCGTCGTAAATCATCGCCGAAGCACCTGCACCGAGATCGGTGCCGACCTGATACCAGGTGTAGGTCGACCAGTCCTTCGGGCCGCTCTCCTGGATCATCTGGACCCACTGCTTGTGGAAAGCCTTGGATTCGGCGGTGCTCATCGCGGCCGACAGCTTGCCGTCAGCCGAGACGTTCAGGTCCTTCTGGTCGAAATTGGCGTAGGCCGACAGGAAGCCCGGGTGGATCGTTGCCCAGGAGCGCGAGCCGCGCACGCCGATGCCGTAGACGCCACCGCCGACGTCCTTGGTGAGCTTCGCCGCCGTAGCGACCATCTCATCCATATTGCCGGGAACGCTGACGCCGACCTTGTCGAACATGCCCTTGTTGTAGGTGATGTTGTTCTGCTCGAAGCCCCACGGAATGCACCATTGCTTGGCGTCCGCCGAACCGAGCGCGCCGCCCGGCTGGCCGTTCCAGGCGCAGGAGTTCTTGACGCCTGGCAGGAAGTCGTCCCAGGCATATTTCGGGTTGGTCTTGGCCGGATCCTTGATCCATTCGTTGAGGTCGGTGATCCAGCCGGCCGGGCCGTAGGTCCAGGTCATGTAGGCGCCGGTCATGAAGGCATCGTATTCGGGCGAGCTGGCCGACAGCGCGGCGGTAACCTTGTCGAAATAGACGTCTTCCGGGAATACGTCATAGACGACTTCCATGCCGGTCAGCTTCTTGAAATTGTCGAGGTTGGCGATCATCGCATCGGCGTAAGGATGCTTGTTGAGCAACAGCTTGATGGTTTTGCCCTTATGCGCCTGCCAGTCGAAATCAGCCGCCAGGGCGCGGGTCTGCCCGAAATTGAGCAGTGTGCCGGCGGTGCTGGCGGCAAGGCCCATTGCACCGAGGCCCTTGATCAGCCCACGGCGGTCGACTTGTCCACGCAGGAATGCGTCGATGAGGTCTTTCTCTTTCTCATGCATTTCTCTTCTCCTCCACAGGGTAGTTTCAACGAAATGGTTGCCGGCTACCCGACCGGCGTCTGTTCCACGAGCGATCGCGCCGTCCGCTCGTCGGTTATCAGGCCCTTGAGATAGCGGCCCTCCAGCACTGACTTGATGGCGCGAACCTTCACCTTGCCGCCGGCGACGGCGACAATCCTGCGGTTGCTGATGTCTTCGCGCGCCAGTGCCAGCGCCCGGTTGGAAAGGGTCGTCGCAACGGCCTTTCCGGCATCGTCGAAGAAATGGCCGAGCAGTTCGCCGACGCCGCCGTTGCGGCGAATCTCCTCCATCTCGCCCTTCTCGATCATGCCGGTGGCGACAAGCGAGGCCTCACGCTCGGCGGTGCCGATGCCGGCAATGAGCAAGTCGGCGGTCTTGGCGAGGTCGAAGACATCGCTGACGCCCTTCTGCCCGAGCAACACCGTTCGATCCTCGACCGTGTTGGCGAACATCGGTACGGGCATCACATAGGCCTCCGCACCAGTCCGCTCGGCGACGCGGTGGATGACGTCATGCGGATTGGCCGAGAACTTGCGCGTCAGGCCGCCAAGCAGCGAGACGAAACGGATCCTGCCGGCCGATATGCGCGGCAGATATTCCACGCAGGCGGCAAGCGTGCGGCCGTGGCCGACGCCGATCAGCGCCTCTTCGCCGCGTTCGATCTCGCGCTTGAGAAACTGCGCGCCAGCAATGCCGAGCGCCTTGAGCGGCAGGTCTTCGGCATCGAAGTCCGGAACCACCTCGCAGTAGTCGAGGCCGTACCGGCCGGACAACTCATCCTCAAGCTCCACGCATTCTGAGACTTCGCCGTCGATGTAGACTTTGACCAGGCCTTCCTGATTGGCCTTGGTGATCAGGCGATGCGCCTTGAGACTGGTCAGGCCAAGCCGTTTGGCGACCTCCGACTGGGTCAGGCCGCCGGCATAGTGAAGCCAGGCGGCACGGGCTGCCATGCCGGTCTCATCGTCGCGCAGCAGGCCGTTGCCAAAACCAACCATTTCCGCCCTTTGATATTTTTATCAGTTGCTGCAAAATTTTTCACAAGGCGTCGCCCGAGTCAAGCAACCGCTGCGTTTAAATCTCCGGCCAGGAGCTTGCCGGCCGGGGCCGAATAGGGCCGCGCTAACCAACGGGCAAGAAATAACACCGACCGCGCGCCATTTAAAACGTTTGCAATTTCGCTTGAAGTGATTACAAACGTTTTCAAAACTTCGTTCGGGAGGAACGATGCCGGCCCGCGTTACCACCCTCAAGGAACTTGCTGCGCAGCTCGGCCTGTCGATTACCACCGTTTCGCGCGCCCTTGCCGGTCACGAGCAAATTGCCTTGAAAACGCGCCAACGTGTCGCCGAGGCTGCGCATCAGGCCGGCTATGTGCCGAACACCGCAGCCCGCACGCTGGTCTCCGGCCGCAGCGGCTTTGTCGGCATGGTGCTTCCGATCCGCGGCCCCAATCTGGTCGATTCCTTCCTCGGCGAATTCGTCACCGGGCTCGGCGAAGGGTTGGTTTCGCACGGCTCCGACCTGATCCTGGCCGCAGCGGCGCAGGGCCAGTCGGAACTTTCCGTGCTTCGCCATGTCGTCGAATCCGGACGCGCCGATGGGGTCGTCGTCACCCGCATCGCCGAGGTCGACGAGCGGCTTGCCTATCTGCGTCACCGCAATTTCCCGTTCGTCGCGCATGGCCGGCTGCTCGACGGCGACTTTGCCTACCATTGGCTCGATACCGATGGCGCGCACGCATTCGGCGAGGCCTTCGACATGCTCTACGATCTCGGACACCGCCATTTCGGCCTGGTGACGATTTCCGAGCCGATGACATTTCGCCATCTCAGACAGGACGGGCTCGCCGCGGCGATCGCCCGCCGGGGCGATCCGTCCGTCAGGCTCGATGTGGCGACGGCGCCGCGTTTCGATCGCGGTGCCCGCATCCAGGCAATCATCCGGCTTCTGCACGCCACCGAGCGGCCGACGGCGATTGTCGCGCTGTTCGACGAGCTGGCGCTGACTGTGATGGAAGAGGCGGGGCGCGCCGGACTTGCCATTCCTCGCGACCTTTCGGTGATCGGCTTCGACAACATAGCCGCCTCCGCCTATGCGCCGCCGGGGCTGACCACTTTCGACGCCTCGATCCGCCGGTGCGCGCGCGAGATCGGCGAGATGCTGCTGACCGTCATCGGCGACAGGCCGGACGCGCCACTGACGCGGCTGGTCCGGCCGACACTTGTCTCGCGGGCAAGCCATGGCCCGGCACCCACAGGACGGAACTGACGCCTTAGCGGCGCACAACCAGGGAGGAAGACGACGATGAATGCGTTGAGGACATTGGCAGGTGCGGTGCTGGCGTTGTCGCTTGCTGCCGGCGCAGCACAAGCCCAGCAGGTGTTGTTCTGGTCGACACAGGCGCGACCAGTGGAAGAGACACAGAAGATGCGCAGCGAAGTGCTGAACGGGTTTGACGGCCAGGTCGACTATCAGGTCGCCGAGGACGGGCCCTGGCTTACCCGCCTTCAGGCCGAACTGCAGGCCGGTTCCGGCACCATAGGCGTGCTCGGCGGCCTGCACGGAGACTTCTCCACCGTCGGCGCGAACCTTGTCGATCTCTCTGGCATCGATCTCGGTCGCGTCAAGGTCAACGAGACCTACAAGAAGCTCGGCATGCTCGGCACCGGCGAGCAGAAGTACCTGCCATGGATGCAGGCCACCTTTCTGATGGCGGCCAACAAACAGGCGCTGCAATATCTGCCGGCCGGTACCGATCTCAACACCATCACTTATGACCAACTGATCGAGTGGGCGAAAAACATCGCTGAAAAGACCGGTTCCCCCAAATTCGGTTTTCCGGCCGGCCCGAAAGGGCTGAAGCACCGTTTCTTCGAGGGTTTTCTCCTTCCATCGTATACCGGCTCGATGGTGACGAAGTTCCGCTCGGCGGAGGCCGAGACGGCGTGGAACAAGTTCAAGGAATTGTGGCAATACACCAACCCGAATTCGACCAACTATGCCTTCATGCAGGAGCCGCTGCTGACCGGCGAAGTCTGGGTGGCATTCGATCACGTGGCGCGCCTCGCCGACGCCTTCAACCAGAAACCCGACGAGTTTGTCGCCTTCCCGGCGCCGGCTGGCCCGGCAGGCCGCGGCTACATGCCGGTGGTGGCCGGTGTCGCTATCCCGAAGACCTCGCCTGACATGGACAAGGCCAAGGCGCTGGTCGCCTATATGCTGAAACCGGAAACCCAGATCGCGACGCTGAAGGCGACAAACTTCTTTCCCATCGTCGACGTCAAGCTGCCCGACGAGATGCCGGCCTCGGTGAAGGCCTTCAGCCCAGTGATCGCCACCATGACCGGAGCTCCCGATGCGTTGCCGGCGCTGCTGCCGATGGGACTTGGCGGCCTCGGCGGCAAGTTCAACCAGGTCTACACCGACAGCTTCGAGCGCATCGTGCTCGGCGGCGAGGATGTGCACGGCGTGCTCGACGAACAGGCGACGGCGCTGAAGGCGATCATCGACCAGGCAAAGGCGCCATGCTGGGCGCCCGACAAGCCCTCGCAAGGCGCCTGCCCGGTCGATTAAGAATCCTCCCGGGCGTCCGGATTTCCAGCGCGCCGGGCGCCCACCCCTTTTGAAGCTTCGAATAGAGAGCGCTCCATGCACAGCAAGGCCCTGCCCTCTCTGCTGCTGACGCCGGCGACGCTGTTCCTCTGTGTCTTTTTCCTCTACCCGTTCGTGTTGGTCGCCTTCGAGGCGTTCACCCGCGACGGCGGCTTTACGCTCGACAATTTCCGCACCATGGCGGGCAGCTGGAAGTTTCCGGTCACTGTCCGCAATACGCTGCTGCTGAGCGCCATCGTCGTGCCGATCCAACTGGTGATGGCGCTGCTGATGGCAACGGTGGTGTCGCGGCTTGAAGCCGGGCGCAGCGCTGCGCTTTACATCTTCGCTATTCCGCTCGGCATATCCGATCTCGCCGCCGGGCTGATCTGGCTCGCCATCTTCGACCAGTCCGGCTTCCTGAACACCTTGCTCTCCAATCTCGGCGTCATCGACAGGCCGGTTATGTTCCTCGGCTACCAGAGCAAGCTGACGATCTTCATCGCCGTGGCGCTGGCCGAGATCTGGCGCGCGACCGCCATCATGATGGTCATTCTGGTCGCCGGCATGGGGCTGATCCCCCGGGAATACTACGAGGCGGCGGAGGTTTTTGGCGCTAGCCCGTGGAAGCGCTTCATCAAGATCACGCTGCCTCTGCTGCGCCCAAGCCTGCAGACGGCGATCATCCTGCGCGTCATCCTTGCCTTTGAGGTCTTTGCCGTGGTTGCAGCACTCGGCGGCACCAATCTGCCGGTGCTGATGGGCGAGACCTACAATTGGCAGTTCACGCTGCAGGACCACAATGTCGCCGCCGCCATGGCGCTGTTCATCCTCGCCATCTCGATCGGCTTCACGCTGTTCTTCCTGCGGGTGCTGCGTGTGCCGAAGGAGACTCGCATATGAGCACTGTCGCGGAGCTCTCGATTGCCGCGCCTGAGGCCCGCAAAGCCGGCAACTGGTTGCTGGTCGCAACGGTCATCCTGCTTTGCGTCTGGGTGCTGCTGCCGATCTATCTGTTGATCGTCAACGCGCTGTCGTCGCCGGAAGAGGTGACCGCCTTTCCCAAGCGCTTCTTCCCGTCATTCGATTTCGGCAGCCTTTCTTTCTTCATCAATTTCGCCGGCGTCGCCAAGGCGCTGTGGAACTCCGTTCTCGTCGCCACGCTGACGATGCTCCTCTCGATCGGCTTCGGCGCACCCGCGGGCTACGCGCTGTCGCGCTTCGAATTCCCGGGCAAGGAAACGTTCCGTTTCCTTGTGCTGATGACCCGCGCCTTCCCGCTGCCGCTGCTGGCGCTGCCGCTGGCGGTGATGTTCATCCGCACCGGCCTCGACGACACCGCGATCGGGCTGGCGCTGGTCCACACCACGCTGGCGCTGCCGTTTGCGGTGCTGATCACCTTCTCGCTGTTCTCCGGCATTCCCGTCGAGCTGGAGGAGGCGGCCTGGACGCTCGGCTGCACGAGATTGCAGGCATTCCGAAAAGTCATTCTGCCGCTGGCGCTGCCGGGCATCGCGGCGTCGGCGGTGTTTGCCTTCACCATCTCCTGGAACGAGGTGTTTGCTGCCGCAGTGCTCACCATAGAGAACCGGACGCTGACCGCCTTCCTGTTGCAGAGCCTCGGCGAATCGCCGCTCTACCTCAAATTTGCCGGTGGCGCGGCACTGGTCATTCCGGCGCTGATCTTCATCTTCGCCGTTCGCAAATATCTGTTCGCCATGTGGGGGATCGCCAACCGATGACGCGCACAAAAGAGAACGCCGATGGCTGAGATCGTCATCAAGCAGGTGGCAAAACGTTTCGGCGGCTTCACCGCGCTGCATTCGATCGACCTGACCATCGCCGACCAGGAATTCATGGTGCTGCTTGGCGCCTCGGGTTGCGGCAAGACCACGCTGCTGAGGATCGTCGCCGGGCTGGAAACGCCAAGCCAGGGCGAGGTCTGGATCGGCGGCCGTCGCGTCGACCATCTGCCGCCGCGCGAACGCGGCATCGCCATGGTGTTCCAGAATTACGCCGTGTTTCCGCACCTGACGGTATTCGAGAATATCGCCTTCGGCCTGCGCATGAAGAAGCTGCCGCAGCAGGAGGTCGACGGGCGCGTCAACCGCACCGCCGAGCTCATGCATATCGAACAGCTTTTGAAGCGCTATTCGGGCCAGCTTTCCGGCGGTCAGCGCCAACGCGTGGCTGTGGCCCGGGCCCTGGCGATGGAGCCTGACGTGATCTTGATGGACGAGCCGCTGTCCAACCTAGACGCGCTGCTGCGGCTCGAAATGCGCGCCGAGCTCAAAGGTGTGCTCGCGGCGTCCAAGACCACCACCATCTACGTTACCCACGACCAGGTCGAGGCGATGAGCCTCGCCGACCGCATCGCCGTCATGCATCAGGGCCGTATCGTCCAGGCCGCCTCGCCGGTAGAGGTCTACCGCAATCCGGCGGCCCGCTTCGTCGGCTCCTTCATCGGCAACCCGCCGATGAATTTCATCCCGGCGACGAAGACGGCCGACGGCAGTTGGACCGTCGCCGGGCTGACGCTGCCCGGCCCCAAATCGGACAAGCAGACGATAGAATTCGCCATTCGCCCCGAGGATGTGGACGCCGGCAACGAAGGTATTAACGCCACCGTGCGCGTTGTCGAGCCGCTCGGACCGCACACGCTGGTCACCTGCGACGTCGAGGGCGGCCTGTTCCGCGCCATCCTCGAATCGAATGCCACGGTCGCCGTCGGCGATCACTTGCGGCTTTCGCCCAAACCCGATCGCATCCGCTGGTTCGATCCCGAAACCACCAACGCCCTTTGATCCCCTTCGATTCTGAAAGTACGAACGCCCCGATGATATCTCTTGCTGTCGACGAAACCATCGCCCGCGCCGTCGAGGTGCTCAGGGAAAATGACCAAGGCACCTATACCATACCGACCAAGGGGCTCTACCCGTTTCAGTGGAACTGGGATTCCTGCCTGACCGCGCTCGGCCTTGCCCACTATGACGAGGCGCGCGCCTGGACCGAGATCGACACGCTGTTCGCCCACCAATGGCCAGACGGCATGGTGCCGCACATCGTCTTCCATGTCTGGAGCGACGGCTATTTCCCCGGGCCGGAGGTCTGGCGAACCAACCGCCCGACTGCCACCTCCGGCATCACCCAGCCGGCGGTCGCCGGCTTTGCCGTGCGCCGCTTGTTCGACCAGGCCAAGGACAAGGCCCTGGCGGCCGAGCGCGCCCGCGCGCTGTTGCCGAAAATCGATGCCTGGCACCGCTGGTTCTACGAAAATCGCGACCCGGACGGCGAAGGGCTGGTCGCCATAATCCACCCATGGGAGTCCGGCCGCGACAACTCGATCGACTGGGACGAGGCGTTCGAGCGCGTGCCGACCGAAGGCGTCGAGCCCTACACCCGCCGCGACATCCTGCACGCCGATCCGGCGCATCGTCCAACCAAGGCACAGTATGACCGCTATGTCTGGCTGTTGCAGCATTTCCGCGGGCTTGGCTGGGATAATGCCCGGCTGCACGATGCCTCGCCATTCCAGGTCGTCGATCCCGGCTTCAACGCCATCCTGATCCGTTCCGCCGCCGACCTTGCCGATCTCGCCGAGGCACTTGGCGAAACCGAAATCGCAGAAGCCAATCGCGCCCGTGCCGAAAAGGGGCTTTCGGCAATGGAACGGCTGTGGAGCGACGCGCATGGCCAGTACATTTGTTTCGACCGAGTGGCCGGAAAGCATGTTGACAGCGCGTCGGTCGGCGGCATTCTGTCGGTATTTTCGGCCATCCCGGAAAGCCGGGCAGCGACCATCGCTGCAACGATCGAGCGCATCGCCGGCAAAGCGCGTTACATCGTCCCGTCGCACGATCCTGAGGATGGGCGCTTCGACCCAAAGCGCTACTGGCGCGGCCCGGTCTGGCTGGTGGTCAACTACATGATCGCCGACGGCCTTGCCGCCGCCGGCCACAGCCAAATCGCACAACGGATCACGCAATCCAGTCTCGAGCTGATCGCCGAGAGCGGTTTTGCCGAATATTACGATCCCCTCAGCGGCGAGCCGCTCGGCGGCAATCGCTTCACCTGGACCGCGGCAATGGTGATCGAGTTCCTGAAGGGCAGAGCCTGAACGCTTCCGCCTAGGCCGCCGGCTACCAAAGCCCGTTCTGTCTGCCGAATAACAGTCGACCCCATTTGCGTCTGAGGCATGTCCCGGCCCATCAAAACAGGGCCAAGGCATGCCAATCTTCACCATGCCAGAGCTATAATAATTCTTCACAAACCGCTATCTATACTGCGTCGGGGCGGGGAGAAGCGCGGCTTGGAATTCGATCTGAAAACCATTGAGGCGCTTGCTCCCGATCAGGCGTCGCTGAGCGCCGCCTCCAAGCTCACCAAACGAACGAACTGGCCGCGGCTCGAAAAGCATGAGCAGCAGGCGCTCATCTGGGGCGAATGCCAGGGCTCCGGCTCCAATCCTTATCGAGTGGTGGTCGACACGGGTGATCACGGCTACAAATGCACCTGCCCTTCGCGCAAATTCCCATGCAAGCACACTCTGGCCCTGATGTGGATTGCCGCCACCGCGCCAGCCAGTTTTGCCGCTGCCAATACCACGCCGGAATGGGTGAATGACTGGCTTGGCCGACGCAGGAAGACAACGCCACAGCCGGCGCAACCGGTACCCGGTGCGGAAGCCAAGCGCATCGGCGAAGCCTCACAAGCCGACGAGAGCACCGCCATTGAAGACATCGCGGCGCTGGAGCGTCGCGAGGCGGCGCAGCGCAAGCGGGCGGAAAGCACACGAGAAGCAGTGTCGGCTGGGCTCGATGAGCTTGACCAGTGGATTGCCGACCAGTTACGGCTCGGTCTGTCCGGGTTTGTCGACGCCAGCAGCGACCGTTGCCGGCGGATTGCTGCGCGGCTGGTCGATATGAAGGCAGCCGCGCTCGCCGGCCGTATCGACGAGATTCCGTCGCGGCTGATGGCGCTGCGCAGCGAGGAACGGTCTGATGCGGCAATCCGCGAGCTCGGCAAGCTCGTGCTGCTGGCCAAGGCGTGGCGGTCGGAGCCCGACGACCCCGAGCTGAAGCGCCTCGTATCAACGTCGGAACCCCGCCAACAGGTTCTCAGCAGTCCGGATGCAAGACAGGTTGAAAGCCTCTGGGAAGTTCTCGGCGAGAAGATCGAGAGCCGCCGCGATGGTCTGGTCAGCCATTCGACCTGGCTGCTCGATTTGAAAAGCGCCACCCCGCAATTTGCCGTGCTGCTCGACTTTTTCCCGGCTTCGGCCGGGCGCCGGTCCAACGCTTTTGCACCAGGCGACCGTTTCAATGCCCGACTGGTGTTTTATCCATCACGCCTGCCGCTCCGCGCCCTCGTGGTGGAGCGCATGGGGGAGGTTGTGCCCGGCGCGTGGCCCGATTTTGCTTTTGGCACCGCGAAGGATCCGCTCGCCACGCATGCTTCCCATCAGGACGCCGCGCCCTGGATCGCCGATTGTCCCCTCATGCTGCCGCCCGGTGCTATCCTGCTCGACGATCGGGGCACGGCATGGTGGCAGGCGGAGGATGAACCGCAGGGGATCGCCTTGCCGATCGCCGGCGCGGTAGATCAAACCTTGCTCGGCCTCGACCTTGCAGCCACGGCAGCGCTCTGGAACGGCGCCCGGCTTGAGCTTCTGGCGGCGCAAAGCGAGTTCGGGAGGCTTGATCTGGCGTGAACGAAAGCGAGCAAACAGGCCTGGCGGCAATGCGCGATTGCTGGATCACCGGCGGTGCTACGTTCGATCTGGCTCCGGCCGGATGGAAGGCAATCGCCGGCGGTGCAAGTCCCGACGAACAGGAGCGCCGGCTCCTGGCAATCGCAGCACAAGCACTCGACGTCGCGCTGCGGCCGGCCGCGCCGACGACACTCAAGCGTCGTCCGCCGCTGCCCAGACTTGCCCTGCCCATTCTGCCGGCACGATTTCGGCCGTTGTTGAGAGCCGCTCTGAAGCACGCCGCCGACGCGAGGCGAAAGGCACGCGTGGCGGCGCTCGTCGCCAGCCGCGGCTTTGTGCTCCATCCCATGGACTGGATGCCCTCGGATCAGAACAGCCCTGACGTCTACGCACCATGGGTAGACTGGCAAGCAAGCATGAACGGGGAAAGGCTTGCCCCACAAGAGAAACTGACTGCGGAAAACTGGGATGAGTTCTATCCCGCCGCGCGACGCTTGGCCCTTGCCGATATGCGCCGTACTGACCCGACATCGGCTCGAATGTTGATCGAAGCCAAGGCGTCGGGCGAACCGGCGGAAGTCAGACTTGCGCTGGTCGAGCTTATGCGCTTCGGCCTGAGTGCCGAGGACGTGCCTTTCCTGAAAAGCCTTTCCGCCGACAGGTCCGGCAAGGTGCGCGAACTGGCTGGCCGGCTGCTGGCAAGATTAGGAGAGCACGTTCGCCCGAGCGACGGTGGACCGGACGATCCCGTAGCCGAACTCGCCGCCTTTATCACTGAAGGCAGATCGGGCTTCATCCGCCGCCGGACGATCTACACTCCAGCAAAACTAAAATCCCAAGCGCAGGAGCAACGCCGCGCCGAACTGTTCGAGATATGCAACCTCGTCGAGGTTGCCGAACGGTTCAACACTACGGAAGCCGAATTCATAGGAGGCTGGCAATTCGGTGCCGACAATAAAGCCGACATCCTGATCGCACGAATGGTCGCCGCCTCAGGGAGCGAAGCCGCCCTTACGCAGATGGCGGATACACTTATCGCCGAAGGCGGCAAACCGGCGCTGTTCGTGCTTCACCTCATGCCGCGCCTGGACAGCAGCAGAAAGCGTGTCCTCATCAGGCTGATCCTCAAGGAGACAACTTATCTTGGCATGATCAACCTGGCGGAAGGCATCGATGTCGACTGGCTGGAATGGGACGACCTGACGAATGGACAGGCGCTCGCCGCACTGCGTTCCGCCGCCGGCGGAAAAGACGACGCCGCGCGGCGGGGTCTCGACGATGTACTGGAGACGATCGGCTTCCTTGCCACCGCGACCACGGCAGCGAAATTGATCGACGACATGGTCGCGGCGGGCGTGCCGCCCGCGGCTCCTTCACTCGGGCTTCTACGTCTCAACGCATCACTGGCGGGGCCTGGAACCAACACATGACCAATCCGGAGAACAGCAAAATGAACGCAGCCATCCGCCTCCCGGTCGAGCAGGCCTACGCTTCGGAATTGCAGGCGCTGGCGCGCGATGACGACCGGCAGAGGCCTGCCGGCTGGAGCCTGTCGCCACAGGCTGTGCTGACCTATTTGCTAGGCGGGAAGGCCGGTGACGGCACCTTGGTAACGCCAAAATATGTCGGTCGCCGCCGGTTGATGGAAACCGCGGTAGCGACGCTCGCCACCGACCGTGCACTCTTGCTGCTCGGCGTTCCCGGAACCGCCAAGTCCTGGGTGTCTGAACATCTTGCCGCCGCCATCATGGGCGACTCGACGCTGATCGTGCAGTGCACGGCCGGCACCGACGAGAACCAGATCCGCTATGGCTGGAACTATGCGCAGCTACTGGCAAAGGGCCCGAGCCAGGAAGCGTTGGTGCCGACGCCGCTCTACCGAGCCATGCAGAACGGCAAGCTCTGCCGGCTGGAGGAACTGACCCGCATGGGCTCAGACGTGCAGGACACGCTGATCACCGTGCTTTCCGAAAAGATGATGCCTATCCCGGAATTGAACACCTCGATCTACGCCCAGCGCGGCTTCAACATTATCGCCACGGCAAACAACCGCGACAAAGGTGTCAACGAGCTCTCCTCGGCGCTCAAGCGTCGCTTCAATGTCGTGGTGCTGCCATTGCCGGAAGACATGGCCGAAGAGGTGGCGATCGTCTCCAAACGGGTCGACGAGATGGCTGGCGGACTCGACCTGCCGGTGCCGAAAAATGTCGGCGAGGAGATCGCCCGTGTGCTGACCATCTTCCGCGAATTGCGCTCCGGCGCGACTGCCGACGGCAAGGTGACGCTGAAGACGCCTTCCGGCTCGCTGTCGACCGCAGAAGCGATCGCCACGATGGTTGGCGGGCTCAGCCAGGCGGCGTGGTTCGACAGTGGCAAGCTCGGCGCCGAAGGTCTCGCCGCCAGCCTTGTCGGCGCGATCGTGAAGGATCCGGTGCAGGACAAGGTGGTGCTGGAGGAATATCTGGAAACCGTGCTCAAGAAGCGGGCCGACTATGCCGGCTATTACGCGGCGCTGAACGCAGCGATCTGACGCCATGGGCCACGGCGACATTGCCTATTTCGGGATACGCCATCACGGGCCGGGTTCCGCCGACAGCCTGGTGCAGGCACTGCAGGATTTGAACCCGGTCGCCGTGCTGATCGAGGGGCCGATCGACGCCTCTGAGCTTCTGCCCATGCTGGCCCGCCCCGAAATGCAGCCGCCTGTGGCGCTCCTTTGCTATCCGGAGGACGATCCGGCTTCGACAAGCTTCTGGCCTTTTGCCGAGTTCTCGCCCGAATACCAGGCGGCGCTTTGGGCTGTGGGCAATAAGGCGACGTTGCAGTTTATCGACCTGCCGTCATCGGCACGGTTCACCACTGCTGCGATCGGTGGCGCGGAGGACACCGATGCGACCGAAGCTACCCAAGCCCCCGAGGATGGTGACGCGGCTCCGCTTCCGCGTGATCCGATAGCCATGCTGGCACACGCCGCCGGTTATGAGGACGGCGAAAGCTGGTGGTCGGACATCATTGAACAGAACCCGGAACCCGGCCCCATATTTGCGGCCATCGCCGATGCGATGACGACACTGCGGAATGGTGAGGGTCCGATCGCGCAGTTCGAAGCCAAGCGCGAGGCGCATATGCGGCTCGAAATCGCCAAGGCGCGTAAGCAGTTCGACGGGCCGATCGCCGTCGTCTGCGGGGCATGGCATGTGCCGGCGCTGCAGGCCACCCACACTCAGAAAAACGATCAGGTCCTGATCAAGGGAATTGCCCGGCGCAAGAGCACAATGACATGGGCACCGTGGACGGGACCGCGCCTGGCGCGGGGATACGGCTATGGCGCGGGCGTCGTCGCACCGGGCTGGTGCAAGCATCTCTGGCGCACGCGCGGCCGGCGCGATGCGGCGACCCTGTGGCTTGCGACGATCGCCGCCGTGCTGCGGGCGAAGGGTCACCTGATCTCGACCGCTTCGTTGATCGAAGCGGAGCGGCTCGCCCGGACGCTAGCCGCGATTCGCGAACGACCGAAACCCGGATTTGAGGAATTGCGCGACGCCGCGATCGCCGCCCTCTTCAACGGCGAAGCGTTGCTGTGGGGGCTGGTCGAGGCCGAGCTGCTTCTGGGTTCGGACGTCGGCGAAATTCCGCCCGACACACCGCTGGCGCCACTGATCGAGGATCTGCAGCGTAGCCAAAAGGCGGCGCGCCTAAAACCCGAGGCGCTGGAGCGGGAACTGTCGGTCGACCTGCGAAGCGAGAGCGGGCTGTTCCGCTCGACATTGCTGCATCGGCTGCACGTGCTTGGTGTGCATTGGGGTAAGTTGACTGACAGCGGCCGCAGCCGTGGCACCTTCCGCGAGCGGTGGACCCTAGCGTGGGAACCGGAATATGCCGTCCGTCTGGTCGAGAACCTGATCTACGGGCCGACCATCGAAAAGGCTGCCAATGGCCGCCTGATCCAGATGATCGAAACGGCGGCGACGCTCGATACGCTTGCGGCACTGGTCCAGAGCGCCATCACTGCAGGCCTGTCGGAAGCATCGACTGCCGGCCTCACGGCGTTGGAGGCACGCGCGGCGCGCAGCAGTGAATGCCTGGAGATCCTGGCGTCGGTGCCGCCGCTCGCCGACATTGTCCGCTACGGCGAGGCCCGCAAAACGCAAACGGACCGGCTGTCCGGCCTCATGGAGCGGCTGATCGTCGAAGGTGCGATCGCGCTTCCCTACGCTGCGCGCGATCTGGATGAGCAGGCCGCCGCGACACTGGTTGGTGCGATGCGCAAGGCCGATGAGGCGATCAGGCTGGTCGAACCCGGCCAAGACGTGCTGGACGGATGGCGCAACGGGCTGGCGGCCGTACTGGAGGCGTCACGGTCGACGGCGCTGCTGGCCGGGTGCGCCGCACACCTGCTGTATGAAGCTGGTCGCCTGTCCGCCGAAGCCGCTGCCGGGCTGCTCGGGCGACGCCTGTCACCGGGGACGCCTGTCACTGACGCGGCCGGGTTCTTCGAAGGCTTCTTCAGCACAGCCGGTCAACGGCTGATTTATGACGAGGGTCTGCGCGGTGCGGTCGATGGGTGGCTCAGATCCCTGGACGAAGATGCTTTCATCGCGCACCTGCCGTTGCTGCGCCGCGTCTTTTCCAATCTGGATCGCATGGAACGCCGCCGGCTGATCGAAGCGGTCCTCGGCCGCGCCGCGCGCTTGCCGGCTGGCCTGACGCCGACGCCGGATGGCGGCGAGGCATGGCGCCGGCACCTGGGGCTGCTTGGACCATTGCTCAACGGAGAAACCGGCAATGGATGACGAGGCCGAAATGAACGAACCCGGCCCGCTCACTGCCGATGGCGGAAGGGAGCGCCGCTGGCGACTGGCGATCGGCGCCGATGACGAAACGTCTGGGGCACTTTCCAGCGACGACAAACGGCTTTCGGCGGCACTCGACGCTCTCTACGGCGACGGCATTAGCGCCGCTTCTGCCGACCCACGCAAGCGGCGTGGCGGCCTTGGCCGGTCGGCGCCGCGCGTTGCACAATGGATGAGCGACATCCGCTCCTTCTTTCCGGCGCAGGTCGTCCAGATCGTCCAGAAGGACGCCTTCGAACGGCTGGACCTGAAGCAGATGCTGATGGAACCGGAATTCCTCAAGGCGATCGAGGCGGACGTCAATCTCGTCGCCGACCTGATTTCGCTGCGCTCGGTCATGCCGGCCAAGACCAAGGACATTGCCCGGACGATCATTGCCGATATCGTCGGCAAGCTGATGCAGAAGCTGGAGCAGAAGACCGCCGAGGCGATACGCGGCGCTCTCGATCGATCGAGACGCACCAACCGCCCGCGTGCACGCGATATCGACTGGCAGCGCACTATTTCGGCGAACCTTCGCCACTATCAACCCGAGCATAGGACCATCGTGCCGGAGAAACTGGTCGGCTTCATGCGCAAGCAGCGCCGGCTTGTCGATCTGGATGAGGTCGTTCTCTGCGTCGACCAGTCCGGCTCGATGGCAAGCTCGGTGGTCTACGCCTCGATCTTCGCGGCGGTGATGGCCTCGCTGCCGGTTGTGCGCACGAAGCTTGTCTGCTTCGATACGGTGATCGTCGACCTGACCGAAGAGCTCAGCGATCCCGTCGAGGTGCTGTTCGGCGTGCAGCTTGGCGGCGGCACCGACATCAATCAGGCGGTCGCCTATTGCGCCGACCGTATCGAACGGCCCACCAAGTCGCATCTGGTGCTGATCACCGATCTCTATGAAGGCGGTAATGGCCAGGAACTGCTGCGGCGACTGGCAGCGCTGGTTCGATCCGGCGTAAATGTCGTCGTGCTTCTGGCGCTGACCGATCAAGGCCGGCCCGGCTACGATCCAACAATGGCAGGCTCGGTAGCAGCCCTTGGTATTCCCGTCTTCGCCTGCACGCCGGATCTGTTTCCGGACATGATGGCTGCGGCCTTACGCCGCGACGATATCGGAGCATGGGCGGCAGGCGCCGACATCAAGGTGGTCCGCGCCGAAACGCAGGCGTCGAGCCACCCATCACCAACTGCCACAGTTTGACAAAACGCGGTCCGCGCCTATGGTCGACCTGTTACAGGAGCGGTGCATGGCGACAGCAACCGACTGCATTTTTGGCGGGTTTTCCGCATGTTTTCTTTCCAGCGAAATTCGCGTCAAGCCGCTCCTGCAATCCTCAGCGGTCTTCGCGTGCGTTGCATCGATATCTGCGCGCCAATAGCATCCGTGAGCGCCCTCTCCTCGCGAACCGCCGAACTTCTGTCGCGACTTGAGGGTCGGCTGGATCGGTCGGCGATCGTCTCGGCAGATGAGGCCGGGCCGCGTTACAGGGAAGACCCCGACGGCAAGACCGGTGCGCGGCCGGAGGTCGTGCTGCGACCGCGCACTGCCGGCGAGGTGTCGGACATACTGCGCCTGTGCAATGAGGCGGGGCAGAGGCTTGTGGTCCAGGGGGGCCGGACCGGGCTTGCCAGCGGCGCTCGCATCCAACCCGGCGAAGCTGTGCTGTCGCTGGAGCGCATGACTTCCGTTGAAGCTCTCGACCGCGAGGCGGCGACCATCATCGCCGAGGCCGGCGCGCCGCTGCAAGCGGTGCAGGAAGCCGCCGATGCGGCCGGCTTGCTGTTCGGCGTCGACATCGGAGCGCGCGGCACGGCCACCGTCGGTGGCAATGTCGCCACCAATGCCGGCGGCATCCGCGTGCTGCGCTACGGCATGTACCGGGCGCAGGTGCTTGGGCTGGAAGCGGTGCTTGCCGACGGCAGTATCCTGACCTCGCTCAAGGGTTTGGCGAAGGACAACTCCGGCTACGATCTCAGCCAATTGTTCATCGGCAGCGAAGGCACGCTCGGCGTGGTCACACGCGCATGCCTGCGGCTGCATCCGAAGCCGGCCACCGAGATCAACGCCTTCTGCGCGCTTGCTTCGCTGGACGCGGCGATCACGTTGCTTGCGCTGCTCAGGCGGAAGCTCGGGCCCTTGCTGTCGGCCTATGAGGTGAATTTCGCACCGCTCTATGGCGCCATGATCGCCGGCATGGAGGCGCCGGCGCCGCTGCCCGCCGGCTCGCCCGTCTATGTGCTTGCCGAGATACAGGGCAGCGAGCCCGACCGCGACGGCGAACGTTTTGCCGCGGTGCTGATGCAGGCGGTTGAAGATGGCGTGATCGACGACGTGGTCGTCTCGCAATCGCCGCGCGAATTCCGGGCGCTCTGGGCGGTGCGAGAAGAGGCCAACCGTTTCCTGTTTTCGATGGCAGGCCTGATCGGCGTCGATATCAGCATCCCACTGGCGAGAATGGCGACTTTCCTGGGCGAAACAGAAGCCGCCATCAGGGCCGTCGACCCTGGCGCCGACATCTACGTCTTCGGCCATCTCGGCGATGGCAATCTGCATTATCAGGTCCGCACCGCGGATCCGGCGGCCGCATACGGCATCGTGTACCGCGGTGTTGCCACCGCCGGCGGTGGCGTTTCGGCCGAACATGGCATCGGCCTCGACAAGAAGGAATGGCTGCACCTTGTGCGCAGCGACGCCGAGATCGCGGCCATGCGCCGCCTGAAAGCAGCCTTCGACCCGAACAACATCCTCAATGCCGGGCGCATCTTCGACCTGGCGCCGGGCTGAAATCGAAGGCCGGTAGCGCTGGCCGGATACTGTCTCTATCTGGTCGCGCTCTTCAATTCCGCATGCGCAACCGCAATGCGGGCAGCAAGCGCGGCGTTGTTGCGGACCAGCGCGATGTTGGCCTTCAGGCTGCGGCCTTGCGAAAGCTCATTGATGCGTGCGAGCAGAAATGGCGTTAGTTCCTTGCGCCCGATGCCGCGCTTCTCGGCCTCAGCCACGGCCGCTGCGATCGTGCCGTCGATGAACGCCGGATCGAGCGCGTCCGCTTCGGGGATAGGGTTGGCGACGAGAATGCCGGTGCCGGATTCCATCTCGTCATGCAGCAGCATGGCTCGCGCGATCTCGTCGGGCGTGTCGAGGCGATGATCGGCCTTGAGCCCGCTGGAGCGGGTGTAGAAAGCCGGAAAATCATCGCTCCCATAGGCGATCACCGGCACACGCTGAGTTTCCAGATATTCCAGCGTCTTCGCAATATCGAGGATCGACTTAACTCCGGCGCAGACGACGGTCGTGCCGGTTTGGCCGAGTTCGGTCAGGTCGGCGGAGATATCGAAAGTGGCTTCGGCGCCGCGATGCACGCCGCCGACACCGCCGGTCGCAAAAATGCCGATCCCGGCTAAAGCGGCGATCCGCATCGTCGCCGAGACGGTGGTTCCGGCCGAGCCGCCGCGCACCATGATGGCGGCGAGATCGCGCCCGGAAGCCTTGACCACGCCCTTTGCCGCTGCCAGCTCTTCCAGTTCACGGTCGTCGAGGCCAACCTTGATCTTGCCGGCGACCACTGCGATCGTGGCGGGCACGGCGCCGTTTTCACGCACTACGGTCTCGACACCACGGGCAGTTTCCAGATTGGCCGGATATGGCATGCCGTGGGTGATAATCGTCGATTCCAATGCCACCACCGCGCGGCCTTCATCAAGCGCAGCAGCGACTTCATCGTTCAGGTGGACAAGGAAAGGTTTCATATCATCTCGCTTTCAGGCAGGAATGCGGTACATGCCGGCGGCAAGGAAGCGCGGCGACAGATCGGGATGGACGCTGGATTCGCTCTCGGTGGTCAGTGTGGCAAGCAGCGCGCCGGTGCGCACGGCATGAGCGACCGGCTCACCCGAAAGCACCTTGTACAGTGTGCCGGCGATCATCGCGTCACCGGCGCCGGTGATATCGACGGGCTGGGCCGGGACGGAGTGCATGGTCGTCACACCGCTCTCGGTCGCAACGGCAAATCCATGCGCGCCCACGGTCACGATCACCTCGCCGGCGCCGGCCGCGCGCAGCGCTGCCGCTGCTTCCTCCGGCGTCAGCCGCCTGTCGGCATCCGTCATGCCGAGCATCGTATTGGCCTCGTCATGATTGGTGAACAGAAGATCGATGCCGGTCAGGTCCTTCGGCAGGCGCGCTGATTTCGGCGCCGATACCGTGTCGACTGCGAGCTTGAAGCGCGCACCCTGCTTGCGCGACATCAGTGCTGCGAGGGTCGCGGCCGGCAGATTGCAGTCGATGAACACCCATGTCGCCGAAGCCAGATGCGGCCAGAAGCGGTCAAGATAGGACGACGAAAACAGATCGAAGATCTCCATGTCGGCAATGCCGAGCACGAGGTCGTTGTTGCGGTCGAGGATGGCCGCGTATTCCGCCGTCGGCCGTTCCGTGGTGGTGATGACCTGGCTGACATCGGCGCCGAGGTCGCGCAGATGCCGCACCAGTGAGCGGCCGGTTTCATCGTCGCCGACGATCGAGACGAAGCTTATGTCGACGCCGAGGCGGGCAAGGTTTTCGGCGACGTTGCGGGCAACCCCGCCGAAGCTGCGATAGCCGTCGACCGGGTTCGACGTCTCGAAAATCAGATCCTTCTTGGCGTGGTATTTGCGGTCGAGCACCGCGCCGCCGACGCAGACCATGCGCTTGGACGTCGGCAAGACGTAACCACGGCCGAGAATGTATCCCTTGTTGACGAGTTGCACGATGTGGGCCGCGACCGTCGAGCGGGCGATGCCGAGTACCGTTGCTATGTCCTGCTGGCCGGCGAATGGGTTCGCCGCAATGAGGTCGAGAACCGCTTGTTCCTGTGCTCCAAGGTCGTCCATTGTCTCACCCGGCCGTCAAATTCGAGGCTGAACGCTTTCGCAACAACAGATGACATTGTCAACACTTGTTTCGACCGGCGGCATTTGACCAATCGGCGCTCCCGCGACTCTCTGCCAGCCGGACCAAGAAAACGGGTGAGCGCATTGAAGAAAGAAAGCTATTTCACCAAGGAGGACGAAAGTTGCTCTTGTCGGCGTGCAGCGCCAGGGAGGGACTGAGGCCTTAACGCGAGACGGCGAAGAGCGCTAAGCCTTCAGCACCGAGACGGCCAATTCGCTGTTGTGGACGTATTCGTTGGCGTCAGGCTGCTTCTGCACGAGCAGGATGAACAGCAGGTCGGTCAGCGTCAGTTGTGCGTCGCGTGCGGTTATCGACGAAGAGCGCGCGCGCTCTTCGTTGGCGATCGTGTGCAGGCGAATGTCGGCAACCCGGCTCAGCGGATTGTCGCGAAGTCCGGTGACGGCGATCACGGTCGTGCCACGTTTGCGGGCAAGTTCGGCTATCCGCAGGGTTTCGATGCTCGCCCCGGAATAGGAGAGCGCGAACAGCACGTCACCTCGTCCAAGCGTCGAGACATTGGCCATTTGCACGTGGCTGTCGCTGTCGTGCAGCACGTTGCGGCCGAGCTTCATCAGCTTGTAGGAGAAATCGCGCGCCACCAGCGAGGATGCGCCGACGCCGGCCAAATGAATGCGGCGCGCACCGTTCAACGCTTCGAGGGCCTTGCCGATTTCCTGCTCGGTGTTGGCCGCGACGGTCTGTTGCATCGACAAGAGCTTGCTGCCGATCAGCTTGCGCAAGATGACCAGATAGCTGTCGCCGACCTCGATCGAACCGTGGATCATGCCGGCCGGCACGTGCCATTCCTGCGACTTGGCCTCACTGACGGCGAGCTTAAGCTCCTGATAGCTGGAATAGCCGAGCTTCTGGCTGAACTTGACGACGCTCGACTGGCTGCGGCCGATCTCGGCGGCAAGCGCCGCCGTCGACAGGCGGAGCATCTGGTCGGGATTATCGACGATATACCGACCGATCTCGCGGTCGCCGGGCGCCATGACTTCGAGCTTGGCCTCGATCTTCTTCAGGACGGACATGCGTTCCTCCATTGCCTGTCATCGACAATGCCAAGCCAAGGAATAAATTATTCCGTCTCTGATTGACAGCGAAGAATGAACCATCAAATCTCGACTGGTGCGGTTGCGGCCCAGCCTTCGGGCATGTCGACGATTCGGACATGAAAGATCGTAGACACGCCGACAGCTCGGGATTAGGTCAGAGCCATGGACAAATTGCGGATCGTCGGCGGGCACAGGCTTGAGGGCGCGGTGACGATCTCCGGCGCCAAGAACGCGGCCTTGCCGCAAATAGCGGCGGCGTTGCTCAGCCCCTATCCGCTGCAGCTGACCAACCTGCCTGAGGTGACGGATGTCGACAACATGCTTGGCGTCGTCGGCCTTCATGGGGCCGAAGTCACCAGATCGGCGCATGCCGCCACAATCGATACCAGTGCTGCCGCTTCCAGGGAGACAAGCTACGATACCGTCAGGCGCATGCGCGCGACGGTGCTGGTTCTCGGTCCACTGCTTGCCCGCTTCGGCCATGCCCGAGTCTCGCTGCCTGGCGGCTGCGCGATCGGCGCACGGCCGGTCGACATGCATGTCGCCGCACTTGCCGCACTTGGCGCCGATATCGCGATCGAAAACGGACTGATCGTCGCGTCTGCGCCGAGCGGACTGAAAGGCGCGCGCATCGTTTTGAGCTCGCCGTCGGTCGGCGCGACCGAAACGGCGTTGATGGCGGCGACGACGGCAAACGGCGAGACCGAGATCCTCAACGCGGCCCGCGAGCCGGAGGTGGCCGATCTTGCCGCCTGCCTGAACGCCATGGGCGCGCGGATCGAGGGCGCCGGCACGCACCGCATCCTGATCGGGGACAGCACAGACTGGCGCGCCGCCACGCACGACATCATCCCGGACCGGATAGAGGCCGGCACCTATGCCGTCGCAGCGGCCATCACCGGCGGTCAGCTCGAGCTGACCCACGCGCGGCTCGAGCACATGGCATCCGTCGTCCAGCTGCTCGAAGCAGCCGGTGTGAAAATATGGCCGGGCGACCGCGGGCTGATCGTATCGAGAGACGGGCCGCTCAAGGCGGTCGACGTGACGACGGAGCCCTATCCGGGCTTTCCGACCGATCTCCAGGCGCAGTTCATGGCGTTGATGTGCTGTGCCGAGGGCGCTTCGCTGTTGCGCGAGACGATCTTCGAGAACCGCTTCATGCATGTGCCTGAACTGATGCGGCTCGGCGCCAATATCAAGCTGCAAGGCACCATGGCGCTGGTGCGCGGAGGCGAGAAGCTGAAGGGCGCGCAAGTGATGGCGACCGACCTGCGCGCCTCCGTCTCGCTGGTGCTGGCAGCGCTGGTGTCGGAGGGCGAGACGACGATCAATCGCGTCTATCATCTCGACCGCGGGTACGAGCAGTTGGACCGCAAGCTCCGGCTGTGCGGCGCCCAGATCGAACGAATAAGGCAATGAGTGCCGGTGGGGCGTCTCCGCATTATTTCCTGGGCGTCGATGGCGGCGGAACCGGCTGCCGGGCGCGTATCGAAGACGAGGCAGGAACCGTGCTCGGGCAAGGCCTGTCGGGCCCGGCGACAACGCGACTCGGTATAGAGGTGGCCTGGGCCTCGATTGCCAAAGCCTTTGGCGCGGCGATCGAAGAGGCAGGGTTCGCGGCGGCGGAAATCGCCAGGATCCGCGCGGGTATCGGTGTTGCCGGCATGGGCCGTAAGGGTGCGCTCGAGGCGTTTAATGGCATCGAACGACCCTTTGCGAGCATCGACTTCGTCAGCGACGGCGTCGCGGCTTGCCTTGGCGCGCATTCGGGTCAAGACGGCGCCATCGTCATAGCCGGGACCGGTTCGATCGGGCTCGGCTTTGTCGAAGGGCGCGACCTGCGCGTCGGCGGCTACGGTTTTCCGATTTCCGACGAGGGCAGCGGCGCCGATCTCGGACTGAAGGCAGTGCAGCTTGCCTTGCGAGCCCATGACGGCCGGCATGAGCGGACGGCGCTGCTGGCCGAGGTGATGCAGCGCTTCAAGGACGATCCGTTCGAGGCGGTGGCCTGGATGGACCGCGCCAGCGCGACGGACTATGCCGCCATGGCGCCGATGGTGATCCGCCATGCCGACCAGGGCGATCCGGCCGGTCGGCGGATCGTGCAAGGCGCTGCCGAGCAGATCGACACCTTCGTGCGGGTGCTGTTCGAAAAAGGCGCGCCGCGGGTTACGTTGCTCGGAGGGTTGTCCAGCCCGCTTGAGCCATGGCTCGCTCCCGACGTCCGCCGACGGCTGAAGCCGGCCGACGGCGATGCGGTTTCGGGAGCCATAATCCTGGCCAGAAAATCCCTCTGCCGCCAGTGATGCCTTGCTCGGCAAGGAATATAATATTCCTACTTTCCGTTGACAGAGGGAATATCGAATTCTAAAAAGTTAACGAAACAGAACCGGCGCAGCCGGTACGGAGCCGACGGCCAGGTGCAAGCACTGGACGCCGCTTGCCGCGGGCATCACAGTCCTGCTCGCAGTCGCACTTGAAAGTAAGCGAAGTGGTCGAACAAGGGTTGATGTCGGAGCTGGAGCGGCTGGTTTCCGAGGACCGGAACCCGAAAACCATGGACATCGATCTGTTGCCGACCCTCGAGGTGCTGCGCAAGATCAATGACGAGGACAAAGGCGTTGCGGCAGCCGTCGAGAAGGTCATCCCCGATATTGCTGCGGCCGTGGACCGGATCGTGAGCGCGTTCCAGAACGGTGCACGCCTTGTCTATATGGGGGCTGGCACCAGCGGCCGGCTCGGCGTCCTCGACGCCTCGGAATGTCCGCCGACCTTCGGCGTACCCGAGGACATGGTGGTGGGCCTGATCGCCGGCGGCGTCGACGCGCTGATGCACTCTGCGGAAGGCGCCGAGGACGATCCGAAACAGGGAATAAAGGCGCTGCAGGACATCAAGCTGACCGCTGGCGACGTGGTGGTCGGCATCGCTGTCAGCGGACGCACACCTTATGTGATCGGTGGCCTGACCTATGCCAAGGAAGTGGGAGCCACCACCGTGGCGTTGTCCTGCAATCCTCGATCGACCATTGCCGGCATTGCCGATATTGGCATCTCTCCGGTGGTTGGCCCGGAGGTCCTCACCGGCTCGACCCGGCTGAAATCGGGAACCGCGCAAAAGCTGGTGCTCAATATGCTGTCTACCGCCAGCATGATCCGCATCGGCAAGAGCTATCAGAACCTGATGGTTGACCTCAATCCAAGCAACAAGAAGCTTGTCGCAAGGGCGGTCAGGATCGTGATGCAGACGACCGGCTGCGCGGCACAGCAGGCACGACAGGCACTCGACCAGACCGGCAATGATGTAAAACTGGCAATCCTGGTGACGATCACCGGCATGGGTGTCGAAGAAGCACGTAAGGCGCTTGCCAACGCGGGAGGTTTCCTGCGCAAGGCGATAGGCGAAAAGACGGTGTAAGACCGCATGGATACTGGGCCGATGTTCCGGGGCGTGTGTCCCTTTGAAGCGGTCCGGGGAACTGCAAGGCATCTGGTTTAACAATAATGGGAGACGACAATGGTACGGCACATTGGCAAGAAACTGCTTACCGGCATGACGCTCGCGGCAATGGTTGCCATCGCCGCGCTACCGGTGCAGGCGAGTGCGGCGACGCTGCATATGGCGTGGTCGCAGGACGCCACCGGGCTTGATCCGCACAAGCAGACCGCATTCTCCTCACTGCGGCTGCTGGAGCTGATCTACGAACCGCTGGTGCGGCTCGACGCAAACCTGCAAATCACGCCCGCGATTGCCGATTCATGGCAGTTCTCGCCGGACGGCAAGGAGCTGAGCTTCAGGCTCAATCCGAAAGCAAAATTCCAGAACGGCGCCGCCGTGACCTCGGCCGACGTCAAGGCATCGTTCGAGCGCATACTCGACGAGAAGACGGGTGCTGCGGCGCGCGCCAACTTTCTCTCGATCGCCAGCATCGACACGCCCGATCCCGCCACCGTCGTGTTCCACCTCTCGCAGCCGGACGTGCCGATCCTGACGGCGATGAGCGACGTCAACGCGGCGATCGTCCCGGCAAGCGAAATCGCGGCCGGCTCGATCGGCACGACAACGATCGGCTCGGGTCCGTTCAAGCTCGAAAAATGGGATCCGAATTCCAAGGAAGTGCTTGTCGCCAACAAGGACTGGGCAGGCGGCGCGACCGGCGTCGACGGCATCGATATCAGCGTGCTGCCGGACGAGACGGCGATTCTGGCGGCGATGCGCACCAAGCAGATCGATTTTGCCCTGCTCAACGATCCGCTTGTCGCCACGCTGGTGCCCAAGGAAGCCAGCCTGCAGTTGAACCGCGTGCCGGTGCTTGCCTATCACGTGCTGCAGCTCAATCCTTCCCGCAAGCCGATGACCGAACTCAAGGTGCGTCAGGCGATTTCCTGCGCCATCGACCGGCAGGAAGTGCTGGACACCGCCTCGCTCGGCGAAGGCAAGGTCACCGGCCCGCTGACCATCCCGGCACTGGCGACCGATCCGAAGCAGTTGTTCTGCTATAAGCGCGACATTGAGAGGGCCAAGCAGTTGATGGCCGAAGCCGGCTATGCCGACGGCTTTTCGGCGACCGTGATCGGCGCCACCGGCGAGCCGCCGACGGCAGCGGCGGAAGCCCAGGTCATCCAGTCGCAACTCGCAGAAATCGGCGTCAAGCTCGACATCAAGATGATGGAGCTCAACGTCTATGTCGACGCCTGGCTGAAGGGCGATTTCGACATGGCAGTCGCGCTGAACGGCGGCAGGGCCGATCCCTACACTATGTACAACCGCTACTGGACCAAGACGGGCAATCTGCAGAAGGTGGCGAACTATATCGACGACACGCTGGACAGTCTTATGCAGAAGGGCCGCACCGAGACCGACCCGGCAGCGCGCAAAGCGATCTTCGCCGACTTCGAGAAGCACATCACTGAGATGTCGCCCTGGATCTGGCTCTACACGTCCTACAGCTACACGGCACAGCAGAAGAATATCGCAGGATTCGAACCGGTGCCGACAGGTTCGCTGTTCAGCCTCGCCAAGGTGACGATCCAGTAGCTGCTTCGATGCCGAACGAGAGGATATTCTTCGCGTGAACTATCTGATGCGGCGACTGGCGACCTTCCCTCTCGTCCTGCTTGGCGTGTCCATCGTGGTGTTCCTGGCGATCCGGATGGTTCCGGGCGATTCGATCACGGCAATGCTGGGGACCGAAGCCGGCCTGCTGACGCCGCAGCAGCGCGATGCGCTTGCAGCTTATTTCGGCATCGACCAGCCCTGGTTCATCCAATACTGGCGCTGGCTGCTTGGTCTTTTCCAAGGTAATCTCGGCATTTCGTCCACCTATGGCAGGCCGGTGCTCGACGTCATCCTCGAGCGTTTCCCGCTAACGCTGGAACTCGCCCTGCTGTCGATGGTCATCGCCCTGCTTGTCGGCATGCCGGCGGGGATCTTTGCCGCCACCCATAACGAAAAGCTGTCCGACCTCGGCGTGCGCGTTGTCGCAATGATCGGGCAGTCGACGCCGAACTTCGTCCTTGCCCTGCTGATCATCTACACGCTGTCGGCGGGGTTTGGCGTTTTGCCGGCGATGGGCGAGTTTTCGCCGCTGTGGCAGGATCCGCTGCGCAATCTCGGCCAGCTGTTGCTGCCTGCGGTCACGCTTGGATTTGCCTTCGCGGCTTCGGTGACCCGCATATCGCGTTCGGCGATGCTCGATGTGCTCAGCGACGACTATGTCAGGACGGCGCGCAGCAAGGGCGTTTCGGCGCGCGGCGTCATCTGGCGGCATGCTTTGCCCAACGCGCTCATCCCGGTCGTGACGCTGAGCGGCATAGAGTTCGGCTACCTCCTGGGCGGAGCTGTCATCGTCGAGCAGATCTATGCGCTGCCCGGTCTCGGCCGCATGGTGCTGGATGCCATCCAGCAGCGCGATTACGCGCTGGTGCAGGGAAGCGTGCTGTTCATCGCCTTCAACTTCATGATCGTCAATCTCCTCGTCGACCTCGCCTATGTCGCGCTCGACCCGCGTATCCGGCTAAGTGAGCACTGATGGCGACATTGCGGGCTATATTTGCGCATCCCAGCGGCCGCATCGGCGGTGCGATCGTTGCGCTTTATCTGCTGCTTGCCGTGCTTGGCATGCTGGGGCTGACGCCGCACAATCCGCTGACGCAGCACCGGGTCGAACGGCTCCATGCGCCTGATAGCACCTACTGGATGGGCACGGACCTATTCGGCCGCGATGTCGCAAGCCGCCTGATGACCGGGATCGGCCAGTCCTTCATCGTGGCCTTCTTTTCGGTCGCCGTCGCGACACTGGCCGGCACCGTGCTCGGGCTGGCGGCAGCCTGGTTCGGGCGCCGCTGGGACGGCCTAGTGATGCGCATCATGGACGTTGTGCTGGCGTTCCCGGCGATCCTGCTGGCGCTGCTGATCGTCGCGGTTGCGGGACCGGGAACCTCGACCAGCGTCATTGCCATCGCCATCGTCTACACACCGATCTTCACGCGCGTCGTGCGAGGTCCGGCTCTGTCGCTCAAGGCGCGCGAGTTCGTCGACGCGGCCCGCACGTTCGGCAGCAGTGCGGGCTATATCGTAACACGGCATCTGCTGCTCAATCTGGTGGCGCCACTGACGGTTCAGGTGACGCTGGCGCTGGCCTGGGCACTGCTGACCGAAGCCGGCTTAAGCTTCCTCGGGCTCGGCACGCAGCCGCCCGCCGCGTCGCTCGGCCTGATGCTGAGCGACAGCCGCAATCTGATGGAGACAGCTCCCTGGCTGATGATCTTCCCGGGCGTGGCGATCATGATCGGCATCCTCGGTTTCAACCTGCTCGGCGATGCGTTGCGCGATGTCCTCGACCCGAAGATGCGGAGATCGATCGCATGATCCCGCTGCTGTCCGTCAGCGGATTGCGCGTCGGCTTCGGCCGCAACCCGCAAGGCAACGAGGTCGTGCGCGGCGTCAGCTTCGATCTCGCCGACGGCGAAACGCTGGCCATCGTCGGCGAAAGCGGTTCGGGCAAATCGGTTACGGCGCTGTCGATCAATCGCCTTGTCGATTATGGCGGCGGCCGCATCACCGGCGGGTCGATCAAGCTGAGGCGGGCCGACGGCAGCACCTTCGACCTGACAGCCGCAGCCGAGCCGCAATTGACGAAGATCCGCGGGGGCGAAATCGGCATGATCTTCCAGGAGCCGATGACCTCGCTCAATCCGGTGCTGACCATTGGCTGGCAGATCGAGGAATCATTTCGCCTGCATCGCGGCCTGACCGGACGACAAGCAACGGCGGCGGCCAAGGACGCGCTCGACCGCGTGCGTATTCCGGACGCAGCGAGGCGGTTGAAATACACGCCCAACCAGCTGTCGGGCGGCATGCTGCAGCGGGTGATGATCGCCATGGCGATTGCGTGCAACCCGCGCCTCCTCATTGCCGACGAGCCAACGACGGCGCTGGATGTTACGGTGCAGGCGCAGATCATGGCGCTGCTCGCCGAGTTGAAGCAGGAAACCGGGATGTCGATGATCTTCATCACCCACGACATCGGTCTGGTTGCAGGCATCGCCGACAAGGTGATGGTGATGCAAGGCGGAGAAGCTGTCGAGCAGGGCGCATTGAACCAGATATTGGACGATCCGCAGCATCCCTATACGCGGCATCTGCTACATGCGGTTCCGCATTTCGCCGGCGGCAGCGCGACACGCAGGGACGCGCAACGCGAAAAGCAAAAAGCTGCCGAGCCGGCGCTGAAGGTCGATGGCCTCGTAGTGCGATTTCCGGTCAAGGGTGGTTTTCTCAGCCGTACCAGCGGTGCCGTCCATGCCGTGGACGGTGTGGATTTCGAGCTAATGCCGGGCGAGACATTGGCGGTCGTCGGCGAGAGCGGTTCCGGAAAGTCCACCACCGCCCGCGCGATTCTGGGGCTGGTGCGCTCGACGCGCGGCACAATCTCGGCCAGCGCGCGCAAGGCCGCCGCCGGGCAGAGCGCCCTTCCCGTGCAGATGGTGTTCCAGAATCCCTATGGCTCGCTCAATCCCAGACTCACCGTCGAAAACCTCCTCGCAGAGCCGGTGATCGCTACCGGCGGACGGATAACTGCTGAAACGCGGGCGAAAATGGCCGCGCTGCTGAAACGCGTCGGCCTGCCGGAAAACAGCCTGCAGCGCTATCCGCACGAATTCTCCGGCGGCCAGCGGCAACGCCTGTGCATCGCTCGCGCGCTGATGCTCAATCCTTCGGTTATCGTCCTCGACGAAGCGGTTTCGGCGCTCGATGTGTCGGTGCAGGCCAGGGTGTTGAAGCTTTTGATCGAGCTGCAGCGTGAATTCGGGCTGGCCTATCTGTTCATCTCGCATGACATGGCTGTCGTCGAGCGGATCGCCCATCGCATCGCGGTCATCTATGCCGGCCAGATTGTCGAGATCGGCGATGCCAGATCGGTGCTCTCGGAGCCGAAGCACTCCTATACCAAACAGCTTATCGCGGCCGTTCCTACTATAGACCGACGGCATAAACGTTTCGAGCTGGACACGCGCCAGGTCCCCTCGCTCGTGCGTCCGCTGGGGTTTGAGCCGGGCCCGGCCAATTGGCAGCAATTCGGGCCGGATCATAGAGCACGGGTGGAAGTGTGATGATTGTCGCCCAAGGATATGAAAGGCCGGAGGGACAGCCCCATCGCTGCCTTCCAAACGGAGGCGTAGTTGATCGACCATGATCTCTTCTCCCGCGCATTCGCCCCGCTCGAAGCGGCCGTGGCCGCATCGCGCATTCCGGGCGGCGTGCTCGGCATAGTTGACGGGGACGGCGAACGCATCGTCCGGGCAATCGGCTCAGCCCAAGTCGTGCCCAAGATACGGCCGATGCATGTCGGGACATGGTTCGACCTGGCATCCCTGACCAAAGTCATCTTCACCACGTCGCGTATCCTGGCACTGGCGGAAGAAGGCGTCATCGACCTCGACGCGCCGCTGATTTCCGCCCTGCCCGACCTTCGCCAATATGACGAAAAAGCCTGGGAACGGAACGTAACGTTTCGCCAGTGTCTCGGCCATCAGACACCATTTCCCGCCGTCGCGCCAATCTACACCTATGGGCGTGACCCCGAGCTGCTGCGCGCCTTCATCCTGCAGCGCGAATGGCAGGCTGGCGAGCCGGTCTATTCCGATATCAACTTCATCCTGCTCGGCTTCGTCCTGGAGCGCCTGTCTGGCAAGACCATTCGCGACATAGATCCCGGTCCGGGCTTCGCGTTCTCCGCCGAACCGGATCAAGCGGCGGCGACCGAAGACTGCACATGGCGCCATCGCGTGCTCTGCGGCGAAGTCCACGACGACAATTGCTCGGCCTTGCAAGGTGCCGGTCACGCCGGCCTGTTCGGAACGGCGGCTTCGGTCCTCGACTTTGCGCAAGGGCTGCTGGACGGGACCGGCGCGTCGCAGCGTTCGATCGCGCTAATGCGCACGCCCTTGTCGGCAACCCGCACCCATGGCTGGGAGCGACCCTACGAAGGCTGGTCCGGCGGCCGGTTATGCAGCCCCGAAACCATCGGGCATACCGGCTTTACCGGTGTCGGGCTGTGGGTCGACTTCGACAAAGGCAGAGCCTGGACCTTGCTCACCAACCGGATCCATCCGACACGTCATTTCAACAGCGGGATCGCAGCGCTTCGCCAAGCGGTCGGCGATCTCGTCAACGGAGCCTGACAACCATGAATCCGAAAAATGGCGAACCCATGTGGGCCGTCGGCCTGATGACCGGCACCGTGCTGGACGGCAATATCGATGTCGCGCTGATCAAGACCGACGGCGAACGGATTGACGACTTCGGCATCTACACGCTGGCCCCCTACCCGCAGTCGATCCGGACCTTGCTGGAAGAGACGCTGCGGCAGGCAAGGAGCTGGAATTTCACAGGGCCGGAACCGGCAATCTTCCACGAGGCAGAGGAAGCGCTGACGCGCGCCCAGTCCGCGGCGGTCAAGGATCTGGTCGAAAGCCACGGGCTGACGATGGCCGATATAGGGGTCGTCGGCTTCCACGGCCAGACCGTGCTGCACCGTGCCCCGCAAGTGGGCCGACTGGGCCAGACCCGCCAGCTTGGCGACGGCGAGCTGATGCATGCCATCCTTGGCACCAGGGTCGCCTATGACTTCCGCTCGGCCGACATGCGCGCCGGCGGCCAGGGCGCGCCGCTGTCGGCCGCCTATCACGCCGCGCTGCTGCGCGAAGCCGACGCCACCGGCGACACGGCGGTGCTCAATCTCGGCGGCGTCGCCAACATCACCTGGTGGGACGGCACGGACAATGTTGTTGCCTTCGACACCGGGCCCGCCAACGCACCGCTGAACGATTTCATCAAATCGAAGGGGCTCGGCGAAATGGACCGCGACGGCGCCCTTGCCCGCGCCGGCACGGTCGACGAGGCACGGCTGGCCAAGCTCCTGCAGCATCCGTATTTGACCAAACCCTATCCGAAATCGCTGGACCGTTTCGATTTCGGCGCCTCGATGGCGGACGGAATGAACGCCGAGGATGGCGCAGCCCTGCTGACGGCCTTCACCGCGGCCGCCGTCGGCAAGGCGCTCGATCTTCTGCCGCGCCGGCCGAAGCGGCTGGTGGTCAGCGGTGGCGGTCGACACAACCCAACGATCATGGCCATGCTTGCCAGCCGCGCTGGCGTCGAAGCGGTTCCGGCCGAGGCGCTTGGCTGGAAGGGCGATGCGGTGGAGGCGGAGTGTTTTGCGTTCCTGGCAGTGCGCGTGCTCAGAGGCTTGCCGATCAGCTTCCCCAGTACGACCGGCGTGCCCCAGCCGATGCGCGGCGGACGCCTTGCCAGCTAACTAAGCCAACAATTTCTTCTGCAGGAAGATACGGCTGCGGCCAATGGGGAAATCGGCAAGCACGCCGAAGGGCAAATAGCCCTGGCGCTCATAGGCCTTGGCGGCCTTGGGATTGAACGTGTCGATCCAGGCGCCGTGACAGTCGCGCGCGATCGCCTCCCTCTCGGCCGCTTCGAGCATCCTGCCAGCCATGCGGTGACCGCGCAGTTTTTCATCGACCCAGAGCCATTGCACATAGAGCCAGCCCCAGGCTGTATATCCCGAGATGCCGGCGACAATAGCGCCGTGCTCATCGCGCACGAACACGGCCAATGCCTTCCTGCAGGAGGCGCCGACATCACTGTCGTTGAACGCCGCAAGCCGCTCTCCGAGAAAAGCCAGCTCGTGCGGCAAGGGATCGGCGGTTGTCTCAAGCGTTGTATTGTCCATCCACCAAGCATCTATCGAAGGACGGGACCGAGAAGCAAGCCTTGCTGCGCTATAGCTTCGGCGAACGCCACGCCGCTGCCGCAGCAGCGATTAGCATGAGCAAAGCTGCAATCACCGCCGATGCTGCAAAACCGAACGTGGAATAGAGCGGTCCGAACGCCGTGGTGCCGACGAACACCGCAAGATAGGTCACCGCGCTGTTCAAACCCATGATCGTGCCGCGACGCGCAGGGTCGAGCGCCGACAGGCGCATCACCAGGACGTTCAGCCCGAAATGATTGGCAAGGCCCCAGACGGCTATCACCGCTATGGTCAGATGAAAACTACTGCTTGCCGCGGCAATCACGACATAGACGACCGCGACAAGCAGATAGGCAAATGGCATGACACGCCGCGCGCCCAGGCGGTCGATAACGCCGTCAAGAAGTGCCGCCGCACCAAATCCGGCGCCATAAGCGAGCGCGGCCAGCCCGTTGGCGCTGACCGGCCGTCCCAAGCCATTGTGAAGGTGATCGCCAAGATAGCCGTAGACACCGTAGAACGCGGTCATGAATGCGGCGCAGGCAACCAGAAGCGGCACTATGCCAGGGACGCTCAAGGCGCCCAGCGGCGTCGGCGCCGGGCCGCTCTTCCTGACATCGCTCAGCGACGTCAGCGCCAGGCTTGCCAATGCGAGTGCTGCGAGCACCGCGACCGCCGTGAAAACGGCGCGCCAATGCACCAGGTCGGCAAGTACGGCCGACAGCGAAACCCCGGCGACCATGCTCAGCGTCCAGCCGGTCAGCACGACGCCTATGGTGCCGCTTTCGCGGCCGGGCGGTGCAATCGCGGCTGAGCTGGCGTAGATTGCCGGCATGGCGACACCTGCAGCGATGCCGGCGAGAAGCTGGGCCGCGACCAGCGCCGTCACCGTCGGCGCAGCAGCGCTGGCGACGAGCGCTATCGCCAGCAGCAGCAACGCTCCTTGCAGCATGCGGCGGGCACCAAGCCGGTCGATATAGCGCGCCAGGAACAAGGCGCTTGCCGACGTCCCGAGCCCGAACGCGGCCGACGCGATCATAACCGCCGGCACGCTTGTGCCGAAGGACGCGGCCACCGCCGGCGCGATCGGACCGAGCACCAGCGAGTTCGAGCCGATCACGGCAATGCACCCCGTCAGCAGGTAAGCGAGTGCCGGGATTGGCGGCTTGGGGGCCGCTGCGAATGTAGCGACTTGATCAGTGTTCGACATATGGCAATAATGGCCGTATTAAATTCTGCATCAATCGGGAATTTTAATATGGATGAAGAAACAGATGGCATTCCGCAGAACAGGCCTGCCGCCCGCGATATCGATGCAACCGACCGAAAAATATTAGGCGTTCTGGTCGACGACGCCACGATCAGCTATGCCGAGCTCGGCGACCGCGTCGGCCTTTCACCGCCGGCAGCCCATGAACGCGTCAAGCGCCTCCGGCGCAGCGGCACCATCCGCAACACCGCGGCCATCATCGACCCCAAGGCGGTGCGCAAGCCGCTGCTCGCCTTCGTCCATATCGATACCAAGGGGTGGGGAAAGACGCCGGAGCTGATGGCGATCTCCGAGCACCCCGAAGTCGAGGAGATCCATTCGGTGGCCGGCGACACATGCATGCTGATCAAGGTCCGCACCGAGGACACGCGGGCACTCGAAGGCCTGCTGTCGCGCCTCTACGAAACGCCTGGCGTCACCTCGACCCGAAGCTATGTGGTCCTGTCGACCTATCTCGAGCGGCCAGTGCAGCCCGGGATAACGACGGAATGGCCGACCCCCCGGCATATGGCCAAGCCGCTTTATTAGCTCAAACGATTCTCACGCGTATCCAAAGTCGAACCGGAAACGTCTTAGGCACTGCATCCTGTGGTCATCCGTCGGGCCGGTTCGTTTGCGCCGGTTCTTGGATCCGACGGGATGCCTGTTGCGCAACCGGAGACACGCGATGAGAAAATTAATCGTAGGCAGCTTCATTTCGCTGGACGGCGTCATCGAAGCACCAATGGAATGGGCGTCACCGTTCTTCGACGAAGAGATGAAGGAACACTCCTATGAAAAGGCCGGCGAGGCGGATTTTTTCCTGCTCGGCCGCGTCACCTACGAAATGTTTTCGGCGCGTTGGCCGCAGGTCAAAGGCAGCAAGTACATGGATCGCATGAACGGGCTGAAGAAGCTCGTCGCGTCGCGCAGCCTCAAGGAAGTGAGCTGGAACGCGTCGCTGATCGAAGGCGACATCGCTGCCGAAATTGCCAGGATCAAGCAGCAGGCCGGCGGCAACATTTTGAAGTACGGAGTGAGCAATCTCGACCAGACGCTGCTCGCCAACAGGCTTGTCGACGAGTATCAGCTCTCGATCGTGCCGACCCGCGTCGGACATGGCAAACGCGCTTTCCAGGATGTCGACCCGTCCCTGGTCAGACTGGAGCTTATAGATACCCACCGTTTCAAGAACGGCGTCATTACGTTGACCTATGTCCCGCTATGATCCGTATGCCATGAAGATGCAGCCAAGACTTGACCCGACCGGGCTTTTCGACGTCCGCTACGCCGGTTTTCTGGAGACAGTCGCGCATTTGCGTGGACGGCTGCACCGCTACTGTGCACGCATGACCGGTTCAACGCTCGACGCCGAAGACGTGATGCAAGAGGCGCTGTTCGAGGCCTATCGGAAGATCGAGAAGCTGGACGATGCGAGTGCTCTTCGCCCCTGGCTTTTTCGCATTGCACATAATCGCTGCATCGATTTTCTGCGAAGCCGGCAGGTGCGTCAGCATGCGGAGGCCAATTTCGCCGAAGACGAGATCATCCTGCCGGTCGAGCCGGCGGGCCAGGGCGCGGATCGCGCGATCGAACGGCTGGTGATCCACCTGCCGCCCAAAGAACGCGCCTGCGTCCTGCTCAAGGACGTCTTCGACTATTCGCTGGAAGAGATCGCCGACCTCGTCGGCTCGACCGTGGGCGGCGTCAAGGCTGCGTTGAGCCGTGGCCGTTCGAAATTGGCCGCCTTGTCAGGCGACCCAATCGTCCGTTCGGAGCCCCAACGCGATCCGGAATTCCTGGAATTGCTCAGCCGCTATGTCGAACTGTTCAACCGCCGCGACTGGGATGGGGTACGGGCGTTGACCAGCGCCGACGCACAATTGCGTGTCGCGGATTGCTTCAAGGGCAGGCTGTCGGAATCACCTTACTTCGTTGAATATGAAAGAGCCTCGACGACCTGGAAAATGGCGGTTGGCGAGATCGATGGCCAGGCGGTGCTGCTAGTGCTCCACCATGGCGAAAACGGTTGGAAGCCGGCCCATCCGGTTCGGATCGAAGCCGCCGGCGGGACCATAAATCGCATCGCCGATTACTATGCCTGCCCTTGGATCATGCCGGCGGCAGGTGCGGTGGTCGTTTCCAGGCCGGCCTAACCAGCGGCAGGACATGCAAGTGGCCGGCATCAACCTCATTGAAATGGGATCGACGCCGGACAAGACATAGGCGGCTTACTGAAGCTTCGCCTGCAGGGCGTTGACGTCATCCGTCGTCATTTCGCCGTCGGTCGTCACCTTGCCATCGACGATCTTCCAGAGGCGGAACGGGCCGGTGATGTCGCCGTATTTGTCGAAGGCGACCGGGCCGATGACGCCTTCGTAGCGGATCGGCTTGCCATCCTTGATCAGGCCGAGCGCCTTGGCGAACTCGTCCTTGCCGGCATAGATCGCCGTGCCGGCCGGGTCGACCGCCTTGTACATCGCGTCCTTGATCTTGGCCGGATCCTCGGAGCCGGCAATGGCGATGGCCAAGCCGACGATGGCGCCGGCATCATACGACCGGTCGGCCGCCGGGTTCGACGGTTCGATGCCCGAAAATTCCTTGTAGTTCTTGGTGAAATACTCGGTCGATGCGGTCGGACTGGTGCCGGAGGAAGTGCCGTACGCATCCTTCAGGTAATCCGCGCCAACGGATTCGATGAAGTCCGGGCTGTTCATGCCGTCATTGAGCAGGAATTTCTGGACACCGCCCTGCGAAATCCAGGTGCGGGCGATGGTTGCGCCGTCGACAGGCGTGCTGACGAGATAAAGCCCGTCGGGCTCGCCAGCCATCGCCGCCGTCACTTCCGAGGCATAGCTCGACTGCTTTTCATTGTAGGGCGTGTCGGAGACAATGGTGCCGCCGAGTGCCTTATAGGCGCGCGAAAATTCCGCCACCATGTTGACGCCGAAGTCGTTGTTGACGTGGATGACCGACAGCTTCTTGAAGCCTTTGTCGATGGCATATTTGGCGGCAGCGACGCCCTGCAGCGCATCAGATGTGATGGTGCGGAAGAAGATGCCGTTGGTCTTGCCGTCGCGCCCGAGCGCCGTCAGCGTCGGCGACGAGGAAGCAGGCGACACCTGGACTATCTTGGCCGGAGCGGTGACCGAGGTCAGGATCGGGATCGACACCGAGGAGATGATGCCGCCGATGATCACCGGCACCTTCTTGACCTGCACGAGCTGCGTCGCGGCGTCGACCGCAATGTTGCCCTGGCTCTGGCTGTCGCGCGTGTCGGTCGCGAGATCGCAGCCGCGGACGCCGCCCGCATCGTTGATGTCGCGGAAGGCCATCTCGACCGATTTGGCGCCGGCCTGGCCGTACTCGCCGGCCGGGCCTGTCAGTTCCATGACGAGGCCGACGGTGATCTTGCAATCGGCGGCTTGCGCTGCGCCGGCCGCTGTCAGCAGTGCGAGCGCGGTGGTGATCTGAAGTATGGTCTTTTTCATTGTTGTTCCCCTTTCGTTACACGACTCTCATTGATGTCTTGAGCCTGTTCAGCCTTCCGGCATCTGCAGCCAGGTTTCATGCAGATGTCGCCATTCGACGCCGTTGGGCGCCGATGAACTGGTGGTGAAAACGGCACTCGAGCGGCGGCGGCTATGTTTGCCGGCGCGCTGCTGCGCTTCGATGTAGCTGACGACGATCGTGTCGCCTTGTTGCCAGCCGGCCCGGATTTCCTCGATCGAGATGGTGAAATCGCCGTCACAAGTGGCGCGGCTTGCCCTGACATGGTCGAGCACCGCGTCACGATCGAGGACCTGGCCATCCGGCACAACCATGCAGAAGCCTTCGCCCATGACGCGTTCGAAGCGCCTGAAATCTGAATTGTCCGCACTCGCCGCATTGAACCAGTCGACGAAGAAGCGGTGGAGATCGACCACCTCGGCGCTGGCGCGGGAAAGCAAGGAGGGCTTTTCGTCCATGGCCGCGTTCATTTCCTGCCTGCATTCAAATTGTAATGCATGATCGAGCCGTGGCGGCCGTGACGGTCGCGTTCCAATGTGTAGACGTCGCCCAGCGGCCCACGGCTTTGCGCGATCACGGCAGCGATCCTCGCCCGGTCGTCGGCATCGAGCGCGACGTCCATGATTCTGGCATTGGCAAGGGCGTGCGCCTGGTTGCGGGCGCCGACGATGACGGCCGCCACTTGCGGCTGCTCCAGCACCCAGGCGCTGGCGATGGTGGCGATATCGACGCCGTGGCGGTCGGCGACGGCCTTCAGTGTGCGAAGCAACTCCTGGAAAAGCTCCCAGCCACCAAAGTCGTCAATGATCAGCTTGTATTTGACCAGCGATCGGTTTTCGAGCGGCGTCTGCGGCTCGGCAGCGCCAAGCCATTTTTCGCTGAGGAAGCCGCCCGCCACCGAACCGTAGCAGAGGAAACTCACGCCGTGCCGGCTGGCGAGCGCTGCAAGGCTGTTGGCTGGCCGCTGGTCGAGCACCGAGTATTGCAATTGCTGGCTGACCAGCGGCACACCGGCGGCCAGGATCTCGGCCAACCGCGGCGTGTCGAAGTTCGTGGTGCCGATGTTGCGCACCTTGCCTTCCCTGCGGATTTCGTTGAGCCAGCCCATCGCTTCGACGTAGCCGGGCAGCGCATAGTCCCACCAGTGGAACTGCACGAGATCGAGCCGCTCGGTCTTCAGCCGCCGCAGCGATTGCTCGACGATGCCTCTGATGTAGTCGCGACTGATATTGGAAAGCCTTTCCAGGTCAGGCACCAGCTTGGTGTGCACCTTCATTTTGGTGGCAGCGTCGAGGCCACGCTCATTGGCAAGGCGCAGGCGCGCCGCGCCGATCAGCTCTTCGACACCGGTATAGATATCGGCGCAATCATAGGTCCTGATGCCGGCGTCGAAGGTGGCGATCAGGTCAGCTACCGCCTGTTGGCGGTCGATCGCGCCGTGCCCGCCGGCAAGCTGCCAGCCGCCGCGAATAACGCACGAGATCGTATAGCCGGGGCTGAGCTCGAAAGCCTTGGCGGTCATCTCCGGTCATTCTCCTTCGGCAGCGGCACCGCCGTCGTTTCGGCATGGCTGAACCGCCGCTTGCCGGTCCTGACGATCCGGAGCCGGCTGGCACAATTGGGATCCGGACAAGCGATCTCGGCGTCCGACGTCATCCAGTCGTTCCTGTGGGTCGGGCGCTGCTTTGCGGCCAGAAGCGGCAACACTGCCGCAATGGAATAGATCGAGAAACCTTGCCCCGCCGGCATCGACAGCATCTCGCCCTTCAACTCGAAATAGTCGCCGGGCTTGGCGCCGCAATAGATCGGCTTGCCCTCGGGGATAACCGCCTCGACGCGAAGGTCGAAGAGTTCGAAACTGTCGTCGGTCTCAGCCATTCAGATCTCCACCCGGGTGAAGGTGATGTCGCAGGCACCGTTGCGGCGGATGACGCCACAAGCGGCTGCGAATTTATCGCGATCCTCAGGCACCACCTGCGCGACGACGCTTCCGGCAAGCCAGCCGATCGGGAACAGCAGGCGTGCACCCGCTCCGTAGAACAGGCCGACGTCAAAGATGGCATTCGGGTTGCCGCCCCACATGCGCGGCGGCACGTAGGACAGCACGATGTCGCCCGGCTGCGGCGTCAGCGTTGCGTTCTCCGCCGGCAAGGGCCTGGCATAGGTTTGGCCCTTAAGTTCGGCTGATGGAACCGGGCAGGAGATTTCCGGCCCCGTCCACATAGCATGGATGCCGGAAACGACGCGCGGCTGCTCGAGATACGCCAGCAGGAAGGCGGCGTTGTCGGGCGCCTTTTCAGGCAACAGCAGCGCGGTCACGGAAAGCTTCGAGCGTGGCTCGGTGATGCTGATGCCAGGCGCCGTCATGCCCTCAATCCTTCCTTGCTTGTGGATTGGAGCTTGTCGCGCAGAAAGGCGAAGGGCCGGCTGATATCGGCCACCAGCGCCTCGCGCGCCGCTTGCGCATCCTGCCTCGCAAGCGCTGCGACGATGCTGCGGTGGTAGTGGGCCGTATCGACCTCGCCGGCGTCGGAGAAGGCGTAGATGGCAACGCGGATGCAAGGCCCGGATTGCAACCACAGGCTCTCGATCATCGGGATCAGCACGGCGGAACCGCAGCAACGGTAGATCTCGAAGTGGAAGCTCTGGTTGAGCGTGGCCTCGCGGTCGATATCCTTCTTGTGCTTCAGCGCCCGCATCTCGTCCCATTCGCCGAGCATGGCCTCGACCGAAGCAATCTGGCGCGGGTTCATGCGCGTGGCGGCCAGGGCGATCGCTTCGCCCTCGATCAGGGAGCGGGCGCGCAAGAGGTCGTCGATGCGCTCCAGCGTGATCGGCGGCACGCGCACCGAGCGGTTAGGAAGCGCCTCCAGCGCCTTCTCGGTGATCAGCCGTCCGAGCGCCTCGCGCACCGGCATGGTGCTGGTGACCAGCGCGTCGGCCAGGCCGCGGATGGTCAGAACCTGGCTCGGCTCGAAAAGGCCGCCGATCAAGGCGCGGCGCAGCTCCGAATAGACGCGATCCTGCACGGTCTCGCGGCCGACCGGCGTAAGCTGGGCTGCGATCATCTCATTGTTCTTTTCGATGGCGGCCTTCTGCATAGGCAATCCCGGTCATGGCCGTTTTCGGCTTGCGGAAGAAATTAAAGCCGAATAGCGTGATCAAAGCAAGCGTGATCACAAATCAAATCATAGGCGACGAAGATCGCTTTTCGGCCAGAGGAATTGATGAGCGACACGACGGAACGGCAGGAGGAGATCCGTACGCCGGTCCTCACGGCCAGGAACGTCCTCAGACGCTTCGGCGGCCTGGTCGCGGTCAACAATGTCTCGTTTGACGTCCGGCCGGGCGAAATACTTGGCCTTATCGGCCCGAACGGCGCCGGCAAGACCACGATGTTCGACCTGCTCGCCGGCAGCATTCTGCCGACCAGCGGCGAAATCCTCCTCAACGGCGTATCGGTGTCGGGGGAAGCTGCCCATCGCCGCATTGGCCGCGGCCTTGGCCGCACGTTCCAGATCCCCCGGCCCTTGCCTAACCTGACGCTGATCGAAAACGTCATGCTGGCCGCGCAAGGGCAGGCCGGAGAAAAACTGCTCGCCAATTTCCTGACGCCCCGGCGGGTCGCTGCCGAAGAAAGGGCTGCCGAGACAAGAGCCGTCGAACTGCTCGAGCTCGTCACGATCGCTCACCTCGCGCACGAACCTGCGCGCGTGCTTTCAGGCGGCCAGCGCAAGCTGCTCGAGTTGGCCCGCGTGATGATGGCCGACCCGGCGATCATCCTGCTCGACGAGCCGGCGGCCGGGGTCAACGCAACCCTGCTCGAGATCATTATCGACCGCATCCGCGACATCAATGCGCGCGGCATCACCTTCCTGCTGATCGAGCACAATATCGACATGGTGACGCGGCTTTGCCACCGCGTGCTGGTCATGGCGAGCGGCCAGCTTCTGTGCGAAGGCACCCCGGAGGAGGTGGCGCGCGACCCGCGCGTCATCGAGGCCTACCTCGGAGGCACGGCATGAGCCAAAAGGTACTTGATGTCCGCGATCTCGAAGCCGGCTACGAGCCTGGCGTTCCGATCGTGCGCGGCGCTTCGATCACCGTCGACCAGGGCGAGATCGTCGTCGTTCTCGGTCCCAACGGCGCCGGCAAGTCGAGCCTTATCAAGGCCATCGCCGGCCTTGTCCCGATCACCGGCGGCACGGTGCTGCTGGACGGCAAGGATATCACGGCGTCGCCCGCTCACATCATGGTCCGCCTTGGCCTTGCCTTCGTGCCACAGACAGAGAACATCTTCCCGCTGATGTCGGTCGAGGACAATCTCAGGGTCGCCTGCGGCATCCTGAGGCCGCGCGAGGTCCCAGCCCGCATCGAGGAAATGTATGCGGCCTTTCCCGATCTCGCCCGTCAGCGCAGAACGGCCGCGGGCAATCTGTCGGGTGGACAGCGGCAGATGCTGGCCGTCGCCCGGGCGTTGATCGTCCATCCCAAGGTGCTGGTGCTCGACGAGCCGTCGGCCGGCCTGTCGCCGAAATTCGTGGCGATGGTGCTCGAGATGCTGGCCGGCATCCGAAAGTCCGGCGTCACCATCCTGCTGGTCGAACAGAACGCCAAGGCAGCGCTTGCCATTGGAGACCGCGCCTATGTGCTGGTCGAGGGCAAGGAGCGGCACCAGGGCGTCGCCTCCGAGCTCTGGAACGACCCGGTCGTCGCTGAACTCTATCTTGGCCAGCGCCGCCTCGACCTTGGACAAGGAAGCGCGGCATGAACCTGCAATTCGTCGTCGACGGACTGCTGGCAGGGTCGATGATCGGCCTCGGCGCCATCGGCGTGACACTCACCTATTCGATCCTGCGCTTCTCGAACTTCGCCCATGGCGACTTCATGGCCTGGGGCGCCTATGCGACGCTCGCCGTGGTTGGCGCCATTGGCGCGATTTTCGGCAAGATCGCGCCGATCGCGCCCCTCTCCTTCGGTTGGCCGCTGATCGTCGCGCTCATCATCGGCATGGCGGCCACCGGCCTGCTGGCGCTGGCGCTCGACATCGTGCTGTTCGCGCGGCTGCGGGCCAAGGGGCAGGCGATCATCGTGGTGATGGCGAGCTTCGGCGCCTCGATGGCGCTGAGAAGCCTGCTCGAATTCATCTTCACCTCGCGTCCGACCTATTTCAGCCGGGCGATCCAGATCGCGATGCCGATAGGCTTCGGCATCCGCATCACCCCGGACCAGATCGCGCTGCTGCTGCTGACCGCCGTGCTGGTGCTCGGCGTGCATCTCCTGATGACGCGCACCCAGACCGGCCGCTCGATGCAGGCATTGAGCCAGAACGCGGCACTTGCCCGCATCGTCGGCATCGACGTCGCCAGGGTGGTGCGCGTCACCTGGATCATCGGCGGCGCGCTGGCCTGCGTCGCCGGCGTCATGATCGGCATTCTCATCCAGATCCGCCCGTTCATGGGTTTCGAGATGCTGCTGCCGATGTTCGCGGCCGCCATCCTCGGCGGCATCGGCAGCGTGCCCGGCGCCGTTCTCGGCGGCCTGATCATCGGCATGGCCGAAGCGGCTGCCGTGCAATTGATCGGCGCCGAATGGCGGGCAGCCGTCTCCTTCATCATCCTGATGGCGGTGCTGTTCGTGCGGCCCATCGGCCTTTTCGGAGTGAGGGAACGCTGATGGATCTGCTCGGTTACGGCGCCTTCTTCCTGACCACCGCGCTGATCTTTTCGCTCATCACGCTCGGGCTCAATCTGCAATGGGGGCTGACCGGGCTTTTCAATGTCGGGGTCGCCGGCTTCGTTGCCATCGGCGCCTACACCTCGGCGCTGCTGACCACGCCCGACGATGCCGCGCGCCTGGGCGGCTTCGACCTGCCGATCCTTATCGGCTGGCTTGGCGCCATGCTGTTGGGCGGCGTCGCCGCTGCCATCACCGGCATTGCCACGCTACGTCTGAGATCGGACTATCTGGCGATCACTACTTTCGGCGTCGCCGTCGTCGTGCAACTGGTAGCGCTCAATGCCCAGAAGCTGACCGGCGGGCCGTTCGGCATCGGCTTCATTCCGCGTCCGTTCGGCGGTCTTGCCGAAACGCCGTTGCTGTTCAACCTTTCGAACCTTGCGATCGTCTCGGTGGTGACGCTGATCGTCTATCTCGCGCTGGAGCATCTGTCGCGCAGCCCATGGGGGCGCGTGTTGAAGGCGCTTCGCGAGGATGAGCGGGCCGCGATATCCCTAGGTAAAAGCGCGCGGTTCTACCGCGTCCAGGCCTTTGCCGTCGGCGGCGCCATCATGGCTCTTGCCGGTGCGCTGCAGGCGCATTTCACCGGCTTCATCGCGCCGGACAATTATTTGCCGGCGCTGACTTTCCAGGTCTGGGTGATGCTGATCGTCGGTGGCTCCGGCAGCAACATCGGCGCCGTCACCGGCAGCATCCTGGTCTGGGCGATATGGGCCGGATCAGGAGCCTTGACCAGTATGTTGTTCTCGCCCGAACAACAGGCCCGCGCCGCCTCGCTGCAGATCGTCGCCATCGGCGTGATGCTGTGCGTCATCCTTCTGGTCAGGCCGAACGGCCTGTTTGGCGACAAGCCGCGGCGTGCAAGGTTCGGCAAGGGCACGAAAGCGGCTCCGGACGAGAGCGCCGCAAGGCCATGAGCAGCGTTGCCGCGTCTCCCGGCGTTTCCCTTTGGCATGCCGTCAGCCGCAGTCGCCGCGACCGGCCCACCCTCGAAGGCGCACTCGATGTCGATCTGGCAATTGTCGGCGGCGGGTTTTCAGGCCTTTCCACCGCGCTGCACAGTGCCGAGAAAGGCATCTCGGTTGCCGTCCTCGAGGCGGAAATCATCGCCTGGGGGGCAACCGGCAGGAATGCCGGCTTCGTCGTGCCGAATTTCGCGAAAAGAGACCCCGACGATATCATTGCCCAGCTCGGGCCCGAACGCGGCGAACGCCTTGTCGATTTCGCCGCCGGCAGCGCCGACCTCGTCTTCGACCTGATCAGGCGGCATGCCATCGAATGCGATGCCGTCCAGAGCGGCTGGATACAACCAGCCCATTCACCGGCCGCTTTGCAAAAGACCAGATCGCGCGCCGAACAATGGGCACCACGCGGAAGGCCGGCTGTTGCACTGGATAGACAGGCGGTCGAAGAGCTGACCGGCGTTCGCGGTTATCTCGGCGGCTGGATCGACAGATCGGGTGGCGTCCTCAATCCGGTCGAATATGCGCGCGGATTGGCCGACGCGGCGGAAAAGGCCGGAGCGCGCATCTTCGAGCATACGCGTGTCGCGTCGATCGATCACATAGGCGATGGTTGGGCTTTGAAGACGCCCTCCGGTTCGGTACGCGCAGGAAAGGTGCTGGTCGCCACCAACGCCTATGGCGGAGCGCTGGATCGCGCGTTGCAGCGAACCTATTTCCCGCTGAAAATCTTCCAGATCGCGACAGCGCCGCTGCCGCGCGAAATACGCACTCGCCTGCTTCCTGGCGGGCAAGGCGTCGGCGACACAAGACGCAATCTCTTCACCTTCCGCTTCGACGGCGAAAACAGGCTGATCACCGGCGGCATGCATGTTTTTGGCCCCGGTGCCGACACGCGGGTGCCGCGGGCGATCTGGCGGCGGCTTGCCGGGCATCTCGATCTCCCGGACATCCCGCCGCTTGAATACAGCTGGTCGGGGATGGCTGCCGTCGAGCCCGACTTCCTGCCGCACCTCGTCGATCTCGGCCTCGGCCTGATCGCGGGCTTTGCCTGCAACGGGCGCGGCATCGCCATGACCACGAGCATGGGCAAGGTGCTTGCGGATTGGGCTGATGGAACAAAGCCTCAGGATTTGCCGCTGCCGTTTGCGCCGCCGTCGCCGATCCCGTTCCATAGCCTGATGCGGCATGCACCAAACATGGTGCTCCCCTGGAGCATGCTGCGCGACCGGCTGGATGGCTGATCGACGTGCGTCTCCGTCCGCCGTCCTGATACCGAACCGCTAGACTCGCTCAAATCATGTTGTTAACGACAGCGGATGAAGCAGAACTATCTTTATCTCATCATCGGCGCTTTGGCCGTCGCCGTTATTGCGTTGGGGATTTACGTTTATCGCGTGGAGACTAGGCCGAAAGGCGTGGAACTTCGCATCGACGATTCCGGCATTTCAGTTCAGGAAAAATAGACGCGTAGTCCTGTTGCCCGACTTTGCACTGGACGTCGGCTTGTACCGCCTCACCCCAACTCCAAAGTCGTTATCGCAAAAACTCCGGACTGCATGAGCTGCGGCGCCTTTCCCTTGTACATCCGAGCCGTCTCGAAGCCCGGTTGAAGGCCTGCGGACGACAGCAAGTCTGCAAATTGCCGGCTGGTTTCGGGAACGTCGAGATGGACGTTTCCGGGACCGGACATGTGCGCGAGCGCGGCGAAGAGATGGCTTGCCGCGTCCAGGCTGTCGGCAAAGAGCGGGCCGATCTTGCAGCCGTCCCGGCATTGGCGCGCGACGCCGTATCCCGCAATGGCGCCCCCCTTGAGGATCGCAAGCGCCATATGCGGCGGGCGCAGCCAGTGTTCCAGGAAGGATCGCCTCGGGCCGGGAAAGAAGCGGCGGTCATAGTCCAGTATGTCCGGCACGAGTTCCGGCCCTATGGCGCGAATGTCGTTGCCGACGGCTGCCGGGACATTCGGTGACCCCATGAACCGGATCGTCCGGTAGGCCGGTGCAAAACCCATGCTGCGGTAGTTGGCCTGCTGTTCGACGACACCGTCGAGGCCGATCGTGCGCTTGCCGAGCCGCGCCGTGCCGGCATCCCAAACGACCTTGCCATGGCCTTGGCCACGCTTGTCCGGCCGGCAGATGTAGAGGCCGATGAAGCCGAAACCGTCGCCATAGGCAACGGCCGAAATGCCCGCCGCCATCTCGCCATCGATAAAGGCGCCGATGAAGCCCTGCGGGTCGGCTGCCTGAAACAGCCCGGCATCGTTAAGGCCGGGATTCCAGCCTTCCGCCGCCGCCCAATCGACAAGGGTTTGCACTTCTTCACGTGCGAGCGTTCGGATCGTTCGGGGCATTGCGATCACTCGGCGGCGCCAGGCGCGAAGGATTTCAACGCGCCATGATAGGACTTTGCCAACGGGCTTGCATAGGCGCCGCGCTTGGATGTCGTCAGGCCAAGGGCGATCAATGCCTCGGCCTGTTTCACGGCAGCGCCCACGCCGTCGATGACCGGAAGCCCGAATTCCCGCTGCAGCGCCGCCGCCAGATCGGCCATGCCGGCACAGCCGAGCACGATCGCCTCGGCGCGATCCTCGTCGATGGCGCGCGCAATCTCGTTGCGCAGCCTGAGCAGTGCGTCGGACGCCGGATCTTCGAGGGCAAGAACCGGGATGTCGGCGGCGCGCACACGCGCGCGCCCTGCCATGCCATAGCGCTGCACCAACCCTTCGACCGGCACGCGCGAACGTCCGGTGGTGGTGACGACGGTGAAGCGCTGGGCGATGAACGAGGCCGTGCTGAGCGATGCCTCGCAAATGCCGATGACCGGAATGTTGGCCATGGCGCGCGCGGCATCGAGGCCGGTGTCGTCGAAACAGGCAATGATCGCGGCTTGCGCGCCCGAGCGTTCGCCGGCGGCGATCTCGACCAGCAGGCCGGGCACGGCAAGTGCTTCATCGTAATAGCCTTCGATCGATACAGGTCCCATCGACGAGGTGACGGCAACGATCTTCGTCGATTGAGCAGCGACCGATCGGGCGGCGACCGCGATAGTATCGGTCATGCTGGCGGTGGTGTTTGGATTGACGACGAGGATCTGCACTGTCAGGCACGCTCGCGGCGGCGGCCGACATAGACGATTGCGCCGAGCGTCAGCAGGATCACCAGGAAGGAAAACACGGTCGTCACGGTGCCCAGCGCATAGAGCACCGGCGTCGTGACATTCGTCGTCATGCCGTAGATTTCGAGCGGCAACGTGTTGAACGTGCCCGAGGTCATCAGCGTGCGGGCGAACTCGTCATATGACAGAGTGAAGCCGAACAGGCCGACGCCGATCAGGCTGGGCGCGATCATCGGCAGCACGACATGGGCAAAGGTCTGCCACGACGATGCTCCGAGATCGCGCGCGGCTTCCTCATAGGCTGGCGAGAACCGGTTGAAGACAGCAAACATGATCAGCACGCCGAAAGGCAAGGTCCAGGTCAGATGGGCGCCGAAAGCGGAGGTGTACCAGGCGGGGCGGAAGCCGATCTGCTGGAAGACGACGCCGATGCCGAGACTGATGATGATCGACGGCACGACCAGGCTGGCGACGGCCAGATAGAACAGTGCGGTTGCGCCGCGAAATTTCTGCCGGAAGGCCAGGCCGGCGAGCAGCGACACGGCGACAGTGACGACCATCACCATCAGGCCAAGGACGAGCGAGCGTTTGAAGCTGCTGCCGAAGTCGCCGACCGCCTGGCGCTCGAACAAATTGGCGAACCAGTGCAGCGACACGCCGTTCAGCGGAAATGTCAGACCGCCGTTCTCGCCCTGGAAAGAGAGGATCAGGATCGCCGAAAGCGGGCCGTAGAGGAACAACACGAAAAGACCGAAGAACGCCGCCAACACATAGAATTCGAGGGTGCGCTTGTCCTGGCTCATCGCCTCACAGCTCCTTGCGGATGTCGACGATGCGCAGGATGCCCGCGACCATCAGCAGCACCAGCACCAAGAGCACGACGGCGTTGGCGGCGGCTGCCGGATATTGCAGCAGCGACATCTGGTTCTTCATCATCAGCGCGACGGAGGCGCTCTGCCCGCCGGACATCACCTGCACCGTCGAGAAGTCGGCCATCACCAGGGTGACGACGAAAATGGTGCCGATCGCCATGCCGGGCTTGGCGAGCGGAATGACGACGTTCCACAGAACCTGCCAGCCGGAAGCGCCGGCGTCGCGCGCGGCTTCTATCAATGACTTGTCGATGCGCATCAGCGTGTTGAAGATCGGCGTCACCATGAACAGCGTATAGAGATGCACCATGGCCAGCACCACGGCGAATTCGGAATAGAGCAGCCATTCGATCGGCTTCGGGATCAGCCCCATTTGCACCAGCGTCGAGTTGACCAGGCCATTGCGGCCAAGCACCGGAATCCACGAGATCATGCGGATGATGTTGGAGGTCAGGAACGGCACCGTGCAGACAAGGAACAGCACCATCTGCATGGCCGTGGTCCTGATATGGAAGGCAAGGAAATAGGCGACCCAGAAACCGATGAACAGCGTCAGCGCCCAGACGATGGCGGCGTATTTCAGCGTATTCAGGTAGGTTTTCCAGGTGACCCAGGAGCCGAGCGTGTCGGAATAATTGGTGGTCAGGAAATCCGGATACATCGCTGCGAAATCGTAATCCCAGAATGAGACCACGGCGATCATCAGAATTGGCAGCAGGAGGAACGCGCCGAGGATCAGGGCAAGTGGTGTTGCCTGGAGATAGGGGACGAGGGCGCCGATCGAGAGCCGGCGGCGTCTGGCGGGTTTGGCGGCGGCGGTGGCGGGGCGTTCGAGCGCGGCTGTCATGAACATCTCGGTATAAGTCAGCGATGCGGCGAAGCCGCCTTTCCTTCTCCCCCTTGTGGGAGAAGGTGGCCGAGCGAAGCTCGGTCGGATGAGGGGTGTTCCAGCTTGGCACCAACAGCGCTCCGGCCGGCACCCCTCAACCGTCTTGGCGCTGCGCGCCAATCCACCTTCTCCCACAAGGGGAGAAGGGGAAGACGTTGTACCTACGCAGCGATGAACTCGTTCCAGCGCTTCACCATGTAGCGGTCTTCGTCCATGACCGAGTTCCAGCAGGCGACCTTGCCCATGCGCTCTTCGAAAGAGCCGCCGTCACGCACGGCGCCAGCCTTTTCCATGACCTTGCCGTCCGGCGACAGGATATCGCCCTTTGCCGGCTTGCCTTCGATCCAGTAGCCCCACTCGTCCTCGGACATGAACTTCTTGGCCGACACCATGTTGGCCGAGTAATAGCCCTGGCGGTTGAGATAGCCGCCAACCCAGCCGGACGTGTACCAGTTGATGTATTCATAGGCGGCATCGAGTTCGGCGCCGGAGAGATGGGCTGCCAGGCCAAGCCCGCCACCCCAGGACCGGTAGCCTTCCTTGAGCGGCTGGAACCGGCACGCGATGCCCTTGGAGCGGACCGCGGCCACGGCCGGCGACCACATTGACTGGATCACCACTTCGCCTGAAGCCATCAGGTTGACGCTCTCGTCGAAGGATTTCCAGAAGGCGCGGAACTGGCCGGCTTGCTTGGCCTTGATCAGGAAGTCGATCGTCTTGTCGATCTCCTCCTTGGTCATGTTGCCCTTGTCGGCGTATTTGATGTTGCCGGTGGCTTCCATGATCATCGCCGCATCCATGATGCCGATCGACGGGATGTTGAGGATGGCGGTCTTGCCCTTGAAGGCCGGATCCATGATGTCGGCCCAGGTGGTGATATCGCGGCCGACGAGGTCGGGGCGGATGCCGAGCGTATCGGCATTGTAGATCGTCGGCACCATGGTGAACCAGTTGGTCGGCGCCTTGGCGAAGACCTTGCTGTCCTGCGCCTCGACGTAACCGACCGTGTGCGGCGCGGTGCCCTGGGCGATAACGCTGTCCGGCGCCAGCTTGCCGGTTTTGAACAGCGGCACCAGCTCGTCGTAATATTTCAGCTTGGTGACATCCATCGGCTGCAGGACGCCTGTCGGGAACACCTTCTTGCAGATCCAGTATTCGATGTCGGCGATGTCGTAGCTGTCGGGCTGCGTCACGGCGCGCTGTGCGGCGGCGTCGGAATCGGTTGCTGTCATCTCCAGCGTGATGCCGAGATCGGCCTTGCACTTGTCGGCGATGGCATTGAGGTTGGATACGCCGGTGCCGAACTGGCGCAGCGTGATGTTCGATTGCGCCCAGATGGTCGGAAAGCCAGATATGGCGCCGGAACCGGCGGCGAAACCGACGGCGGCGGCACCTGTCTTGAGCAGCGAACGTCGCGATATTCCAGTCTTCTTGTCGGTGGTGTTGGTCATGTTCAGTTCCCCTGTTTTGATTGGTTATGCTGGATTTCAGGAATCGAGACGACCAAGGACGATCGCGTCCTCGGCGTCCCAGGCGATCGGCACTGCGTCGCCGACGGCAACCGGGCTGGCGAAGAAGCTGGTGTCGTCGACGATTACGGTGAAATCCTCGATGCCGGCGCCATTGACCGAGAGCTTCACGGTCGAACCGCGGTACTCGACGTTTGAAACGATGCCGGTGAAGCCGAGCCCGGCTGCCGGCGGCTCGCCGATGCGCACGTGGTCGGTGCGAATGGCGATGTCGATGGGTTCCCCGGTCTCCCTGCCCTGCCCGCTGGCCGCGAGCGTGACGCCGCCGGGCACATCGAAAACGACCATGCCGTCGCGACTGCCGGCGACGCGCCCGGAGATGACATTGTGGTCGCCCATGAAACGAGCGACGAAGGCCGTGGCCGGCCGCTCGAACACCGTGCGAGGGTGCGCCGCCTGCTCGATACGGCCATCGTTCATCACCACGATCAGGTCGGCCAGCGCCATCGCCTCTTCCTGGCTGTGGGTGACGTGGACGAAAGTGATGCCGAGCGACGTCTGCAGCTTCTTCAGTTCGGCTCGCATGCGGATCTTCAGGAAAGGATCGAGCGCCGAAAGCGGTTCGTCGAGCAACAGCGCCTCGGGATCGGTGATCAATGCGCGCGCAAGAGCAACGCGCTGCTGCTGCCCGCCGGAAAGCTGCGCCGGGCGGCGGCTGGCATAGGCCTCCATCTGCATCAGCTTCAGCATGTCGAGTGCCTTGGCGCGGCGCTCCTCCTTGCCGACGCCTTTCATCTTCAGGCTGAAGGCGACATTGTCGATCAGGTCGAGATGCGGAAACAGTGCGTAGGACTGGAACATCATGGCAGTGCCGCGCCTGGCCGGCGGCAGGTCGGTGACCACTGTGTTGCCGAGACGCACGTCGCCACTCGATATGCTCTCGTGCCCGGCGATCATGCGCAGCGTCGAGGTCTTGCCACAGCCGGACGGACCGAGCAGGCAGCAATAGGTTCCCGCAGGGATTTTCAGGCTGATGCCTTCGACGGCAGTCGTCGCGCCATAGACTTTCGAAACGGACACAATGTCGATTTCGGCGGCTTTGGACATCCAGCTTCCCCTTTGGTCGGATTAGCCAAAGCATCATGCGTGCCAGTTGCGCGCCGCCGCACCAACCGACTGAATCCTCGAAGAAATCAGGGCCGCCTCTATATAGCTGCCGATACGTCGCCCTTGTGCAATGCACAAATTATAGGCGATTGCCGCCGATCTTCGCAAAGATCGTATGCAATCTTTTTCATCTCTGTATTCACTTTGTCTCTCGTCCAAGCGATGCGATTCAGGGTAGAAGAACGCAGGACCACTGCTATGAACATTGCCGACCAGACCTTCCCTGCTATCGAGGCCGCCAACGAGGATCGCGCGCAGGCGATTCGCGACCAGTTGCGCGACGCGATCGTCGATCGCCGGCTGGCGCCGGGAACAAAGCTTTCCGAAGGCGAAGTCGGCACGCTGTTCGATGTCAGCCGCACCGTGGCGCGTGCCGCACTGCAGATGCTTTCCTTCGAGGGATTGGTGCGCACCGAGCGCAATCGCGGCGCCTTCGTCGCCAATCCGTCGCCGGAGGAAGCGCGGCAGGTTTTTGCTTCGCGCCGGCTCATCGAACCAGGCATCGCGATTGCCGCCGCCGGACGGATGACGCCGGCGCATGTCGCCGCGTTCAAGGCCCAGCTCGACGAAGAAGGCCGTTTCATCGCCGAACGCGGACCGAACGCAAGGCGATCGGAAATCAAGGCGTCGGGGGATTTTCACCTGCTTCTGGCGTCGGTCGCGGGAAACGTCATCCTGCAGCGCTTCATGGAGGAATTGGTCGCTCGTTCATCGCTGGTGATCGCACTCTATGGCCGCTCGGGCATCTCGAGCTGCGGCCACAACGAACACACGCAGATCCTCGAGGCGCTGGAAAATGGCAATGCCGAACGCGCCAGCGCGCTGATGCTGCACCACATCGACCATATCGAGGCCGACCTCGATCTGCGCGTCAGGAGCGGCCCGGCACTCAGGCAGGCGCTCGAGTTCTGAGATCGCGTCAACGCACGATCCTCACGCACATCGGCGTGCCAATATCGATGGATCGGCCGGTGTCGGTCAGCCGGCCGGCTGCGGCATCACGGGCGAAAATCGAGATGCGGTCGGCATTCTGGTTGGCCGAGAACAGATGGCCGCCCGAGGGCGTCAGGGCCAGATTGCGCGGCGTGGCGCCGCCGCAAGGCGTATAGCCCACAAGGGCAAGCCTGCCGGTTTGCTGGTCGATCGAAAACACCACGATGCTGTCATGGCCGCGGTTGGAGCCGTAGAGAAAGCGGCCGTCAGGCGAGATCTGGATATCGGCGCAGTGATTGCCGTCGCGCGCCTCGGGCGGCACGGCCGGCTTGCTGTCGATCACCGTAAGCTTGCCTGATCCTTCGTCCAGCGCCAGCGAGACAACCGTCGAATCCAGCTCGTTCATGACGAACACGAAGCGACCGCCCGGATGCAGTGCGAGATGGCGCGGACCCGCGCCTGGCGCAAGCGCCGACTCGGCGAGCTTCGTCAGGCTGCCGTCTGAGCCGATGCGATAGGACACCAGCCGGTCGATGCCGAGGTCAGCGACGATCGCCATGCCGCCGGCAACCGTCTCGGTTACGCTATGGGCATGCGGCCGCTCCTGGCGGGCAGGATCTGGTCCGGTCCCGCTATGGGCAACGCTCGACAACGGCGCTGTCAGGCCGCCATTCTCACCCAACCCATAGAGCACGACCGAGCGATCGGGGCCGCCCTCGCCCATGCCGTAATTGGCGACCAGCAGCTTCGTCCGGTCGCGCGTGATGGTGTTGTGCGCCGTGATGCTGCCCAGCGTCGGCTGCTTGTTGATGTAGGACAGCGTGGCGGTCTGCCTGTCGAAACGGTAGGCCGAGACCACCCCTTCGCGCCAGGTGAACACTTCTGAGTTGGCATAGATGTGGGAGCCGTCCGGCGTCACCGACAGGAAGGTGGGATTGTCGATGTCTCCCGTCTCGGCCAGTTTCTTCGTCTGCAGCGTCCCTTCGTCGAAACTGTAGACACCCAGCCCGATGCCGCGCGCGCCCTGAAAATACGGGGCGTCGCGATTGAGGCTGCCGACGAAAACCAGACAGGCATTCTGCATCACTTCCTCCCTTGTTCCGCCGGCATTGGCCCCGACGGAGCAGGCAAAATTTCGCCTGTTCACGCTTGCAACACAACCCCATATGTGAAAATACTATTCACAAAAGAAGATTGACGGGAGGACCGATCATGCATTTCGCTGGTCTGCGGCGCGCCCTGATGGACGATTCCCGCTCCCAGAGGAAGTCGTCATGAGCGGTTTCGCGCCAACCGTGGGCGTGGCATCGACACACCCCGCCAACATGCCTAGGGATCACGCCGACCTTCCCGTCTGGAACGCGGAGAACTGGTTCTACGAAGACTGGCCGGTCGGCCAGAAGATCCGCTCGCTGCGCCGGACCATTGCCGAGGGCGACAGCCATCTCTTCAACACGCTGGTGCTCGACATCCATCCATACGTGCAGGACCAGATGTTCGCCGAGACGCAAGGCATTTTCGGAAAGCGGCTGGTGGCAGGGGCCTTCGTGTTCTCGGCCGGGCTCGGTCTCGTCGCCACCAATTGCATCAACGCCTTTTCGTATGGCTACGACAAATTGCGCTTCATCAAGCCGGTGTTCATAGGCGACACGATCTATTCGATCCGCTCCAACCTCGACAAGAAGCCAAAATACAAGGAAATGGGGCTGATCCGCGCCAGCTATGAAGTCTTCAAGGGTGAAGGCGAGCTCGTGCTTTATTGCGAGCACCTGCAGACGGTGAAGTACCGCAATCCGGCCGATTTCGCCGGCAAGACGGAGAAATAGGCAATGGCTGCCATTGCCGAACTGCCGCTGACCGGGCTCATCGTTGTCGATATGAGCCAGTTCTTGTCCGGGCCTTACTGCTCGCTGCGACTGCTCGACCTCGGCGCTCGCGTCATCAAGATCGAACGGCCGGACGGCGGCGATCTGTCGCGCCGGCTCTATCTCAGCGACACCGAGATCGGCGGCGATTCCACCATTTTCCATGCGATCAACCGCGCCAAGGAAAGCCTTGCCATCGACTTGAAGGACGAGGCCGACCTTGCGGCGCTGCGCGGCCTGCTGGCCAAGGCCGACGTGCTGATCCAGAATTTCAGGCCCGGCGTCATCGAACGCCTGGGCTTCGATTACGAGGCGGTGCGCAAGATCAATCCGCGCCTGGTCTATGCCTCGATCAGCGGCTATGGCGAGGAAGGCCCGTGGGTCAAGCGGCCCGGGCAGGATCTGCTGGCGCAGGCCCGCTCCGGCGTGATGTGGCTGAACGGCGACGAGGACCAAGGGCCGGTGCCCTTCGGCCTGGCGATCGCCGACATGCTGGCGGGTTCCGCCGCCGCGCAAGGCATCCTCGCCGCACTGGTGCGGCGCGGCGTGACCGGCAAGGGCAGCCATGTCGAGACCAGCCTGCTCGAAGCGCTGGTCGACTTCCAGTTCGAGGTGCTGACCACGCATCTCAATGACGGGCGCCGGCTGCCGCGGCGGTCGAGCTTCCGCAGCGCGCACGCCTATCTCTCGGCGCCCTACGGCGTCTATCCGGCCAAGGACGGCTATCTGGCGATCGCCATGACGCCGATCTCGAAACTCGCCGATCTCCTCGGGCTCGAGGAGCTTGCGCCCTATCGCGACCAGCCGTCGACCTGGTTCACCGCCCGCGACGAGATCAAGGCGATCATCGCGCAAAAGATCGCAACGAAGACGGTCGACGAATGGCTTGCCATTCTCGAGCCTGCCGACATCTGGTGCGCCAAGGTTTTGACCTGGCCGGAGATGATGGCCAGCGAAGGCTTCCAGGTCCTCGACATGCTGCAGACGGTGACGCGCGAGGATGATGTTTCGATCCTCACCACGCGCTCGCCGCTCAGGGTAGACGGCATCCGCGCGAAGGTCGAGCGGGCCGCGCCACGCATCGGCGAGCACAGCGCAAAAATCCGCGCGGAGTTCGGGCTGTGAGCGACGTCACGCTCAAAGGCATGACCTGGAGCCATCCGCGCGGCTATGACCCGATGGTCGCCTGTTCGGCAGTGTGGACGGAACGCACCGGCGTCGCCGTTGAATGGGACAAGCGCTCGCTGCAGGATTTCGAATCCTTCCCGGTCGAGGAACTGGCTCGTGCCTACGACCTAATCGTCGTCGACCATCCGCATGTCGGCCAGATCACCGCCGAGAATTGCCTGGCGCCGCTCGATGTCGCCGGCCGGGAAGCCGAACGTGCAGCACTTACGGCGGGCAGTGTCGGCCGGTCCTTTCCGAGCTACAACTGGCAAGGCCGGCAGTGGGCGTTTCCGATCGACGCGGCCAGCCAGGTGCAGGCATGGCGGCCCGACATGCTTTCGGCTGCGCCGGCGAGCTGGGCCGATGCCCTCGATCTGGCCCGGCAAGGCCACGTGCTGTTGCCGCTCAGGCCGCCGCATTCGCTGATGGTGTTCTACACGCTTGCCGGCAATCTCGGCCGACCCGCCGGTGAAGGCCCTGGCGACCATGTGGATCCGGCAGCGGGCAAGCAGGTCTTCGAGATGATGCGCGAGATCGCAGCCCTCGTCGACCCGGCCTGTCTTGGCATGGATCCGATCGCGGTTCTGGAGCAAATGGCCGGATCCGGCTCGCGGATCGCCTGCGCACCGCTGATCTATGGCTATGTCTCCTATGCCATCGCCGGGTTTCGACCCAACCGCCTGGCTTTCGCGGATATCCCGGCCGCTGGCAATGCCGGCCCCAAAGGCTCGGCGCTCGGCGGGACCGGCATCGCCGTGTCGGCCTTCTCGAAGGCCGGACAGGAAGCAATCGACTTCGCCTACTGGATCGCCAGCGGTGACGTGCAGCGCGGCCCTTACGCCTCGGCCGGCGGCCAGCCCGGCCATGCGGCAGCCTGGGCGGATGCCGCCGTCAACGCCGCCGCCGGCAATTTCTACAAGGACACGCGGGCCACGCTCGAAGGTGCCTGGGTGAGGCCGCGGCACGACGGCTACATGGCGTTCCAGCAGGCGGCGTCCGATCGCATCAATCTCGGCCTGAGCGAAAGGCACAATGCCGCTCGCGTCGTTGCCGATCTCAATCGCCTGTTTCGGGAGAGCCTTTCGACGCAGGTGTCCGGCGTTGCCGGCGGAGGAGCCTGAACAACCGAACGGAGGAGAACATGAACAGCCTGATCCGCGGCCTTATGGCCGCAACCGCACTTGCATCGGTCACGACCATAGCCTGCGCTCAAGACGTTTCGGGCGTGATTGCTGGATTGCCGACCGAACTGAAGGCACAATATGACGGCGCGCCGCAGAAGGTGCTGCCGTCGGCCTGGGATAATTTCACGCCGCCGTCAAAGCCGTGGAAATGGTGCCACTCCGAGTCCTACCAGGGCAATCCGTGGCGCGTCACCGTGACCAAGGAGTTGAAGCGGCTGGTCGACGGCCTGATCGCCGACGGCACCGTGGCGAGCTTCGAGGTGTCGGATTCCAACAATGACGCCAGTCAGCAGATCAACCAGATCCGCGCCTTCATCGACAAGAAATGCTCGATCATCACCTCGATCCCCGGCTCGGCGACGGCGCTGGACGATGCCATCGATGCCGCAGCCAAAGCCGGCATCCCCTTCATCACGGCAGCTGGGTCGGTGACCAGCGCGAATGCGATCAATGTCGATTCCAACTATGCGCGCTGGGGCTACGACATGATGACGGCGATCGGCAAAGCAATGCCGGACGGCGGCAGCGTGCTTCTGGTCGAAGGCATTGCCGGTCACCCGATCGTCGTGCAGGAGCGCCAGGGTGCCGACAAGGCGCTGGCCGAAAATTCAAAGCTCAAGGTCTCGCGCACCGTCAACGGAAATTGGACGGCCAACGTCACCAAGACGGCGGTGCTGCAGGCAATCGCCACCAATCCGGCGCCGATCGATGCAGTGTGGACGACGGGCAGCGAAAGCCGCGTCGTCGCCGAGGCCTTTGCCGAGGCCGGCCGCCCTGCCCCGCTGATCACCGGCTCGATCACCGGCGATGCGCTCGGCTACTGGAAGGCCAATCCCGACAAATACCGCTTCGAAGGCCATGCGGTTCTGCCGCACTGGACGGCCGAGACGCTGTTTCGTGTCGGGGCGCGCATGCTGGATGGGCAGAAGCCCAAGCTCAACACGCTGCTGATCCCGATTCCGCCGGTGCACAATGCCGACCTCGGCGCCTGGTACAAGGACTGCATGACGCCGGACGCCGTCTCGATCTTCCCGGTCCCGCCGAAGGATCCGATGCCGGAGGAATGGCTCGATGCCTATTTCGCCAATCCGGCACCGACCAAGGGCTGGGACTATTCGAAGGTGCCGGACGCCTGCGCCAAGTAGCATTTATGAGGGCCGGCTCCGCACCAGCGGTGCCGGCTTTCTCCATCAGGATTGCTCATGCTGGAAGTCCAGGCCATCTCGAAACGCTACGGCGAAACGATTGCGCTGGCCAATGCCTCCATCGCATTCCGCGCCGGCACGATCCACACCATCCTGGGCGAGAACGGTTCGGGCAAGAGCACCCTGGTCAAGCTGCTGTCGGGAATCGTCCAGCCGGACAGCGGCGCGATCCTGCTCGACGGAGCGCCCTTTACCGGCCTCTCGCCGGCGGCGTTCCAGGGCGTCGGGTTCGCCACTGTGTTCCAGGAAGTGCTGATCGCGCCTGACCGTTCGGTGACGGACAACATCCTGCTCGGCCTCGACGGCCTGCTGACGCGCACCGTGCCGCGCGCCGAGCGGCGGCAACGCGCGCAAGCGGTGCTGAAGCGCTTTGCGGTGACCGAGATCCCGCTCGACCAGTTGGCCGGGCAATTGCCGCTTGCGGTTCAGCAATTGGTAGTGCTCGCCCGCGCTGTGGTCCGCAGCCCGCGCATTCTCATCCTTGACGAGGTTACGGCTGCGCTCGACTTTGCCGATCGCGAGGCGGTCTTTGCCATGATGCGCAAGCTTGCTTCGGAAGGCTGCCTGATCCTGTTCATCACCCATCGCATGGACGAGGTGATGTCGCTTTCGGACCGGATTTCCGTGCTGCGCGGCGGCAGCGTGGTCACGACTGAGGAACGCGGCACGTCCACCGCATCCGAACTTCTCAAGGCAATGGCGCCACGCACGGCGGCGGAGCTGGCGCATGGCTGATCGCGCCAGCCTTTCGGTGCGCGGCCTGGTGATCGCGCCGGGCGCAAGCCCCATGACGCAAACCATTGGGCCGGGCGAGATCGTCGGCCTTGCCGGCCTCGACGGCCACGGACAGGAGCGGTTCCTGAAAGTGCTGGCCGGCCTGGAACGCCCGGCCGGCGGCGAGGTGACCGTCGAGGCGCCAACCGGAGCGCGCGCGATCACCAATTTCCGCAAGGCGGTCGCCGGCGGCATCGCCTATTTGCCGCGCGACCGGCGCACCACCGGCATTTTTCCGACCCAATCGGTGCTCGACAATTTTGCCGTCTCGACGCTGTCGCGCGATATGCGTTTCGGTCTGCTCAGCTTCGCCGCGCGGCGGCAGCGCTATGAGAGCTACCGGGACAGACTGTCGATCATCGCGCCACGGCCGGACGCCCCGATCACCACGCTTTCCGGCGGCAACCAGCAGAAGGTGCTGCTGGCCCGCGCATTGGCGCTGGAACCGGCGATCCTGCTCCTCAATGATCCGACGCGCGGTGTCGACGTGGCGACGCGCCACGTCCTTTATGACGTGTTCCGCAGGCTGGCCGCCGACGGCATGGCGCTGGTCATCCTGTCGAGCGAGATCGAGGAAATCTTGCTGCTTTGCCATCGCGTGCTGGTATTTCGCGAACAGCAGGTCGCGGCCGAAATCACCGGAGACGACATGAAAAGCGATACGGTGATAGCCGCCATGTTCGGACGCGCCGCATGAGCGGGTTGCGGCGCATGGCGGCGCGATGGCGCGGCGCTAGCTTTGCGGCAGTTCTGCTGGTCATCCTGATCGCGGTCAATCTGCTGCTTAATCCGGCGCGCTTCCATCCTGCCGCCTGGGGCGCGCTGATCGGGCTCGCCGCGCCGCTGATCGGCGCAGCGGTCGCCTCGGCTCCGGTGATCCTGGCCGGGCGCGGCGGCATCGACATTTCCGTCGGGCCATTGATGGGCTTCGTCAATGCGATGGTGATCCAGCTGCTGTTTCTCAGGCTTGGCATGTCTTCGCCGCTGGTCATCGTGCCGGCGGCGCTTCTGATCGGCGCAATCGTCGGCGCTGCCAACGGCTTCTTGGCGACCATCGTTCGCATCCAGCCGATCGTTGCGACGCTCGGCACCTATCTGATCCTCACCGGCATGACGCTGACCGTCCTGCCGGCGCCGATCGGGCCGGCGCCGGGCTGGCTGAAGGCAATGGCCGGACCCTGGTCGGCACTGCCGCTGGCGCTGATCTTCCTGTTCTGGTGGCTGGTGCGACAGACGCCTTATTACGACCAGCTGATGGCGGTGGGCAGCGACGACCGCGCCGCCTACACGGCCGGCATTCCGGTGACGAAAGTACGTTTCATCGCCTATGTCATGACCGGCATACTTGCCGCCTGTGCCGGCCTCATGCTGACCGCCCTGATCGGTTCGGCCGACCCTAATATCGGGCCAACCTACACGTTGATCGCGATTGCCGCGGTGGCGCTCGGCGGCGTCAGCCTTGCCGGCGGGCGCGGCGGGCTCGCCGGCGCCGCCATCGGCGCTGTCGACATCTTCCTGCTGCAGAGCGTGCTGACCGCCTTCAACGTCTCCACCTATGTGCTGCAGATCGCCTATGGCGCGATCCTGGTTGTGGCCGTCATCATGACGGCGCTGCAGGAACGGCTCTCGGGAGGGAAAGGCTGAGAAGCATGCGCCAGACCTGGTTCCAATCCACCAATGCCCGCGTCGCCGGTGCCTTTGCCGTCGCTGTCGCCTTGCATCTCCTTGGCACCTTGCTCATCCCGGGTTACTCCCAGCCGTTCGCCATCCGGGCGCTGCTGGTGATCGCCTCGCTGCTGGCGGTGGCATCGATCGGCCAGACCCTCGTCGTAATCCTGGGCGGTATCGATCTGTCGATCCCCTTCATCATCGGCTTTGCCAATGTCGTTGCCGCACAGCTCTACGGCGGCGGCTGGAATTTTGCCCTTGTCTGCGCAGTCGTCGTCGCGCTCGCCATACTGATCGGGGCGCTGAACGGCCTGATCTCGCGCGGGCTCGATATCCACCCCCTGATCGTCACGCTCGGCACTGGCATGATCGTGCAAGGCGCCGTCCTGTTATGGACCGGCGGCTTTCCGTCCGGATCGGCGCCGCAAGCGGTTTCCGCCTTCGTTTCGATCGGCGGTTCGGTCGGACCGCTGCCGGTGCCGGGGCTGGTGCCATGCGTCGCGGTGCTGACCTTGCTGGTGGCGCTGGTGCTGGCGCGCACGCCATACGGCCGCCGTCTCTACGCCCTAGGCAGCAATCCAGGTGCTGCGCCGCTGGCGCTGATCGATCCAGTCCGCATGTGGACCGTGACCTATGCCGCGAGCGCCTTCTTCGCCGCCGCAGCCGGCGTGCTGCTGCTCGGCTTCACCGGCTCTGCCTATGGCGATGTCGGCCAGCCCTATCTGTTCCAGACGATCGCGGCAGTGGTGGTCGGCGGCGCCGCCCTTATCGGCGGCCGCGGCAGCTATTTCGGCACCATTGCCGGCGTGCTGGTGCTGACGGAGATCAACACGCTGCTGATCGGCCTCGGCTTCCGGCCCTCGACCGTGCAGGCGGCACTTGGCCTGGTCATCGTGCTCCTGGTTTCGCTCTACGGTCGCGAGCGGCACGTGTCGGCGACGATCTGAGGCCGCCTTCGTCTTAGCCGCATTTGTGCGACGCCAAGTGATCCCACTTGGCTGCAAAATGCTCTACAAGCTCCAAAGCCGCTTCGCATTGCCGGAGAGCAGCTTTTGCCGTTCATCGATGCTTGCACCGGCGAGCAGCGCATGCGTCGCAGCCACCCAGGTCGCAAGCCCGCCGCCGAGCGTGCAGACCGGCCAGTCGCTGCCCCAGACGACGCGATCCCAACCGAAGCATTCGATGGTGTGCTCGACATAGGGAAGCAGCGTTTCGACAGTCCAGGATCCGGCATCCGCATAGGCGACCACACCGGAAATTTTGCCGACGACGTTCGGGCGCAGTGCAATCTCCGCCATGTGCTCGCGCCAGGGGTGCTCGGCACCACCCTTGATGTCGGGCACGCCGCAATGGTCGAGCACGAATTGCACGTCCGGCGCGAGGTCGGCGAGTGCAATCGCCTTGGGGATCTGGTGCGGCAGAACGACAAGGTCGAAGGTCAGGCCGCTGCCGGCAAGCCGCTTGATGTTTTCACGAAACAGCGCGCCCTCCGAAAGCTCGTCCGGCATGACGTGCAGCACGCGGCGAAAGCCCTTGACGAAAGGATCGGCGCGCTGGCGCTCGAGATAGGCGGCAAAGCCGGGCTCTTCCGGACGGCAGGAGGCAATTGCCCCCCGCAGCAAGCTGGCCTTTTCCCGCGACAGCGCTTTGACACGGCTGGTTTCAGCCTCGATGTCGGCAGGATCGACATCGACCTCCATATGCAATGCGCCCTCGATGCCGGCGCGGCGGGCCTGGACTGCATATTCGTCGTAGGGGAAATCGCGGTTGAGCGCCGGCACGCCGGCCAGCCAGGGATAGCGCAGCGCGGACTGGTCGATCAGGTGCAGATGGGTGTCGAAGATCATGGTGGCGCGCTCCTCCTTGGCGACTTCGAGATCATCTCACGGAGAAATTCTTCATTCAAATAAGAATTCATCTCGATTGCTTGACGGTCGATCCCGCCAGTTGCGACAGCTTTTCGGTCGCTGCCAGCAGCAGCTCAATCGTCCTCGTAATGTCGGGCGCCTTGGGTGCGTTGACCAGGGTTATGTAGGGGATCGACAGCGCGGCGATCGCCCTGCCGTCCGAACCAAGAACCGGTGTCGACAGGTTGAAGACACCGGCGGTCTGCATCGATGCCATCATCTCGTAGCCGCGTTCCCGGATCTGGTCGAGGCGGGCAAAGAATTCCGGCGATTGCGGTGGCTTGTCGGTGCTGCGCAGATGTTCTGAGATCATCATCTGCCGCTCTTCCGGCGGGCGGAACGCCAGCAAGACATGGCCGGAGCCGGTGTCGAACAGGCTGATATGCGAGCCGACGCGAATGGAGATGCCCCAGTAATCCGGCGCTTCCTGCTGTGCGATCACCACCGCGGAACCGCGGTCGAAGACAACCAACTGATTTGCCTGCTGTGTGGTTTCGGCCAGTTCGCGCATCAGCGACGTCGCATAGGAAACCAGCCGGCGCACCGGCGCGTGCAGCTGCGCCAGGCCAAACAGCTTGAGCGTCAGCGAATAACGGTCGCCATCCGGCCGCGTGACGTAGCCGCGCCGCACCAGCCGGTCCAGCATGCGGTAGAACTCGTTCGGGCTGCGGTCGAGCTTCTTGGCGATTTCCGCCTGCGTCAGGCCGCCGTCGACGCCGGCCAGCAGCTCGAGAATGTCGAGCCCCTTGTCCAACGCCGGGGCTCGATAGCGGTCGTCTTCCTCGTCCTCTGCCATTGGGCTTCTCCAGTGAATTTCATCTTTCATATACGCATAACGGCATTGCTTCCGGAAGAACTTTCGGCTTGACGATCCTATAAATGTTTTGTTTGTATATGAATGAAGCTGCCGATCAGCCCTCGCTATGGATCGACGCAGACTCTTGGGAGGATACCAATGACGAAACTGTTTTGCGGCCTGTCGGCCGGCGTAACGCTGCTCGCACTGGGTGCGAGTGCCCTTGCTGCCGACCTGCCCGGCAAATTCGACGGCGTCACCATCGACGCCAAGCTGATCGGCGGCCAGCAATATGAAGGGCTGTACGCGCGCATCGGCGAATGGGAAAAACTGACCGGCGCCAAGGTCAACGTGATCTCGAAGAAAAATCACTTCGAGCTCGACAAGGAAATCAAGTCGGACATCGCCTCCGGCAGCATCAACTGGTGCGTCGGGTCGAACCACTCGTCCTTCGCGCCGCAATATCCTGATATCTACACCGACCTAAACAAGCTGCTGCCGAAGGAGGAGATCGACGCCTTCGTGCCGTCGACGATCAAGGCCTCGACGCTCGACGGCAAGCTGGTGATGCTGCCGCGCGCGCAGTTCGACGTGTCGGCGCTCTACTACCAGAAGAGCCTCTACCAGGACGAAGCCAAGAAGGCCGCCTACAAGGCCAAGTACGGCAAGGAACTGACACCGCCCGACACCTGGGACGAGGTCGCCCAGCAGGCGGAATTCTTCGCCAGCCCGCCCGATTTCTACGGTACCCAGTTCGCCGGCAAGGAAGAGGCGATCAACGGCCGCTTTTACGAGATGCTCATCGCCGACGGCGGCGAATATCTCGACAAGGATGGCAAGCCGGCCTTCAACTCGGAAGCCGGCGTGCACGCGCTCGACTGGTTCGTCAATCTCTACAAGGCCAAGGCGGTGCCGGCCGGCACCACCAACTATCTGTGGGACGATCTCGGCCAGGGCTTTGCCTCGGGCACCGTCGCCATCAACCTCGACTGGCCGGGCTGGGCAGGCTTCTTCAACGATCCGAAGTCGTCGAAGGTCGCCGGCAATGTCGGCGTGAAGGTGGCGCCGAAGGGATCGGCCGGCATTCGCACCGGCTGGTCGGGGCACCACGGATTTTCGGTCACCGAAAACTGCGCCAGCAAGGAAGCCGCGGCATCGCTGGTCTGGTTCCTGACCAATGAGGACAGCCAGAAGCTTGAAGCAGCAGGCGGTCCACTGCCGACCCGCACGGCGGTGTGGGACTGGGACATCCAGCAGGCGGCCAGCGATCCTTACAAGAAGGAAGTGCTGGCGGCTTTCCAGGAAGAGGCAAAGCACGCTTTTGCCGTGCCGCAGACACCTGAATGGATCGAAATCTCCAATGCCGTCTATCCCGAATTGCAGGCCGCCATCCTGGGCGACAAGACCTCCAAGCAGGCGCTGGACGACGCTGCCGCCAAGGCCACCCAGATCCTCGAGGACGCCGGCAAGCTTTGACCATTCTCCCAAGGGGGCGCCGCGCTCATCGAAGAGCGGCGCCCCCGAACTTTTTTACGAACCATGCGCAACACGCTTTGTCTTGATCCCAGCTCGCCGATGGCGGCCTTCGGTGTCCGGGCACCAACCAGAACCGGATCGCCATGAAAGGCTGGAGACCTTCGCCGCCATTGCTGCTCCTGCTGCCGGCGGTGATCGTTCTGGCGGCGGTGGTGGTGGTGCCGCTGCTGCTTTCGCTCTATTCCAGCTTCACGCCGTTCCGGCTGACCAGGCCGGAGACGTTCTGGGTCTTCATCGGCGCGCGCAACTACGTCACCATCTTGACCAGCCGCGCTTTCTGGGTCGCCTTTGCCCGCACCGTGGTGCTGCTGACCGTCGCGCTCAACCTGGAAATGCTGATCGGGCTCGGGCTGGCCCTGCTGGTGGAGAAGGCGTCGCGCGGCCAGCGGATCCTGCGCACCATCATGATGTTTCCGATGATGTTTTCGCCGATCCTCGTCGGCTTCCAGTTCAAATTCATGTTCAATGACAATATCGGCCTGGTGAACAACGCCCTGCAGGGGCTCGGCCTGACCGATCGCGCCATCCCGTGGCTGATCGACGGCAATCTCGCCTTCATCGCCATCCTGATCGCCGAGATCTGGTCGTCGACCTCGGTGTTCGCGATCCTGATCCTGGCCGGGCTGCTGGCGATGCCGCGCGAACCGGTCGAGGCGGCCCGCGTCGACGGCTGCACGCCGTGGCAGACATTCCGCTATGTCACCTGGCCGTTCATCATGCCGTTTGCCTTTATCGCCATGACCATCCGCTCACTCGACGTCGCGCGCGCCTATGACATCGTAAAGATCATGACCGACGGCGGCCCCGCCGGCCGCACCGAACTGGTCTGGACGCTGGTCGCCCGCACCGCCTACAGCGACGCCAGGATGGGAATGGCCAATGCCATGGCCTATTTCTCGATCCTGCTGTCGATCCTGTTCACCGTCTATTTCTACCGCAAGCTCGCCGCAGCGCGCACGCAGATCGCGGCGGAGTGGTGAGGATGGACCAGAACAGCCTGCATCGCGTCGGCAACAAAGCGCTCGGAATCGTTCACGGCATCGGACTGTTCCTGGCCATGCTGGTCATCTGCCTGCCCGGCATCTGGATCGTGCTGTCGTCGCTGCGGCCGACCGTCGAAATCATGGCCAAGCCGCCGGTGTGGATTCCGCAGCAGCTTTCGCTCGACGCTTACATCGCCATGTTCAGCGGCGTCGGCCAGGGCGGCATTCCGGTGCTCGACTACTTCCGCAATTCGCTGATCATCTCGGTGACCTCGACGGTGATCGCCATCGTCATCGGCATGGCCGGCGGCTACGCCTTTGCCCGCTACCGCTTTCGCGCCAAGTCGGCGATGTTCCTCGGCCTGATGCTGACGCGCACGGTGCCCGGCATCGCGCTGTCGCTGCCGCTGTTCTTCGTCTTTGCGCGGCTCGGCATCATCGACACGCATTTCGGGCTGATCCTGGTCTATGTCGCGCTCAACGTGCCCTTCACCGTCTGGCTGACCGACGGCTTTTTCCGCCAGGTGCCGAAAGATCTCGCCGAAGCCGCGCAGATCGACGGCTGCACGCGCTGGCAGGCCTTCTGGCAGGTCGAGTTTCCACTCGCCGGGCCCGGCATCGCCTCGGCCGGCATCTTTGCCTTCCTCACCTCCTGGAACGAGTTCGCGCTCGCCTCGCAGCTGACGCGCTCGATCAACTCCAAGACCCTGCCGGTCGGCCTGCTCGACTATACGGCCGAATTCACCATCGACTGGCGCGGCATGTGCGCGCTCGCCGTGGTCATGGTCATACCGGCGCTCACGCTTACCTTCATCGTCCAGAAACACCTCGTCGGCGGCCTCACTTCCGGCGCGGTGAAAGGCTGACATGGCAACTGTATCCCTCAAGAACCTCACCAAAAGCTATGGCCCGGTGGCGGTGGTGCACGGCATCGATCTCGAGGTCGCCGACCGCGAATTCATCGCGCTGGTCGGGCCGTCCGGCTGCGGCAAGTCGACAACCCTGCGCATGATCGCCGGCCTCGAGGCGATCAGCGACGGGATCATCGAGATCGGCGGCCGCATGGTCAACGACCTGCCGCCGCGCTCGCGCAACATCTCGATGGTGTTCCAGTCCTACGCGCTCTATCCGCATATGACCGTGCGCGAAAACCTCGGCTTCTCGCTCAAGATAGCGGGCGCCGCGAAAGAAGAAATGGACCGTCGCGTCGCCGAAGCGTCCGGCATTCTCGGCCTCGACCAGTTGCTCGACCGCCGGCCGTCGCAGCTGTCCGGCGGACAGCGCCAGCGCGTCGCCATGGGCCGCGCCATCGTGCGCGATCCCGACGTCTTCCTGTTCGACGAGCCGCTTTCCAATCTCGACGCCAAGCTTCGGACGCAGATGCGCACCGAGATCAAGAAGCTGCACGCCAAGGTCAAGTCGACAGTGATCTACGTCACCCATGACCAGGTCGAAGCGATGACATTGGCGGACCGTATCGTCATCATGCGTGACGGTTTCATCGAGCAGGTCGGCACACCCGACGAGGTCTTCCGCCGGCCGCAGACACGCTTCGTCGCGGGCTTCATCGGCTCGCCGCCGATGAATCTGCATGAGGCGGTTGTCGACGACGGACAGTTGCTGTTCGCCAGCGGCGAGAGGCTGCCTTTGCCCAGCCAGTTCAAGGCCAATATCGAGGCCGGCGACAAAGTCGTGTTCGGCCTCAGGCCCGACGACATCTATCCGACCGGGCATGGCATCAGCTCCGGCGAAGACGTCGACGTCCACCAGGTGGAGTTGCCGGTGACCATCACCGAGCCGCTCGGCAACGAGACGCTGGTGTTCGCCGAATTCAACGGCAGCGACTGGGTATCGCGGATGCTCAATCCAAAGCCGCTGAAAGCCGGCGACCGGGTCAAGATGAGCCTGGACCTGTCGCAGGCCCATCTGTTTTCCGCCGAAACGGGCGAGACATTGCGAGGTTAAAATCATGGCAAAGATCGAGAAAATCGAACTGCGGATGGTCGACCTGGTGCCGAAGGTCAAGCGCACCGATGCCATCCAGAGTTTTGTCAGCCAGGAAACACCGATCGTCACCATCACCGACGCCGACGGCGCGGTCGGCACCGGCTACAGCTATACGATCGGCACGGGCGGCTCCTCGGTGATGCGGCTGCTGGCCGACCACCTTGCGCCGCGGCTGATCGGCCGCGACGCCGACATGATCGAGGCGATCTGGCACGAGCTGGAGTTCGCCACCCATGCCACGACGATCGGCGCGATCACGGCAATCGCGCTCGCGGCCATCGACACTGCCCTTTGGGACCTGCGGGCCAAGAAACAGAGGCTGCCGCTGTGGAAGCTTGCCGGCGGCGCCAAGGACCGCTGCCCGCTCTACACGACCGAAGGCGGCTGGCTGCATATCGAAACCGAGGCGCTGGTCGAGGATGCGCTGGCCGCCAAGGCCAAGGGGTTTCGCGGCTCGAAGGTCAAGATCGGCAAGCCGCACGGCTCCGAGGATCTTGCCCGGCTGACGGCGGTGCGCCGGGCGGTTGGAGACTCCTACGAGATCATGACCGACTGCAACCAGGGCTTCTCGGTCGACGAGGCAGTCCGCCGGGCCGAGCGCTTGCGTGAACTCGATCTCGCCTGGATCGAGGAACCGTTGCCGGCCGACGACATAGACGGCCATATCCGCCTGTCGAATGCGACGTCGACGCCGATCGCCGTCGGCGAGTCGCTCTACTCGATCCGGCATTTCCGCGAATATATGCAGAAGGGCGCGTGCTCGATCGTGCAGGTCGATGTCGGCCGCATCGGCGGCATCACGCCGTGGCTGAAGGTGGCGCATGCAGCCGAGGCGTTCGACATACCGGTCTGCCCGCATTTCCTGATGGAACTGCATGTCAGCCTGACATGCGCCGTTCAGAACGGCAGATATGTCGAGTATATTCCCCAGCTCGACGAGCTGACCGGCAAGAAAATGCGAATCGAGGACGGGCACGCGCTGGCGCCGGACGAGCCCGGCATCGGCATCGACTGGGACTGGGATGCGATCAAGTCGAAGAGCATCGCGGAATTCACCATGGCGATAGTGAAGTAGGAGGCGGACATGCAGCGAATGGGAATGGTGCTCGGCCTCAAGCCGGAGAAAGTCGCCGAGTATGTGCGGCTTCACGCTGCCGTCTGGCCGGACGTCCTCAAGATGATTTCCGCCTGCAACATCAAGAATTATTCGATTTATCTGAGGGAGCCGGAGCACCTTTTGTTCAGCACCTTCGAGTACCACGGCACCGACTATGCCGCCGACATGGCCAAGATGGCCGCCGATCCCACGACGCAGGAATGGTGGGCGCTCTGCATGCCATGTCAGGAGCCGCTGCCGACCCGCAAGGAGGGCGAGTGGTGGGCGTCGATGGACGAAGTCTTCCATTATGACTGATGACATTTTCGATCCTGCCTCGCTCTCCCAGGCCTGGGCACAGCCGTCAAAGCCCAAGCCGATCGTGATTTTCGGCGCCGGCTCGATCGTCGGCGATGCGCATTTCCCGGCCTATGGGAAAGCCGGTTTCCCGGTTGCCGGGCTTTTCGACCCCGACCTGGCCAAGGCGGAAGGACTGGCGCAGAAATGGGGCGTCACCGCTTACCGGTCGGTCGAGGAAGCTGCGTCAATCAAGGACGCCGTCTTCGATCTGGCGACGCCGCCGGCCTATCATGCCGGGGTGCTCAGGGCGCTGCCCGATGGTGCGGTGGCGCTGATCCAGAAGCCGATGGGCAGCAATCTCATCGAGGCGACCGACATCCTCGAAATCTGCCGCTCCAAAGACCTGAAGGCGGCGGTGAATTTCCAGCTCCGCTTCGCGCCGATGATGCTGGCGCTCAGGGATGCGATCGCCAAGGGCTGGCTCGGCGACGTGGTCGATTTCGACGCATGGCTGGCGCTGGCGACACCCTGGCAGCTCTGGGAATTCCTGTTGCAGGCGCCGCGCGTCGAGATCACCATGCATTCCATCCATTATCTCGACCTGATCCGGCAATTGCTCGGCGACCCCAAGGGGGTTCACGCCAAGACACTCGGCCATCCCGGCCATAAGGTTGCGCAAACGCGCACCAGCGCGATCCTCGACTATGGCGACACCGTGCGCTGTGCACTGTCGATCAACCACGATCACAAATTCGGTCGAAAACACCAGGCCTGCGAATTCCGCATCTGCGGCACCGAAGGCGCCGCTTACCTCAAACTAGGCGTCAACCTCGACTATCCGCGCGGCGAGCCGGACATTCTCGAAATCTACCCCAAAGGCGGCACGGACTGGATTGCGGTTCCACTCGTCGGCGCATGGTTTCCGGACGCCTTTGCCGGCCGCATGGCCAATGTCCAGCGCTATGCATCGGGCGAGGACGCCGAGCTTGTCAGTTCCGTCGAGGACGGCTGGAACACCATGGCGCTGGTCGAAGCCGCCTACCGATCGAGCGCGGCGCCGGCAACACCGATAGCGGCGAGGCCCTGACATGGAGCAGACTGTCTATTTCGAGGACTACCGGATCGGCTCGTCGCGCGTGACCAGCGGGCGCACGATCACCGAGACCGATTTCGTCGTCCATGCCGGCCATACCGGTGATTTCTTTCCCCACCACATGGACGCCGAGTTCATGAAGACGACGCCGTTCGGGCAGCGCATCGCCCACGGCACGCTGGTGTTTTCGGTCGGCGTCGGGCTGACGGCCAGCGTCGTCAACCCGGTTGCCTTCTCCTATGGCTACGACAGGCTGCGCTTCATCAAGCCGGTGTTCATCGGCGATACGATCAGGACCCGCACCACCATCTCGGCCAAGGAAGACGACCCGAAGCGACCCGATTCAGGCCGGGTCGTCGAGCGCTGCGAGGTGATCAACCAGCATGGCGACGTGGTGCTGGCCGCCGATCACATCTACATCGTCGAGCGTCGCGACAAGCCGAGTTGAGCCTCGACGGATGGCGCTGAAACCTAAAGACAAAAAAACCGCCTTGCGGCGGGTCCTCAGTGCGAATCAGCACCATACCCAAATTAGTAGCATAGCTGCCGGCACAAAGCAAGAACAAAATGTGGCAAACCGGATAAATCGCGACAGGTTGCGCTGCCCTTATCGCCCTGCGAACCCCGACTTGCAGGACTTGGGTTCCTCGGAGCAGGCGGATAGAGGTGGTGCCGACATCGGGAATTGGTCATATCCGGTTGACCGGATATACCGGCTTGCCGCCGCGCAGGACCGATGCGACATCGGCAAACACCTTGTTGCGAACCTCCGCGTAAGACTGGGTCGAGTAGTGCGCCGCGTGTGGACTGACCAGGACGGTGTCCAGCGCCAGCAGCGGATTGTCGGGCGAAGGCGGCTCCCGCTCGAACGTGTCGATGCCGGCGCCTGCCAGATGGCCGCGCCGGATCGCGTCCGCCAATGCGACCTCGTCGACAAGGCCGCCGCGGGCCACGTTGATGAGTATCGCCCCTTCCTTCATCCGCGACAGGGCTTCCGCCGACATGATGTTTCTGGTCTCCGGTGTCGCTGGAACGTGCAGCGAGACGATGTCGGCCCTGGCCAGCAGCTCGTCGAAGCCGACCGGTTCGGCACCACCGGCCGCGATGCGCTCGGCCGGCATATGCGGGTCGTAGGCGATGATGTGGTAGCCGAAGACCCGCGCCCGCTCGGCAGTCAGCCGCCCGATCTGGCCGAAGCCGATCAGGCCGAGGATCTGCCTGTCGGGCCGCGTGATGCCGGCGCCGTCGGTCATTGCAGCCCAGCGGCCGGCGCGCACCGCGCTGTCGAACTGTTTCAGCCTGCGCGTCAAGGCCAGGATCAGGGCCATGGCGTGGGTGCTGACTTCAACCAGATTGGCGTCCGGCACGTAGGTTACCTGAACACCGGCTCGGCTGGCGGCCTCGACGTCGATCGAATCGAGCCCTACGCCGAACCGCCCGATGACCTTGAGCCTCTTCAGTTCCGCCAAAACGCGAGCCGTGATCGGCTCCCGCAATACCATCAATGCGTCGGCGTCGCGGCAGTGTTCGATCAGGGCATCTTCCGTGAGCAGCGTCTTTTCGACAAACTCGGCGCTCAAGCCGTCGAGGTAGCGCAGCTGCTCCTCCTCGACTGACAACACGCCGTCGGTCTTGATGATCTTCATGGCAAACTCTTGCTATGAGGCGCTGTGCGCCGAGGCGACGCCGGCGGCAAGGCCGGCCCCGAGAAACATCGTATCGCTGGCCAGCATGTAGAAGCTGATGCCGTGCCGCGACCATTTGCCGACATCATCCGCCGAAGGGCGAAAGATGCCGACGGCCTTGCGGGCCGTGCGCGCCGCGGCCGCGATCCTCATAATCGCTGCATTGAGCTTTTCCTGGCCGGCCGGCCCCATGGCGTCGATCGAAACCGACAGGTCGCCGGGACCGATGAAGATCACGTCGACGCCGTCGACCTGGACGATGTCGTCGATGTTGGCGAGCCCTTCGGCCGTCTCGACCTGGATGGCGACCGTCAGGACATCGTTGGCCGATTTGAGGTAGTCCGGAATGCTGTAGCCGTAACCGGCGGCGCGGCCCGGGCCGACACCGCGGGCGCCGACCGGCGGGTACCGGCAGGCCATGACCGCCACGCGCGCTTGCTCGGCCGTGGAGACGCGGGGTACCAGGACACCCGACGCGCCGGCGTCGAGCGCGGCGGCCATCCACTCCGGCGTGTGGCCGGGAACGCGCACCATCGCGGGAACCTTGTGGACATCGGCGGCGCGGATCAGATCCTCGAGCCGTTCGCGGCCGATCTGCGAATGCTCCCAGTCGATGCACAGGAAATCGACCCCGCTGGCGGCGGCCACTTCGACCGCCACAGGGTGCGGGATGGCACAGAAGGTACCGATGAGGCGATCGAGAGAGACACATTTCTTGCGAAAGTCGTACATGAAATCTCCAGAAATTTTCTGCGTCGGCAAAAAACCTGTTTGCCTATGTGGCCCTTGACGAAGGATGCACGGCTTCCGTCGACATCGGAAAATGCCGGCTGCCGCCTGAAAACGGCGGGAAGGTCTTGTAGTCGGCGCGCATCTCCAGCCGCGCCGGCGATTGCAGTGCGTGCGTCAACGCCGCTGGGCTGTCGAACATGACGCGATTGCGCTGCATATGGTCGACCCGCGGCCAGGGCAGCGAACCGCACCAATCCAGTCGCGACAGAACCTCGATGTGGCGAATGCCGGGAAAGCCCCGCATCAATTGCGGATGATGCGTCACATAGTGGTAGAGCCAGGCATTCATGTCTTCGGCCGGCCCGGGATAGTGGACAAGATAGCTGCAGGGGAGCCCGGACGTCTTGACGCCAGCGTCGTCGACGGGAAACGGACGCACGCACATTGCCTGTTGCGTCGGCCTCGAACCGGCGATGCTCGACAGCATACCAGGTGCGGCAAGCGCCTGCAGATGGCCGGACGGCGCCAGCGCCGCCTCCATGTCCGCCAGTTCGTCGAAATAGAGCTGGAAGCCAAAGACCGGCGGTGGACCATCGTTGTTGAACATGTCCGTCGCCACTTCGGGTAGATAGATGTTTGCAAGCGCAAGACCCGGCGTTGAAGCAATCACACGCCGCACGGCGTCAACATCTTCGCCGGCGATGGCCAAATTTGCCTCGCGGTCATCATGGAAGAAAGCAAGATAGGCAAAGCGCATGTGGACACCTGCTGGATCGAGTTCGACTAGATCAAATTCGGAAGAAAGAGAGCGATCTGCGGAAAGAGGACAATCAGCAGGATCAGCAGAAGCGTCAGCGCGATGTACGGCGCCGCAGCCATGGCAACCGTCTTGAGCGATGTGCCTTTCGGCGCAACGCCGATCATGATGAACAGCAGCAGACCAAACGGCGGCGTGGTGAAGCCGACCTCGTAGGCGAGCAGCAGGATCAGCCCGAACCATACCGGCTCGTAGCCGAATTGCTGGGCGATCGGCAGGAAGATCGGCAGCGTGATCAGCATCATCGAGACCTGATCCATGAACATGCCGAGCAGCAGGATGACGAGCACCATCATGAGCAGCATGGGATACGGTCCAAGATCGTAGCCCACAATGAACTGGATAAAGCCGTTGGAGGCGCCGGAGAAGGCGAATATCTGCGAGAACGTCGTCGAAGCCGAGATGATCAGGAAGGTCATGCCGGTGACCTTCATCGCATCGTCCAGCGACTTCCAGACAACCGACCAGCTGAACCGTCGGTAGACAAACAACAAGGCGAAGACGGCGGCACAGCCGAGTCCGGCCGATTCCGTCGGCGTCGCTATCCCAAGGATGATCGTGCCGACCACCATGAACACGATGACGCTCATCGGAATGATGTTGACGGCGACCGCCCTCACCTTCTCGGCCGCACGAACGGCGGGCACCGGATAGTGCGGAGCGGCGTCCGGATCGATCTTTGTCTGCGCGAAGATCAGCGCCGCGTACATGACAACGAGCAGCAGTCCAGGCAGAGCCCCTGCTATGAGCAGCGCGCCGACATCGATCTGGGCAAGCGAGCCGAGCAAGACAGCCAGCGAGGATGGCGGGATGATGACGGCAAGGCTTCCGGCGCCAAGCACCGGGCCGTAGGCCATATGCGGCTTGTAGCCTCGCTTCAGCATCTCGGGCACCATCAGCGAGCCCATCATGCCGGTATTGGCAAGGCTGGAACCTGACAGCGCGGAAAAGATCGTGCCGGCGGCGAGGACGACATAGGCAAGACGTCCGCGCAGATTGCCGATGCACAGGTCGAGCGCGTAGATGACCTTCTCGCCGAGGCCGGAGCGGAAGAACAGGCTGCCCATGACAAGAAACATCGGCAGCGGGGCAAGCGCATAGGTCGAGACAGCGTCGGAGAAGTTGGCGACCATCTGCGTCACGCCGATCGAACCGCCGAAGAACAGGTACAGCCCGATCACATTGGTGACGAAGAATGCGAAGGCGACCGGCAGCCCAAGGCCCATCAAGACAAGGATGGTGCCAACGAGCACGGCGAATGGAAACAGCCAGGCCACTCCTCAGAGCCCTTCCATTTCCAGCGGATCGAGCGTGTACAGCGTGTCACGGCCGAGCAGATATCTGAGCCATTCCAGCGCCGAGAGATAGAAGGCGAGCATGATGGGCAGAAAGACCAGCCATTTCGGCATATCGAAACTGCGCGTTTCGTATTCGCCGCCCGCCACAGCACTTGTCAGCGAAGACAGAGCGACGCTGCCGAGGTAGAGGCTGACGGCAATGCAGGCGAGATAGACCAGCTTTTCAAGCACCGCCCGTGCCCGCACCGGCAGCGCCTGGCGCAGGAACTCGACGAAGACATGGCCCTTGCTGTGGACCAGCCAGGGCATCGGCAGAAATGCCGCATAGAGCAGACCGTATTCCGTCGCCGATACTGCCCAGGCAAGCGGCCTCAGGCCCAGATTGCGGACGCACACATCAGCAACCACCGCGACGATGATGAGGCCAAGCACTGCTTTTGCCGCCGCCGCCAACGCAAGGCTCAGCTTCCCGATCGCTGCAAACAATCCTTCCATTTCCCACGACCCTCATATCCACCTTGATGAAGGGGCGCACGAGCGCCCTCGGCTCGGGCTACTGGAAGAATTTCTTCAACTGATCGATGTTGGTGGGATCGCGTTTGGTCATTCTCGCCCAGCTCGCCTGCGTGGCAGCCGCCAGGAATTTGTCGCGGCCGGCGCCGGTCAAGCTGATCACCTTCTGCCCGCCGCCGATCATTGCCTGTGCCTGCTTTTCGGACTCGGCGAGATTGGCGTCATAGCTCACGCGCTCGTATTCGACGGCCGTGTCGGCAAGCAGCTTCTGCGCCTCGGGCGACAGCGTGTCCCATTTGGCCTTGTTGATCGAGATCAGCACATCGGTTTTGAAGAATTGCGGGTCGACACGGTATTTGGTGAATTTGTCCCAGCCGAACGACGCATAGCCAAATACGGTATACGCGTTGGCATTGACGACGCCGCGCTCGAGCGAGGTGTAGACATCCCCCGGCGCCTGCACGATCACCGTCGCGCCTAGCGATTCGAGGAAATCGCGATAGAGCGGCGAGGAACGGATTTTCAGGCCGCCCCAGTCGATGCTGCCTTCGCTGTTGAGCTTGGGTTCGTCGACGGTGAAGACGTTGAAGCCCGAGCCCGCGTCGACATGCGCCAGCAGATGGGCATTGGCCTTCTTCTCGAAAATTCCGTTGATGAAATCCCAGCCGCCATTGTCGCGAACCTCCCAGGGCGTCTTCGTCGATGCGGAGAAAACCTCGCCTTCGGGCACGAGTTCGAGGAACTGCCCTGCCGGTGTGTCGATCACGTCGATCAGGCCGCTCCTGAGCGCCGCGCCCTGCTGGATCGGCGGAATGACCTCCGGCCCGCCACGGACGTTGATCTGGACCACGCCCTTGCCCTTTTCGTTCACCTTCTGAACGAATTTCAAGAAGCTCTGGGCGTAGCCGTTCTGCGTCGGCGTAAAATGCACGGCGTTGAGGACGACCTCTTCGGCCGTGGCGCTACCCGCCAAGCCCGACATGAGTGCAGCCAGAACAAGGGACTTCCAAATGCGCATTGCCGTACTCCCTCTGATAGTTCGCCCATGATCGGGTCGATCTAAAATTGCAATCGCTGCGCCGCCGCGTGAACGGCGATTAGTTGGCATCATCTCCTACTGTCAGGAACCGCCCATGCGCGTAGAAGACCGGCGATCGGTCAGCGCGATCCAGCGCGACGCCTGAGACGATGCCGATAACGATCATGTGCGACGCCCGCACAATGATTTCGGCCACCCGGCATTCGAACATTGCCCGCGCGCCGACAAGCAAGGGCGCGCCGGTTTCGCCACGCACCCATGATCCGGACGAGAACCGCGCGGCGCCCTTGGCTTTGGTCATGCCGCCAAAGGCACGCACAACGTTCTCTTGGTCGCCGGCGGGAAGATTGACCGAAAACGGCAAGTCTTCGCGAATGGCCGAGGCAAAGGTGCTGCCGCGGTTGACGCAGGCCAGCAGCGACGGCGGCTCGGCGCTGAACGAGCAGAGAGCCGTCGCCGTGATGCCGCAAAAGCCGATCTCGTGATGTTCCGAGGCAAGGATGGCGACCGAGCCCGCCACCGCCCGCATCGCCTGCTTGAAGGCGCGCGGATTGATGGCGTCGTGCCCATCCACCCACGGGGTCGGAATGGCGGCCGCCGGCATCAATTGACTCGAAGCCCGGCCTGGCGCATCAGCGGCAGCACGCGGTCGCAGAAGAAGGGCAATTCGTAGGTGTAGTTGACGAATGTAAGGGCGGCGCCGGAATAGCCCTGGTCCATGATCTCAGTGAGATCGTCGACGATCTTTTCCGGCGTGCCGATGAGCGGGAACGTTCCGGCACCGCCGGCGAACCTTTGCCGATATTCGGTGAAAGCCTTCGCGTCGTGCGAGTTCGCGAATTCCTTCTTCTTGCGCATGTGCTCGTCGACCGCACCCTCGTCCGCGCATTCCAGCGCGTAATGCCGGTAGTAGTCCTCGGCTTCCTGCTGGGTCTCCCGGCAGACGACGTGACAGACCGTATAGACGCCGACTTCGCGTCCGACTTCGGCCGCTCGGTTGGTGATGTCGACCACATGCGCACGGCCGTCGGCGATTTCGGAAAAAGTCGAAAACAAATAGTCGCAGTGGCGCGCTGCATAGTTGCGCCCTGGCGCGCCGAAGGCGGCGTTCATGGTCACCGGTCGTGGCGCCTGCAGACTTGGTGGGCGGCTGACGACCCCCTTCAGATCATAGAACTCGCCGCCGAAATCGAACGGCTCCCTCGATTGATAGGCACGCACGATGATGTTGATCCATTCCTCGGCTTGATCGTAGGTTCGATCGCCGACCGTCTGCCCGAACATGGCGAACTCGTCGGGGTTCCAGCCGCAGACAATGTTCAAGCCGGCCCGCCCATTGGAGATGTGGTCGACCGTCGCCAGCGCTTTTGCAGCCTGCAGCGGATGAACCAGCGGCACATGCACCGTCATGAACAGGCCGATGTTTTCCGTGGCGACAGCAAGGCCCGCCGCCCAGGTGAAAGTCTCGAACGACCATTCCCGCACATGCGTCAAACCGCCGAAGCCGCGCCAGCGGGCGATCGGCAGCAGAAACTCGAGGCCGGCGCGGTCGGCGATACAGGCGGAATTGAGGTTGTCTTCCCAGCGGGCACGCCAGCGCTCGGGAACGGTGGTCATTGCCAGGCCGCCATCGGCGTTCATTGAAAAGACGCCGAGCTTGAACCTGTTCGGCCCTTTCAGCGGGTGCTGCTTCCTGATCATTCTTTCCCCCGCTGCGACATGCTCTCACCTTCACCGTTGGAGTTTTGAAACGGTGGGCTAAGCTTCATGAAACGCTCCTCGGCGTTCTGAATGAAGTGGGTCATGCGGTCGTAAGCGGCGACGGCGTCGCGCTTGACGAATGCCTCATAGATTGCGCGCATGCCGGCAACGATAACGGCCTGCGTCGGCTGGTGCGACAGCGTCCTTAAGCGGACGACGAGCACATGGTCGGCGAACCTTGCAATCGTTTGGGAAAGGCGCTCGTTCTCGACGGCGCCGAGCCAACAATTCCTGAATGCCGAATTGGCCTGGAAAAAGCGGTCGGCATCGCCGGCGGCGGCCGCAGCCTCGGCCTCCCGAAGCGCGGCTGCCAGGGTCTTGAGGCCAGCGGCGTCAAGTGTCCGTGCGGCGTGCGCGGCGGCCCGCGGCTCGAGCAAGCGGCGGACCTCGAAGATGTCGGCGACATCCGTTGCGGTAAGCGTGGGCAGGGTGAAGCCGCGTGTGGTGCCGACGAGATAGCCCTCATGCACTAATTGCATCAAGGCGTCGCGGACAGGCATTCTGGAAATGCCGAGCTGGGCGGCAATATCGACGTCGACGAGCTTCTGGCCAGGCGCCAATTCGCCAAGCTGTATCGTCAGCCGGATTTGTTGATAGACCTGGGCACGCAGATTGCCATCGCCAACCCGTTTGAGCTCTATCGTTTCCGTCATCCACGCCTTCCCATGCGAAGATTTCGTATATCGTTTGAGGCTGTGTTCTCGTAGTCGTGCCGTTTGAAATGCAGCCACGTGTCGGCAGAAATCGACCTATCAGCCATGTTACCGGCTCAAGTGGAGCATAGGCTGGATCACCTGGCAAGATGTTTTAAGTTTATAATGTATACTGTTTGAGTTCGCTATCCGGAGGGCAATGGATCGCGCCATCTGTGCTGCCGCGCCGCGCGACGGCGGGGACAGCTAACGATCCGCGCGGTTCGGTAAAAACCGTACAGACGTTTTTCCGTGACACATCGAAGTTGACGGATTTAACTAAAATTACTTGCGATCTGCGCGCGCCGGCACGCCCACCCCGATCCCCTCGCCGGTACGCATTACTGGATCGCCCGCCGTATCGAAAGGTGCGGCGGGCTTTTCGTTTCGTTTGGCGGGGAGGCGCTTATGCGAGACTTGCCCAGGAATATCGACGCCGACGTCGTGATCGAAATCAGCAAGCTGCTCGACGACCGGGCGAAGTCCGTGCCAGTGCCGGTGCACAAGCTGGCGGCGATGATCCGGCTGGGCGTCGAGACCCGTCTGACCGATCACTCCATCGAGGAGCTGATCGTGGAAATGGCCGCGACGCGGGGGCTTCCGATGCTGTTCGACTTGCCGGTGGTCCCGGTAGTAAATGTCGACAACGTCGTGCCGTTTGCCTTGGCGCGCCGTCCCCGCTGACACTTCGCTCGAACCTCACCGATCGTCGCGTCGCCGCCCGACGTCACTTGTCCTGATGCGCGGGCCGGGTGTCGCCTTTCTTTTCGGGGTCGTGGGTATGGTGGCTGTCGCGTTCGCCGCCGCCGCCGGAGACCTTGCTGTGGCTGCGACGGTCGGAGTCGGCCGGCGGCTTTTCGATGCTCAGCGGCTTCTTGGCGTTTTCGTGCGCGGCGCCGGGACCGCCCTGGCGGATGCTGGCAGGAGTCTTCTTCGACGTGGACATGACCTAGCGATCCTGGACGTTGCCTTGATGGGTGGTATTGACCTTCGTATTGCCTTGCTGGCCCTGCTTGTCGGGATCCGGAACGGCAGATTGCGGCGCCTGGTCGGCTGCTACCGATTTTTTGTCACCGGCGCCTTTTGGGCTCAGATTCTTCGGCGGCACAGGCGGAGGTTTTGTGCTCATGGCGTTTCTCCTTCCGCCACCCAAACAAGCGGCTCGGGAGAAAGGTTCCCGAGGGTCCGATACTAACGGTGATTGCCGCAACGAGCCGGGTCCACAGGCCGTGGCTTGGGGCCGGCGGGATCCAGGATTATTTCTTGATGATGTTTCCGTTGTTCAGATCGAAGGCCTGGGCACCGAACGCCTGCCTGAAGAAATCCTCCTGCAGATCGCCCCATTCGCCGAGATAGGCGCCGCAATTGCTGCAATGGATCGGCGTCGAATCCTTCGGGTTGTCGGGAATCTCCATCAGGATCGTCCCGCACGCCTTGCAATCGAGCTTGTCATCCAAACGGCGGCCCATTGGGCACATGATCGCGCGTTTTCGGCCGCGCGCCAATTGTCGTTTTCGTACGAGGCTGCGAACGGTACGTTTCCACCTGCAGGCGGGCAGCAGGCTAGCGTTCCGCCGGATTTCCGAAGGCCGGATCGCGCCGCCTCGAATACGTTCCCACCCGCGGCAGCTCGTCTGGAAAGTCGACCCAGGGAAGCCTCATGTCCCAATATGCGTGGGCCTGCGGCGGAAACCGTTCGGGATGATCGAGGAAGCCGATCGCCAGATAGAGTTCGTCGGGCAGGCCCTGGTCGACATAGCCGATCGATGTTCCGCAATCCGCACAGAAGGACCGAAGCACGCCGGGGGTTTTCGAAAAGGTCTTCGGTGTGCCGGTGAGCAACGAGAATTCGGAAGGCCGATAACCGACCCACACCGACAGAGGGCTTCCTATCGCCTTGCGGCAGTCGTCATCGTGATCGGAGCAAATCCAGAAAGGCTCGCCGCGCATCTCCGTCGTTATGGCGCCGCAAAAACAGGAACCCGTTTCAGTTCGTGGCATTGCCTTGCTGCTGAATTTCATTGCTGGCCCTACGTCATTGCTGGCCTGGCATTTCGGTATTTTCCTTGGGGTTCTTCTTGATGCCGGCGGCAGGCGAGGTATCGGCCGGAGCATTGCCACCCTGGTTCTGTTCAGGGGCTCTTTTGAGCGGCGAAGTCTGCCAGCCCATATCGCCGTACAAAAAGCCTATGAGAAGGCCGACGATGATGATGGCCGAAATCACCATCGCAATTAATGCATTACGTCGCTCCATTTTGCGCGGCTCCTTTCTTCGAGCCGAACAAACGATGGCGGAAATGGTTCCGGTTAGACGGACGGCGTGACGGTACGGACCCAGCCCGGAACATTCAGCCTCACCGCGGGTTCGTATGAGTGCTCTTCTTACAGGGAGTGGCTTGCATGAGACCCGCCGTAACCGATCGCATCGAAACCAAGAAATACGACCACCCGACAGGCGGCTGGGGATCGCTCAAATCACTGGTCCGCAAGGCGCGAGGCGAAGGCCTGCTGTTGTCCGGGATATGGAGCACGCTGCTCAAGCAGAACAAGGCCGACGGCTATATGTGCGTGTCTTGCTCATGGGCAAAGCCAGCCCAGCCGAGGCCTTTCGAATTCTGTGAAAACGGCGCCAAGGCGACGATGTGGGATCAGACCAAGCTGCGCTGCGAACCCGCTTTCTTCGCCGAGCATTCGGTGACGGAACTGCTCGATTGGCCGGATCACGATCTGGAGAAACAGGGCAGGCTAACAGAGCCCATGCGCTACAGTGCCGCCACCGACCGTTACGAGCCGGTTTCCTGGGACGATGCATTCCGCGACATAGCTGCCGAACTGGGGCGGCTCGATCCCAAATCGGTGGTGTTCTACACGTCCGGCCGGGCCTCGCTCGAGGCCTCGTTCATGTACCAGCTTTTTGCGCGAATCTATGGGTCTTCGAACCTGCCCGATTCGTCCAACATGTGTCATGAATCGACCTCGGTCGGCTTGCCGGAATCGATCGGCTCGCCGGTCGGGACCGTGCAGCTCGAAGACTTTGCGAAATGCGACATGATGTTCTTCTTCGGGCACAACACCGGGGTGACGGCGCCGCGCCTGCTGCATCCGCTGCAAGAGGCACGTCAACGCAACGTGCCCGTCTTCACCTTCAATCCCTTGCCCGAGCGGGGACTGAAGCGCTTCAAGAACCCGCAAAACCCTGTCGACATGCTGTCGCCCGGGCCTGGCACCAAAATGTCCAGCGACTACTTCCAGGTTCGTTCCGGCGGCGACATTGCCGCGATGACGGGTATCGCCAAAGCGTTGCTGGCGCTCGACGATGCCGCCCGCGAAAGCGGCAGGAGGCGTGTCCTCGACACGGCTTTCATCGCCGAACACACGCATGGCTTCGCCGAATTCGAGGCCTTCCTGCGCAAAACCCAGTGGAGCGATATCGTCGCGCGATCCGGCATTGCGCAGACCGACCTGGAACATGTCGCCGAAGTCTACAGCCATGCCAACGCGGTGATCGGCAATTACGGCATGGGCCTGACCCAGCATCGGCACGGCACCGAGAACGTCCAGATGCTGTGCAACCTTTTGATGATGCGCGGCAATATCGGAAAAGCCGGCGCCGGCATTTCGCCGCTGCGCGGCCATTCCAATGTCCAGGGGCAGCGCACCGTCGGCATATCGGAAAAGCCCGAGCTCGTCCCGCTCGACAAGTTCGCCGAATTCTACGCCTTTGAACCGCCGCGCGAGAAAGGTCGCGATACGGTCGAGACCTGCGAAGGCGTCATCGACGGATCGGTCAAGGGCTTCGTCGGGCTGGGCGGCAATTTCGTGCGGGCCGTTCCGGAAACCGGCCTGGTCGAGAAAGCCTGGCGTGGGCTCGACCTGCATGTCGAGATCGCGACCAAGCTCAACCGCAGCCACCTGATCGCCGGGCGGACAACCTATTTGCTGCCTTGCCTGTCACGGCTGGAAAGAGATCATCAGGCAAGCGGCGACCAAAGGGTGTCGGTAGAGGATTCCACCGCCTGTATCCACGGCTCGTTCGGATCGCGACCTCCGGCTTCGCCGCATCTGCTTTCAGAGCCCAGGATCGTCGCCGAACTCGCCAAGGCGACGGTGCCGGGCAGGAGTTCGATCCCGTGGGATGAGTGGGTTGGCGACTATTCCCGCATCCGCGACGAAATCGAGCGCTGCTACCCCCAACATTTCCGCGACTTCAACAAGCGTTTCCTGACGCCCGGTGGCTTCCATCGCGACATCAAGGCGAGCAAGCGGGTGTGGGAGACGCCGAACAAGAAGGCCAATTTCAAGCTGCCAACTGGCCTTGAAACCGATCCTGACATCGATGTCGCCGGCCGTGATGTGCTGACACTGATCACGGTGCGCTCCAACGACCAGTTCAACACGACCGTCTACGGCTACAACGACCGGCTGCGCGGCATCAGCGGCACACGCATGGTGCTGTTGATGAATGAAAAGGATATCCAGCGCCTCGGTTTGAGCGCCGGACAGGAGGTCGATCTCGAAGCCAACGCGCGGGACGGTGTGGAGCGCCGCGTGCACGGACTGCGCATCACGCCTTACTCGGTGCCGGAGGGAAATTGCGCCGGTTACTACCCCGAGCTCAACCCGCTGGTTCCTTTGTGGCACAGAGCCGAGAAGGCTCATGTTCCGGCGGTCAAATCGGTACCGGTGCGGATATTGCCATAGGCGTTCGTCGTTCGCGGCAGGCACGCACCACGCCGATGTGACCTGGCGCGACTTTCAAATCGCGACCTCAGCCGGCTCGCGCGAGTTCATCCACGGCATTCAGGATCGCACTCTGGCTCGCCGGCTTCTGCACGATCCTGCAAGCGCGGAACCCGGCCGGAATTTCGCGTTCACCAAAGCCTGAGAGGAAGGCGAACGGAACACCACGCGTCCGCAACGCTTCCGCAATCGGATAGCTGGTTTCGTCGTTCAACTGGATATCCAGTAACGCCGCGTCGACGCCGCCTTCGCCAACGAGCCGGAGTGCCGCCGTCACCGACGAAACAGGTCCAACCACCTGATGGCCGGCTTTGCGCAGGTAAGCCGCCGCATCGTCGGCGATCAGCCATTCATCCTCGACGATCAGCACACGCACCTTTCCGGTCACGACGAGCCCTCGCGGGTCAGAGGAAATGCGATTTCCGCCTCCAAACCATTTGAGCGGAAACTTGTTTCAACTTTTCCGCCCAGCCTATAGCCGATTTCTCCGCGCAGAAGGGTAAGGCCGAAGCCGCTGTCGGTTGGCTCCTTGATGCGGGGGCCGCCCTTCTCGCGCCAGACGAGCTTGAAGGTTCCGTCGGCCACCGACCATTTGACAACTATCCGCCCGGCAGGCCTCGACAGTGCGCCATACTTGGCGGCATTCGTCGCCAGTTCATGGATGGCCATGCCGAAGGAAAGCCCTTGTGCCGGCTTGAGATTTACCCTCTTGCCATCGAGCTCAAACCGTTCGGGGCCGAAGGGATCGAGTTCCTGACGCAGCAGTTCCTCGACGGAGGCTTCCGTCCAGCTCTCGCGCGAGAGCAGACTATAGGCTCGTGACATGGCATGCAGGCGCCCGATCAAGGCTTCGGCGAACTCCTCTTTCGATGCCGAGTTTTCACGGGTCCGGTTGGTGATGCTGGCCACGACCGCCAGCATGTTCTTGACGCGATGGTTCAGCTCGGAGATGAGCACCTGCTGACGCTCTTCCGCCTGCGCCAGCGTCGTCACGTCGATCAGGGTCACGACGACGCCCTGGATGCTGCCGCTCTTGTCCCGGTACGGGTTGATGCGAACCAGGTAGAACCGGCCCTTGTCGTCGCGCGCAAGGTGATGGTTCAGGATCTCTCCCGTCTCGAGCACTGCCTCGATGTGAGGCCTCAGCTCGGGATAGTCGAGCTGGCTTGAAAGGTCGGTCAGCGGCCGTCCGACATCGGATGGGCGCAGATTGAAGAAGGCCGATGCAGCGGGGGTAAAGGTCCGCACCACAAGGTTGCGGTCGAGGAATATGGTTGCGATCTCTGTGCTTTCGAACAGGTTTCTGAGATCGCTGTTGGCGCGGTCGAGCTCCTCAATCTTGCTGGTCAGCTCTGCGTTGATGGTGCTGAGCTCTTCGTTGAGCGACTGCTTCTCCTCCTTCGAGGCCTCAAGCTCCTCATTAGTCGACTGCGCCTCTTCATTGGCGGAGAACGTCTTCGTCTTATAGCTGGAAAAGTCGTGACCGGAATGGCCGCGCAGAGTGGGGTCGATTTCATCGGCGGCCCGATCCACGTCAGCTTTGTGCTCGCCACCCCCCTCGGCCAGCCCGTTCAGCACATTGAAGCCGCGGCCAAACGCCTGAAGCTTTGCGCCGATCTCCTCGGCGGGCGCTGCGATATCGATCAGGCCGCTCGAAATCGCGCTTTGCGGCATGTCCGGGTTGCGCGGGCCGGAACCGTTGGAGGCTTGGGCAATCGTCAGTCCGCCATGTTCCTTGATCGCCCGGGCGCCCAGCGTGCCGTCCGAATCGCCCCCCGACAAGATGATGCCTACGGCGTACTCCCCTTGGTCCTCGGCCAGTGCACGGAAGAAGATGTCGATCGGTTTGCGCTCGCGGTTAAGCGTGTTCGGCCGGCGTAGCGAAAGCGCGCCCTTACGGATGGTGAGGACGACGTTTTGCGGCATCACATAGACCTGGTCGGGTTGGACCGCCATGCCCTCCTCGGCGACGATGACCGGCATTCCGGTGTAACGTGCGATAACGTCATGCAGCAGGCTTTCGCGTTCTGGGCTCAGATTAGTGACGACGACGAACGCCATGCCGGTGCCGCCGGTCAGTCCTTTGAACAGGCCCTCCATCGCGGGAATGCCGCCGGCCGATGCGCCGACGCCGACAATGGGAAATCTTCCGTTCTGGAATACCATGCCACGCCTCGGTAACAGCCGCGGCTGCGAAACCGCCAAATCGGACCTCAGACTAATGCATGTCGCGCAAAAGTGTGCAGCGGTTTTGCGATAACGAGATGAATAAAAACAACAGCCTAAAGCGCGTCGCATGAGGCCGGCAAAACGCGACGTGCTTTAGGACCGGACCGAGCCTCAGGCCAGTAAATAGTCCTCGAACGGAACAAAGCACCGCCGGTGGGCATTAACATCCGGTTTTCGAGGCGGTTCCAATGGCAAAACGACCACCTGAGATAAAGCCGGCAAAACAAATCTCGTTACGTTCGCCGGATCTGGCCAAGGTCCCGGTATCCGAAGAAATCCCGCCTCGTCTGCTCGCGCGCGCGGAACGGTTGCAAGAGGCTTTGTCCCGTCATTTTGTACAAGTCCGCGCCGACAGCCGTGACTCCCGCAGAAAGAAGGAACAATGAGGTGCGCGACCTGCAAGGCTTGCATATCCTGATCGTCGAGGACGAATGGATGCTGGCGGGCGATCTTGCACGTTATTTCAGCAAGATGGGCGCCGTCGTGCTTGGCCCCGTGGCGACAGTCGAACAGGCGTCGAAGCATACCGATGAGGCGGAAGCCGCAATCCTGGACGTCAATCTCAACGGAAGACGGGTATTCCCGATCGCGGACGAACTGATGCGCCGCGGCGTGCCGTTCGTGTTTTTCAGCGGCGACGAAGACATCGTTATTCCTGAGCGCCTTCGGTATGCCAGCAGCCTCAGAAAATCCTCGGACGGCCAGGCTGTTTTCGATGCTCTCTTCCCCTCCGAGCCCAAAGCATCAAGCGGAAATCTGGCGACCGAGCCGTCAGACGACGTATTTTCCCTGCTGCCTAAGCTCAGGCTCGCAGCGCGTCTGCTGCTGGGAGACGTTGACGCTTCCGACCGGCTGGTCGAGCGGACGCTCGAGCAGGCGATCGGCGAGATCGACAGGAGACGATCCGGTTCCTCCACCGAGGACTGGCTTAACGGCATCATGCGAAACATCGTCAAGGCACGCGGAGCAAACCTGCTGCACTGACCATGCCCGCCGGCAACTAGCATCTCTGCACATGGATTATGACTCTTTGGCGGTTGGCTTTGGATAGGCCTTAGCCAATTTGAGGCGCGCCTGTTCGGTTGAGAACATCCAGTTGCGGCGGTGCTCCGCCTGGTGTGGCCTTCACCTACGCTCGGGGCATTCATGCCGAGCGGATATTGCAGGGCTTCTCCGGCATCCTGCAGGTCGATGGCTATGCCGGATACAACAGACTGATCGCACCTGACCGTGTCGGCTCGGACATCCGGCTTGCCTATTGTTGGGCACACGCTCGCCGCAAGCTGGTGGAGATAACCCGCAACGGAGCAGCACCTATCGCCGAAGAGGGCGTCAAGCGGATCAGCGAACTGGGTCGGATCGAGGCCGAACTGCGTGGCCTTGATCCGGAGGCTCGCCTCGCCGGACGACAGGAACGATCAACGCCACTGGTCACCGACATGCAGACCTGGCTCGTCCATCACCGGGCCCGTGTCGCGACCAAGTCTCCACTCGGCGAGGCCTTGGCGTACATCGCCAAATATTGGGATGGTTTGAAGCTCTTCCTGACCGACGGCCGCATCGAGATCGACAACAACAGCGTCGAGCGAACCATCCGGCCGATAGCCCTCAATCGCAAGAATGCACTCTTTGCGGGGCACGACGCTGGAGCCGAGAACTGGGCCACCATCGCATCGCTCATCGAGACCTGCAAACTCAACGCCGTCGATCCGCAGGCCTACCTGATCAATACGCTCACCGCCATCGTCAACGGTCACAAGCAGAGCCGGATCGATGAGCTGCTGCCTTGGGCTTACAAGGGGAAGTAATGTGGCCCCGAAGACTACAGTCGGCCCAAAGCGGACTTCGGAAGGTACGCAGATAGAGGATCGGCGAATGCCCCAAAGCCCGCACGCAGGGTGTGGACTCAGGGCGTTCCAGCGTCCTCAGTCTATGGCGAGAGAACTCGACAGTTCTCGGTACGCTTCGATCTGCTGCTGCAAGAGAGCAATCTTCTGCTCCGCCACCTGGATAGCGTCAGAGCCAGCGAGGAAGCGCCGTGGCAGTTCGTCCTGCTCAGCGAGCATGATTAGAGCGCGTGCCAGCTTAGCGGGGTCACCGCCCTGCTTGCCGTTCTGGGACTTCCAGAAGGCAATCTGTGCCGTGCGTCGCTCGTGATAATCTTCGATCGCGATTTCCGCGTAACTGGTGGACTCCTCCGTCAGAAGCTCCGTGCGGAAAAAGCCTGGGTTGACGATCATCGTCTCGATGCCGAACGGACCGACTTCAGTCTGCAGCGCTTCCATCCAGCCATCGAGGCCAAACTTCGAAGCAGAGTAGGCTGTGCAGAATTCAAAGCCCATCAGACCTGCCGTCGAGGAGATCGAGACGATCTGGCCGGAGCGCTGCTTGCGCATGACCGGAAGGAACGCCCGCGTCACGATCATCGGACCGTCAAGGCTCGTGCTTAGCTGCAACTGCATCTGCTTGGGAGACAGTTCCTCGAAATACCCGGCGTAGAAGCTGGCCGCGTTGTTGACCAGCACGTCGATCCGTCCGAACCGCTCAAGGGTCGCCTGCGCGGCGGCGTCGGCGTCAGCGGCCTTTGTGACATCGAGTTTCACGACAAGAAGGTCGTCGGAAGCACCTAGAGCGTTCGCCACATTGTCTGGATTACGACCAGTCGCGACCACCTTGTGGCCGGCTGCCAGGGCCGCCTTGGCAATGTCCAGGCCGAGGCCACGTCCTGCCCCGGTGATGAACCACACTTTGTTACTCATCTCATGTGTCCTTTCATGTTGTCAGCCCTTCACCGATCTTGCGGCGGGCTGTAAGACAGTTGTTCACATCGCCTGCACGGTCGGGCGGACCAGGATCTCGTTGAGGGACGTCCGCTTCGGCCGGCTGAGAGCAAAGGCTATGATTTCGGCGATGTCCTGAGCCGGAATTGCAACGTTGTCGCGGTAGTCCTGAGCAGACTTTTTGCTTTCCTCGTGGGTGATGTGGTCGGATAATTCTGTCGCCACCGCACCAGGCTCGATGACTATCACGCGGATGTCTGGCTGGAGTTCGACGCGAAGCGCCTCGGACCAGCCGTTGATCCCCCATTTGGTTGCCGAATAGGCAGCGAACCCGGCTGGAGCTACGCGACCTGCCACAGAAGAGATGTTCACCAGATCTCCCTTCTTGGCGCGGAGTTGGTCAAGGAAAACCTCAGTCACAGTCATGGCACCCAGGAGATTGGTTTCGACCATCTGCCGATGCTCGGATCGCTTGTCCGATCCAAACGGCGCTGTGAGCATCACGCCTGCGTTATTGACTAGAACATCGGCGCCGCCGAACTCCTGGACGCGCGCGGCGGCTCCAGCGATGGAGTCCCGGTCGGTCACGTCAGCCTGGATCGCGATAGCGCCTTCGCCGAGTTCGTCTGCGAGTGCCGCGACACGCTCGAGGCGCCGCCCTAGAAGGGCTACGCGATATCCTTCTGAAAGAAGCTCACGTGCCAGCGCCTCACCGATTCCGGAGGATGCACCAGTGATTACAGCGACCCGATTGTTGTTATTCATGGTAGTCCCCTTCGTTGTGCTCTCTGGCTGGCCCTACCGATTCGGAAAGACCGGAGCGAGGACCACAGAGGTGGCAGCGCCTCGGACAAGAAGCGCCGCAGGTACCCGGCTAGACTTCAGCCCGTCGGTTCTTGTGGGTTGGTCACCTGACCGGTGACATGCCGGTTCCGCCCTTGGAACTCGTTGCAAGTTTTGCGCCAGTATCGATCATCGCGAGCATTGGTGGGCTCAGACGCGCGCCCTGGACCGTGATCCGGGCAAAGCCGTCATCGATCTCCTTGACATCGGCCGCACTCAACTGGACCTGCAGCGCGTCCATGTTCTGGTCCATCTGGTCCTCCGTTATCGGGCCGGGAATGGGCACGATCCACGGCTTGCGGGCGAGCAACCAGGCAAGGGCGACCTGGCCGGGCGCAGCCTGATGACGTGCGCCTACGCGCTGTAGCAGTTCGACCACCGGCCAGTTGGCGCGGCGGGCTTCAGGCGTGAAGCGCGGCAGGTTGGCCCGTAGGTCGGCAGGGCCATGCACGAACATGGGGGTGACTGTACCGGTCAGGTATCCCATGCCGAGCGGGCTCCATGGCACGAACCCGATGCCAAGCTCCTCGCAGGTCGCCAGAACCTCCACCTCCGGATCGCGGGTCCAGACAGAGTATTCATTCTGCACCGCCGTGACTGGCTGCACTTTGTGGGCGCGGCGGATGGTCGCTTCGCCTGCAGCGGACAGGCCGAAGTGGCGGACCTTGCCTTCACGGATCAATTCCTGCACCGCTCCGGCCACGTCTTCGATGGGCACGGTCGGATCGACACGGTGTTGGTATTGAAGATCAATGTAGTCCGTCTTCAAGCGGCGGAGCTGTTGCTCGGTCACCCGCTTGATATTGTCAGGGCGGCTGTTGACGCCTGTGACCTGGCCTTCGGGCGTGATGTCGAAGCCGAACTTGGTCGCGATGATCACCTGGTCGCGGATCGGCGAAAGCGCCTCGCCAACAATATCCTCGCCCAGGAAGGGTCCATAGACTTCAGCGACGTCGAAAAAGGTCACGCCCCGGTCATGCGCCGCCCGGATGATCCGCACGGCCTCCTGCCTGTTCGTGGGCGGGCTGTACATCCCGGCAAAGTTTTGGCAGCCCATCCCCATGGCAGAGACTTCCAGCGAGCCGAGCATGCGACGCTGAAGGTTCGATGACCTTGCACCTGTGGCTGCGGCACCCGATGTTGCCGTTTGAGCTCTCGACTCGGAAAGAGGCAGCAGCGACGCTGCGGCGATGCCTAGCCCAGCGGCGAACAATTTACGGCGGCTTGGCATCTCGGGAGCGCCTGTTTCGAAATCGTCTGCATAGTTCTTCATGGTGCTGCACCTCCACTGGGTTTGATCAACCTCCGAAACACATCAGCGTTTGCGGCTGTGTCTTCGTGAGTGAGCGCAGAATACGATGGCCGTTCCTTTCAAAAAATGGCATTCGGGTTGATGCGACATTAACCAGAGGTTCATAATGGACAAGGATCAGCTTGATGGGCTTGTGGCGTTTGCGCTTGTCGCCGAGAAGCGGAACTTCACGGCGGCGGCAGAAGCACTCAGGGTTTCGCCGCCTGCGATAAGCAAGATGATCAGACACCTCGAAACTCGCCTGGGCGTCACCCTGCTTACAAGAACGACACGAGCTACGAGCTTGACCGAAGCCGGGGAGAAATTCCTGCAACAGGCGGGACCGGCGCTGGATGCGATCCTTTCCGCTATGAAGGACGCGGGAAGCGCAGCGGACAAGCCTGCCGGTCGTCTGCGCTTGAATGTCCCGCAGACCGTCTATCCGAACTTCCTTAGGCCGCTGATCGCGACCTTTATCGAAAAGTACCCGGATGTGACGGTTGAGATCTTCTTCGAGAACGCGGCCACCAACATATTCGAGCGCGGGTTTGATGCAGGAATACGGGTGTCAGACATCCTTGCCAAAGATGTCGTGGCGCTCAAACTCTTCGGTCCCGTCCGATGGGTTGTGGCTGCTGCACCGGCCTACCTTGACAAGCATGGGCACCCTGAACATCCAAAAGACCTGTTGGCCCATCCTTGCATCTGCGCGGGAGCTGGCAATCGTGTGTACGATCGGTGGGAGTTCGAGAGCGACGGCAAGGAATTTGAGGTTCAGGTAAAGGGGCCGCTGATCCTCAATGATGTTCTGCTGGCGATCGATGCGGCCGTCGACGGCTTAGGGGTCGTTTACAGCCCTGAAGAAGCGATCAGCGACAAGTTGACGAGCGGCAAGCTCGAAGTCGTTCTGGACCACTTCACCGGGACAAGCTCGGGTGTGTACCTCTACTACCCGCAGCGGTCTCAAGTTCACCCCAAACTGCGGGCCTTCATCGAACATCTCAAAGGCCTGGAGAAGAGGTAGCGCGAGCTTCCTATTGGACGCAGCTTTCGCGTCCCACAGAACCGCTGTCAACGCGAAGAATATTGACGGCCTTCGTCACCTTGGTGCTGCGGATCGCAATCCAACAACGTCCGCTGTTGGCGCATTTGTTGCCATCTCCGTCACAGCGGCAGTCTTCGAAACGGCACAACGGCGTCGTGGTCAAGGTGCGAGGCAAACAGCGCTTACGATGCGCGTCGAGGAAGACGAACAGGTTTGCGGTGCGGTTGCGTTTGTACTCGCAGTCGTAGCGCTCCAGCCTTCCCGGCGCGGCCGGGATTGGCTGACGCACCTCGCCGATGAGTTGGGTCGGGCTTTCGTCGAAGCACACCACCGGCCGCTTCGGGTCCGGTGCCTCGGCATAGAGGTCGAGCACATCCTCCATGCGCGCGACATACTCCGCGTCAACCTTTGGAATGCACCACATGTCCTTGCGCCACGGCTTGAGATCGTTCTCGGCCAGGCGCCGGCGCACCGTCTCGCGCGCCAGCTGTTCGTGCTCGGTCAGCTTGACGAACGCATCGGCCAGCAGATCCAGTGTCCAACGGGCCCGACCCGGCGGCGGACTGGAGCAGGCGGTGGCCACCAGCAGGGCTTCTTCCTTGCCCGTCAGCTTGCGTTGCGCGCCTGCGCGTGGCTCTTCGCTGAGCGCCGCCTCTAGGCCCATCTCCACGAAGCGGCGCTTGGTGCGGTAGACAGTGGAGCCGCCGACCGCCACCCGTTGTGGCAATGGTCTCGTCACTGCGGCCGGCATCGGCAGCAAGCAGGATCTGCGCCCGCTTGAGCTTGCGCGCCGGATGCTTGCCGCCTGCCAGCATGGCTGTGAGTTCGTCGCGTTCGGGTTGGTCGAGATCGACGCGATAGCGTACATTCATCCCGGAAGGCCTCCTTCGGTTGCGGAGGTTCCGGAAGAATCAGAAAATGAATCAATTAGGTGACGGACGGCCGCCAGACCGACCCCGCTTCACCGAAAAGCAGGGCCAGTACCTCGCCTTCATCTGGACCTACGGCCTGCTCAACGATCGCGCGCCGGCCGAACGCGACATGCAGCGCTTCTTCGGCGTCACCGCACCTTCCGTCCATCAGATGGTGCTCGCCCTTGAGCGCGCTGGATTGATCCGCAGGCAACCCAGCCTCGCGCACAGCATTGAACTGCTCGTCAAACCCGATATCTTACCCAGGCTACAACCCATCGAACCCGTCATTGCTGTGATATCAGGAGCACCCACTGCCAATGACCGAACAGGAAATGATTATCAACGCGTTGGGTGTCGCTCCCAGTGTTGACGTCGCGCTGGAGGCACGCCGGCGTATCGACTTTCTCGGCACGTATCTGCGTGCATCGGGGCTCAGCACCTATGTACTGGGGATCAGCGGCGGGGTGGATTCACTTGCCGCGGCCCTTCTGGCTCAACGGGCCGTTGAGGAACTGCGAACGGCTGGATACGACGCCAAATTCCTGGCCGTTCGGCTCCCGTATGGCAACCAGGCCGACGAGAGCGACGCCCAGCGGGCTTTGGACACCATAGGGGCGGACGAAGTGCATCGGGTCGACATCAAGCCGGCTGCCGACGCAATGCTAGATTCGATCAAGCGGGCTGGTGTCGAGTTCGGCGACGCAGGCCGCGAGGATTTCTTGCTTGGCAACATCAAGGCGCGTCAGCGCATGATTGCCCAGTTCGCGCTCGCCGGCGCCAGCCGAGGACTGGTCATCGGCACCGACCATGCGGCCGAGGCACTGATGGGCTTCTTCACCAAGTTCGGCGACGGCGCCGCCGATATCCTTCCTCTTTCGGGGCTAAACAAACGCAGGGTGCGAGCCTTGGCCGCGCATCTGGGCGCTCCGCCCGAACTCGTCGACAAGATCCCGACCGCCGACCTGGAGAACCTTGTCCCGCTTCGTCCTGACGAAGATGCCCATGGCGTCACGTATGAACAGATCGACGATTTCCTCGAAGGCAAGGAAATCGACGAGGCCGCGCGGACGCGGATTCTTCATGTGCATTCCAGCACGGCACATAAGCGCGCGCTTCCGGTGACAGCGATTGCGCTAACACTCTCGCCATGACGGCATTGGCAATAGTTCCATGATACCGTTTCGTGGTCAGCACCTCGTGGAGATTGCTTCCGCCATGTTGGCAACCGCATCGACGAGCACTTTGACGGCATGAACAGCCGGACCCTCGATAACATTCCGCACTCGGGTTTGCTACCTTCGAGCGCCTGAGCAGGTTGGCCGATCCGACGTAGGCGGCGACGCCATCTGCAAGCACGATCCTCACGTGAAAGGGTTCTTGCGTGAGGTCGCCGCTGCCATAGTCGATGATGCGCGTCGTCGCCTTTTCCAGGCGAAGTCTAGCCTCGGCGCACCCCGAGAGTTGGGAGGCATCCCTTATGACGAGGACGCGCTCGATCGCTTCCGTCGTCTCGAATAGTTCTGCGGCCAACGCGACATGCAGCGCTTCTTCAGCGTCACCGCGCCTTCCGTCCATCAGATGGTGCTCACCCTCGAGCGGGTCGGATTGATCCGCAGGCAACCGGGCCTCGGCGCAGCATTTGAACTGCTCGTCAAACCCGATATCCTACCCAGGCTACAACCCATCGAACCCGTCGAATCCTCTGTGCAGGGGTACTAGACGATGTTAGCCTTTCCGGCTGCGCTCGACGAACTTGTTGAAGCGGCTAGTCTTTCCGCCGCTGGTCTCATCCTGGTAGAGGAACGCCAGTTCGTTCTCATCGAATATCCTGAAGAACTCGTCCCATTCGACGGGCTCGAACGTCTCTTCAGGCTCGCCGAAGTCGATGCGCAGTATGCCGCCCTCGCCCTTGGTGCGCACCACCGCCGGCCGCCCGTCGCGATCCTCGGCCCAACGGCGGATTTCGTCGTGATCGGTGGTCGTCTTCGATTCAGACATCGCAATCTCCCTTCGATTCCACCGCAGACCGCGAGACCCCCGCGTTGCCGGTCTGCCTCCACACAACCAGCAGATGCATCGCTGCCCGGCATGTGCGCGGTTGGTCGAACATGGCTCCTAACACCAAGCAGCCTTCGATGTTCCCACGCCTGGTTGAACCTACCCCGGCGAGCCTCCTGAACTTTGTTGAAGCAAGGGAACAAACCTTTCGCCCGGAAGTTTGGGGCGGCAAAGCCATTCGTATGAGGAGTTGTCGTGAAACGTATACTGGTCACGGGAGGCTGCGGTTTTATCGGCCGCCACGTCGCCCAGGAACTCGTTGAACATGGCTATGGGGTTTCAATTCTCGATGCGCTGCTGGACCAGGTGCATGGCGGCGAGGCAATCAGCCTGCCGCCAGGCGCCAAGCTGATCAAAGGCGACGTTCGTGATCGCGACGCCATCGCAGAGGCGGTCGACGATGTCGACGCGATCATTCACCTGGCGGCTGAAGTGGGCGTCGGCCAGTCCATGTACGAGATCGCCCGCTATGTCGGCGCCAACGACCTCGGCACCGCCACGTTGCTGGAGGCACTGATCAAACGGCCGATCGAACGGATCGTCGTTGCGTCGTCGATGAGCGTCTATGGCGAGGGTCTCTATGCCACGCCGGACGGCCGGCGCATCGACAATGCAAGACGGCAGCCGGACGACATCCGCAGCGGCCAATGGAATCCCCTCTCGCCGGAAGGAGAAGTCCTGTTGCCGCTGCCGACCGACGAGCAGAAACCGGTCGACCTCGCCTCGATCTACGCGCTGACGAAATATGCCCAGGAACGAGCCGTGCTGATCTTCGGCGAAGCCTATGGCGTCGATGCGGTGGCGCTGCGCCTGTTCAATGTCTTCGGTGCCGGACAGGCACTCTCCAACCCGTATACCGGCGTGTTGGCGAACTTCGCCTCGCGCATCGCCAATGGCCAGCGGCCGCTGATTTTCGAGGACGGCGAACAGCAGCGCGACTTCGTGCACGTGCGCGACGTTGCCCGCGCCTTCCGGCTGGCGCTGGAACAGCCCCAGGCGCGAAGCCACGTCATCAACATCGGCAGCGGGCGGGCCTACCCGGTCAGCGACGTCGCCCGGCTGCTCGCCGAAGCGATGGGCGTGCCTGGGCGCCAGCCGGAAATCCTCGGCAAGGCACGCTCCGGCGATATCCGCAACTGCTTTGCCGACATCTCCAAGGCGCGCGAACTGCTCGGCTTCCAGCCGCAGCACCGGCTGGAGCATTCGCTCGGCGATTTCGTCGCCTGGGTGCGTAACACGGTCGCCATCGATCGCAGCGCCGAGATGAAGCGGGAACTCGAAGCGCGAGGGCTGGTATCATGAGACCGGATTCACGCAATTTTCGCGAAGCGCCCGTCGCCATTATCGGCGGCAGCGGCTTCATCGGCTCGAACCTCGCCGACAGCCTGTTGTCGGACGGCGAGCCGGTGCTGGTCATCGACAATCTGAGCCGTCCCGGCGTCGAGCAGAACCTGGAATGGCTGACGCAAAAGCACGGCAACCGCCTCGCTGTCGAAATCGCCGATGTCCGTGACGCCGAGGCGCTCACGCCGTTGGTGGCAGGCTCGAGGGCGGTTTTCCACTTTGCCGCGCAGACCGCCGTCACCACGAGCCTGGTTCGGCCGGACGAGGATTTCGACATCAACCTGCGCGGGACGTTCAACGTCCTGGAAGCGGCTCGCCGCAGCGGCAAGCGCATCCCCGTCGTTTTCGCCAGCACCAACAAGGTCTATGGCCGCCTCGCCGACCTTGCCATGCGCGAAGAAGACGGCAGATACGCGCCTCGCGACGCGGGCATCCGAGCGCACGGCGTCGACGAGACGCGCGGCCTCGATTTCTGCACGCCCTATGGCTGCTCCAAGGGCGCAGCGGACCAGTATGTCCTCGACTACGCCAAGTCATACGATCTGCCGACGGCGGCGCTGCGCATGAGCTGCATCTATGGACCGCGCCAGTTCGGGACGGAGGATCAGGGCTGGGTCGCCCATTTCCTGCTTAACGCGTTCTCCGGCCGGCCGATCACCATCTACGGTGATGGCAAGCAGGTGCGCGACATCCTCCACGTTGCCGACGCGGTCGCGGCTTATCGCGCCGTGCTCGACCGGATCGAGGCGATCAGGGGCCAAGCATTCAATCTCGGCGGCGGACCGGAAAACGCCGTCAGCCTGCGCATGCTGCTGAAGGAGATTCGCGACATAACGAAACGGGACGTTCCGATCCGTTACGACCGCGAACGCACCGGCGACCAACCGTTCTTCGTCGCCGACACACGCGCGATCGAGGCGGCGCTGGGATGGAAAGCGCACGTCCCGTGGCAAAACGGCATCCGCGACCTCGCCGACTGGCTGCAGCGTCATCGCCTCGACCCGCATCCCGAACCGGCGAGGTACGTGGCATGAGGGTCGCTCTGGTCAATCCGTCCTGGACGTACCAGGACAGCATCTATTTCGGCTGCCGCCAGCCGCATCTGCCGCTCGAACTCGGCTATTCGAAAGCGCTGCTCGAAGCAGCCGGCCACGAGGTGCTGATGCTGGACGGGCAGATCCAGAAGCTCGACAACGCCGCGCTCGCCGATCGCGTCGCCGCATTCGAGCCTGACATGACCGTCGTCAGCACCGCGCCGACCTATCTGTTCTGGCGTTGCGCACCGCCCGAGTTGCGCGTGCCGGCCGATTTCCTCAACCATCTTGCCGGGCGCGGCGGCCGCGCCGTCGCCGTCGGTCCGCATGGCTCTGCGACGCCGGCGCCGACATTACGCAAGCTTGGCGTCGACATCGTCGTGCGCGGCGAATGCGAGGAAGTGGTCGCTGAACTTGCCCGGCGCGACGACTGGAGCGCGGTGCCGTCCACCGCTCAATTCGAGCATGGAAAACTGGTCTCGAACGGCGGCGTCCATGCGAGCTCGTTCATCGATCACCCAGCGCTCGAATGGCCATCGGACTGGATTGCCGCCCATTCGCACCACCATCATCGCTTCGACGATGATCAGGTCGGTTTCGGAGCGGAGGTCGAAGCGTCGCGCGGTTGCCCGTATAATTGCAGCTTCTGCGCCAAGATCGATTTCCGCGATGCTTACCGCCGCAGGAACCACGAGGCGGTGATCGCCGAGATCGACCGGCTGATCGCACAGGGTGTCGGTTACATCTACTTCATCGACGAGATATTCCTGCCACAAAAGGCTTTGCTGGAGGCGCTGGTCGATCGCGATGTGAAGTTCGGCGTGCAGACCCGTATCGACCTCTGGAAACCGGAATTGCTGAGACTGCTCGGCGCCGCCGGCTGCGTCTCCATAGAGGCGGGGCTCGAAAGCCTGACGGTGGAAGGCCGCGCCATGCTGGCAAAACGCTGCCGTTTGGGCACCGAGGAGCTGGCCGCGTTGCTGGTCGACGCAAGGCGCCACGTGCCGTTCGTGCAGGCCAATCTGATCGGCGTGGTCGAGGACGATCCCGCGCTCGTCGATTATTGGCGGAAGCACCTGATCGACAACGGCGTTTGGGCCAACGAACCGGTGCCGCTCTATCCTTATCCGAGTTCGCCGAGCTACCGCGAACTTTGGGGCGAGCCGGACGATCTCGCCTGGGAGCGCGCGCATGAACATTATCTCGCATCCTTCCGAACGTTCAGCGACATCCAGGAGAAGCGGCCGCGTCCGCTGGCCGAATTGGAGGCCACATGTTGCGGACACTGAGCCCGCGGCCGCGGCGTATCCTGATGACTGTCGATGCCGTTGGGGGCGTCTGGCGTTATGCGCTCGATCTGGCCAGGCAACTGGTCGCCGGCGGCGACAGCGTCGTGCTTGCCGGGCTTGGTCCGGAACCGTCCAGGCAGCAGGCGGAGGAGGCCCAGTCATTCGCAACCCTGACATGGCTCAACACGCCGCCCGACTGGATGACCCGTAACGAGCACGACCTCGACACATTGCAGCAGGAGCTGCACCCACTCCTACGTGACTACGCCATCGACATCGTCCATCTCAACGCGCCGACGCAGGCCGCGGGGCTCGACGTGCCTTGCCCCGTCGTGGCGGTGTCGCATTCCTGCGTGGTGACATGGTTCCACGCCGTCAAAGGACAGGCGGTGGACGGCGAATGGGCCTGGCAGAAGGACCGCAACCGGCGCGGTCTCGACAAAGCAGGCATTGTCGTTGCGCCGAGCCGCAGCCATGCCGACATGCTCGAAACCTGCTACGGGCCGATCGCCCGCCTGAGCGTCGTCGGCAACGGGGCGCGGCCCGGCGCCAAGAGCGAAAGGCGGGAATCGGTGGTTTTCGCCGCCGCGCGCTGGTGGGACGAAGGAAAGAATGCGGCGGTGCTGGACCAAGCCGCCTCCCTGACGCAATGGCCGGTCTTCGTCGCCGGCTCCTTGCAAGGCCCGGACGGCCAGCATGTTGGCTTCAGTGGCGCCGTTCCCCTCGGGCCGGTGCCACATGAGGAAGTGCGCTCGCTGATGGCTCGGGCCGGTATCTTCGTATCGCCGTCGCTCTACGAACCGTTCGGCCTGGCCACGCTGGAAGCCGCAATGTCGGCAACGCCCTTGGTGCTCGCCGATATCGCGACCTACCAGGAACTGTGGGACGGCGCGGCCCTGTTCTACGACGTGCGCGATCCGAGTGATCTCGCCAGCTGCATCAATGGCCTTTGCAATGACGCGCAGCGCCGGCGAGAGCTCGGTGAGGCGGCGGCGCGCCGAAGCCGCAGATTTTCACTGGCAAGGCAGGCGACCGCCATGCGCGGCGTCTACGACAAGGCGGCCCTGGCCACCATGGCGGATAATTGATTATGCGATTTTTATTCTACACCCATTCGATCGTTTCCGACTGGAACCACGGCAACGCACATTTCCTGCGCGGCATCATGCGCGAGCTGGTCGCGCGCGGGCACCAGGCGATCGCGCTGGAACCCGCCGACGGTTGGAGCCGGTCGAACCTGGTAGCCGAGAAAGGGTCCTTCGCGATCGAGCGATTCCGGAAGGATTTCCCCGAGTTGATGCCGGTGACCTACGATGCCGCTTTCGACCACGAAGCCTGGATATCCGATGCCGATGTGGTGATCGTGCATGAGTGGACCGAGCCGGACCTTGTTGCGCGGCTGGGCAAGGCGAAAGCAACTGGCGGCCGTTTCACGCTGCTGTTCCACGACACGCACCATCGCGCCATCTCGGCCACGCAAGCGATTTCTGCCTTGCAGCTTGAACATTACGACGGCGTGCTCGCCTTCGGCGAGGCGCTGCGGGAAAGCTATCTTCGCGCCGGATGGGGCAAGCGGGTCTTTACCTGGCACGAGGCAGCCGATGACCATCTGTTCGAGCCCCATCCTGAAATCGAGCGCTGCGCCGACCTGATCTGGATCGGCAATTGGGGCGACGACGAGCGCAGCGCCGAAATCAGGGAATTCCTGGTCGAGCCGGTGCGTGAGCTCGGATTGAGCGGCACTGTCCACGGCGTTCGCTATCCACGGCAAGCGCTCGCCGACCTTGCGGCCGCCGGCCTGCACTACGAAGGTTGGATCGCCAACGCCGACGTGCCGAAGGCGTTTGCAGCAAACCGCATCACAGTGCACATCCCCAGGCGTCCATACCGCGAAAGCCTGCCAGGCATCCCGACCATCCGTATGTTCGAGGCGCTCGCCTGCGGCATCCCGCTGGTTTCGGCGCCGTGGTCCGATGTCGAACGCCTGTTCAGGCCCGGCGTAGATTTTCTGTTTGCAAACAACGGTTCCGAGATGCGGCGTCATCTTCGCGCCGTGCTGCACGACGCGGATCTCGCCGCCTCTCTGGCGACTTCGGGCCTCGAGACCATCCGCTTGCGGCACACATGCCGGCACCGGGCGAATGAGCTGTTCGGCGTGCTCGCCGAATGCGGGCACCGCCAAGCCGCCGACACGATCCTTGCAAAGGAGGCCGCCGAATGAAGATCGCATTTTACGGGTCGAGCCTGCTGTCGTCCTATTGGAACGGCGCGGCCACCTATTACCGCGGACTGCTCAAGGCCCTGGCAAGGCTCGGCTATGACATCACCTTCTACGAGCCGGACGTCTACGATCGCCAGAAGAACCGCGATATCGCGGCGCCGGACTGGTGTGCCGTCGTCGTCTACGAGGCCACTCCGCATGCCATGATGCAGGTGGCGGCGCGGGCGGCGGAGGCAGATATCGTCGTCAAGGCAAGCGGCGTCGGTTTCGCCGACGACGCGCTGTTGCGGGCGGTGCTCGATCACGCCCGTGCCGATGCGCTCACCGTATTCTGGGATGTCGATGCGCCGGCGACGCTTGGCCAGTTGCGCGACGAGCCCGATCATCCGCTGCATCGCGCGCTGCAGGAAATCGACCTGGTGCTGACCTATGGCGGCGGCGACCCGGTGGTCTGGGCCTATCGGGCAATGGGGGCGGCCGAATGCGTGCCGATCTACAACGCGCTCGATCCGGAAACGCATCATCCGGTCGGCAAGGACATGCGCTTTGCCTGCGATCTCGCCTTTCTCGGCAACCGGCTGCCGGACCGCGAGGCGCGCGTCGAGGCCTTCTTCCTCGACCCGGCCGGCCGCTCGGCCGATCAGCGCTTCCTGCTCGGCGGATCGGGCTGGGGCGACAAGCAGATGCCCGCCAATGTCCGATGGCTCGGCCATGTCGGCACGCGCGACCACAATGCATTGAACGTCACGGCCAAAGCGGTGCTGAACATCAGCCGCGACAGCATGGCGGCCAATGGCTTTTCACCTGCGACGCGCGTTTTTGAGGCGGCGGGCGCCGGCGCATGCCTCATCACCGACGCCTGGCTCGGCGTCGACCTGTTCCTGAAACCCGGCGAGGAAATCCTGGTCGCGCGCGATGGCGAGGACGTCGCCGAGATCATGCAAAGCCTTAGTGCCGAATGGGCTAAGGCGATCGGAACATCGGCGCTTCGGCGCGTGCTTGGCGAACATACCTATACGACACGTGCCGTTTTAGCCGACGCCATCTTCAGGCGCCATTTCGAGCGTCCGACCGTGGAGGCGGCCGAATGACAAAGCCGCTCGACATCGTCTTTCTTGGCCTGTCGCTCTCCTCATCCTGGGGAAACGGCCACGCCACCACCTTTCGGGGGCTGCTTAAAGGTCTCCACGAACTCGGTCACCGCGTCACCTTTCTCGAACGCGACGTGCCGTGGTACGCAAGTCACCGGGATCTGCGCGATCCCGATTTCTGCGCCTTGCGCTACTATGAAACGATCGATGATCTTCGCCGCAATTTTGCGCGCTGCCTGCGCGATGCCGATATCGTGGTCGTCGGCTCCTTCGTTCCCGAAGGCCCTGAAATCATCGACGTCGTGGCATCGCTGTGCACGGGTCAGTTCTGCTTCTACGACATCGACACTCCGATCACGCTGGCAAAGCTTTCGGCCGATGATTGCGAGTACATTGCCAGGCGGCAGGTCCCGTATTTCGACGTCTACTTCTCCTTCACCGGCGGGCCGACGCTTGCCCGTCTGACGGCGGAATTCGGCGCGAGGCGGGCCGAGCCGCTCTACTGCTCCGTCGACCCGGAACGGCATCACGGAACCGGTGATCCAATCCGCTGGGATCTCGGCTATCTCGGCACCTACAGCCCCGACCGCCAGGCGACGCTGGAAGCCCTGCTGTTCGAACCGGCGCGTCGCATGCCGGAGCGCCGCTTCGTCGTGGCAGGCTCGCAATATCCGCGCGAAATCGCCTGGCCGGACAATGTGGATCGCATCGAACACCTGCCGCCGGCAGATCACGCCGCCTTTTACAGCCGCCAACGCTACACGTTGAACGTCACGCGCAGTTCCATGATCGCGGCCGGATGGTCGCCCAGCGTGCGCCTCTTCGAGGCAGCCGCCTGCGGCACGGCGATCATCAGCGATAGCTGGGCCGGACTGGACAGCCTGTTTCCAGAGCGGACGATCCACACGGCGCGCAGGACGGAGGACGTAATCGGTATCCTGTCTGGGGAATCCGACGGCGCCCGGCTTGCCATGGCCAGGCAGGCGCGCGTGCTCATCCTCGCAGCTCACACAAGCATCGCAAGAGCCCGCGAATTCGTTTCGCTGCTGGCGCAGACCAAATCGCCACGTTCTGTTCTCGATCTGGACGTCGAGAGCGCAGCATGACCCGCAGACGGGAGAAGATAGAGATGCAGCTATCAAGAAAGGCGCAACGGACCAAGACCGTGCTTGTCGCCGGCGGCGCAGGTTTCCTCGGTTCGCATCTTTGCGAGACAATGCTCCAGGCCGGCTGGCGCGTGATCTGCGTCGACAATTTCCTTACCGGCCGCATGGAGAACATAGCATCGATCGCCGATCGTCCGGATTTTCGGCTGATCAAGCAAGACATTTGCCGGCCGTTGGAGCTTGGCGAACCGGTGGATCGCATCTTCAACATGGCATGCGCGGCCTCGCCGCCGCGTTACCAGGCCGACCCGGTCCACACGACGCGGACTTGTGTCATCGGGACGCTCAATCTGCTGGAGCTCGCCGCCCGTAATGGCGCCCGCTTCCTGCAGGCGTCCACCAGCGAAATTTATGGCGATCCCGAACAGCATCCGCAGAAGGAAGACTATGTCGGCCACGTGAACTGCATCGGTCCCCGCGCCTGCTATGACGAAGGCAAGCGCACCGCCGAAACCTTGTGCTTCGATTATTTGAGAATGGGAAAGGCCGATATCCGTGTAGCGCGCATCTTCAACACCTATGGTCCCAGGATGGATCCTGCGGATGGACGGATCGTTTCCAATCTGATCATGCAGGCACTCGAGAGACGGCCGCTGACGATATTCGGCGACGGGCTGCAGACCAGGTCGTTCTGCTACGTTTCCGATCTGGTCGACGGCTTGATCCGGTTGATGGAGGTCGATCCCAATCCGCGCCAGCCCGTCAATCTGGGCAATCCGGGGGAGTTCACCATCCTGCAACTGGCGAGCCTGGTGAGAGACATGACCGCAACCAAATCGGGCTTGAAATTCCTGCCGCTGCCGCAAGACGATCCTCGTCGTCGGCAACCCGACATTTCCCGCGCAAGGAAGCTTCTCGGCTGGTCGCCAAAAGTGCCGCTCAGGCAGGGTTTGGTGCGCACAATCGGCTATTTTGCCGAGCTTGAGACGGCGCAGATGATCGACAGAAGACGTCGAATTGCCGCCACCGTGCGTTCTGCATCAGGCCGGCTGCAAAACATGCCGGCCTGAAGGCGGGGAGCGTCTGGCCGCTGCTTGGTCACGACGGAAAGCGCCGTCGTCTCGGATTTGGTCACTTTTTCTCGTCGCGGGAACAACCTGTCCAGCTTCTGGTTCTGCCAAGGTACCGGCATGGAGACGATTGTGCATCCGAAGCGATCCGCCAAAGACATCGAACAAATGGCCGCAAAGGAGACGGCTGCCTTCCTGCGGCGCGCCTCCATCACCTATCTGGAATGTTGTGTGAGCCTGATGATGACGCATCTTCAGCGCGAGGAGGTAGCGGCCATCCTCGAAAAGGAAGCGGATATGCTGCGCCGGCTGGACTGATCCCGCTCGAGCGGCGGCAGGTCGCCTTGGCTTTCCAGGAAACGAAGCAGCGCGGCAGCGTAACGTCTTGCCGCGGCGGCCAGCCGGATCTGTTCCCGATCATCGCCCGATCGCTCAGCCATGCTCCACAAGCCAAGCTGGAAGGCGAGATAGCAGGGCTCGTAGTAGTGGACCAGATTGGCATCGACGGGACGGGAGGCTCTCGCTTCCACAGCCTTGCAAAGCGCTGCAGTCGCCGCGTCGGAGAGGCTGTACTCGACACGGGCGCCGGCAATGTCCCAGGCGATGTCCTGGCAGCCGATCAGATCGTGCGATCGGCAATGATCGAGGGCGTCCGTCTTGACCAGCGTTCCGCCGCGCGAAAGGATGAACTCCCACGGATGAAGCCGCCCGTCGATCTCGACCCGCTGCATGGTCTTGGGCGGAGCCTGTTTCGAGAACCAGGTCTGCAGCTCCGCCGCGCGGCTTTCGCCCAGCGTCTCACTTGTATTCCGCACGGCCATGTCGGCAAGCGCCTCCAGCGAGGCGCCCTGTTCGGAGGCGGGCAGATTGGCTGCGCGCCAGGACAGATAGCGCGCGAGATGAGCGACCATTTTTTCTTTCGAATGCCTTGCCCGCTCCAGCGTTGTACCGTCGATCCAGCGTTCAACGAGAAAGCCATGGCACAGCCCGGCGATGTCCGGGCCAAAGCCTGCGTCATTCAGCCTCCTGGCAGTCTCGGCCTTGTGCATTCCGATTTCACCGAGGCCGACGAATTTGACCGACCATTTTTCCCGGCCCGCAGAAGCAAGAAACTTTCGCCGCTCGAAGCCGCGGTGAACAGGTGGCCAATGTTCCTCCGTCCTGTCTCGAAAGCGACGCCACTCTCCGCCAGATATTTCGGTCAAGTTGACCGCTGTGCTGCCGATCGTCCTGGCCACCCAATCCCGCAACGTCGGGACAGCGGATCCAGCGGGGAAAGTCCGTTCGAAATCCACGCTGTGTTTTTGGCAAACCGTCCATGCCTCCCGACTGTTCGTCGATGCCTCGGGGCCCGGGCCAGCCGAATGGCTTGGGAACAGATGGATGCGCCTGGCATCGATGCCCAGCCTTTGCAGCCATGCGACGACTGCGTGAAACGAGCTGCCGGACAGGCCCGGGCCCTCATCGACGACAGCGAAATGGGCCGATGGCCTTGTCCTCCAGCCGCCGATCAGTTCCGGATCGGCGGCAAGCCGCCTGCGAAACGGATGACCGGTCGGACGGACGCTGACGGGTGCCGGTGCGCCGATGGCTGCAGCCACCATCGCTGCAAGCCCCAGGCCGATGCTGCGGATGCCGATTACGCATGTGTTCGCATCGAGACCCGACTGCCGTGCGGCGACGAAATAGCTCTCCGGATAGAGCGCGTAATGGGCGTAGCCCTCGGCCGTGCCGATGAGGATTTCGCCATCGCAATCGAGTTCGGCCAGCATTCGCGGCACTTCGGCATCGACCGGGCCGTCGATGGCGAATCCGGCCGCCCACGATCTGCCCACGTCCCGGGCCAAGCCGACCAGGAGATTTGCGCCCGCGATCCGTTGTCGGGAATTCCTGTCCATGCCGTTGGCCTCGAATTCAGCATCGGCAAGCCCCTGGACCAATTCCGAGATCTTGATGAACAGGCCGACCAGGGCTGCGTGGCGTTCGATCCCACTTGGCATGTCCGCAATGTGCTCGGCCGCTTTGCAGGCCGAGCCGCGAACATGTTGCGCGCTCTGCATTCGCTTGTGGTCGCCATAGACGATCATTGTCCGTCCCGGTTGGCCTCACTGCACAACTCGGCGAGCGCTACTTTGATCCACCATCGGTTGCACGATTTTTGCAGCCGGCAAGGAACAATCAGCGAGGCAGGTGGTTTGGCACGAAGAACTTACCTTCAACAGCATAGGCAGCGGTTTCGTGGGATCGAAGAAAGTTCGGATCGGAATAGTAGGCGTCGGCAACTGCGCCTCCTCCCTTATTCAGGGCATCACCTATTACCGTGACGCAAGGAGCAATGAGCCCATCCCCGGGCTGATGCATGCCGATCTTGGCGGCTACCATGTCAAAGACATCGAGGTGGTCTGCGCTTTCGATGTCGCCAAGGGCAAAGTCGGATGCGATGTGGCAGACGCGATCTACAGCGCGCCGAACAATACTTTCCGCTTTGCCGATGTGGCGGCTACCGGCGTTCGCGTCGAACGCGGGCCGACACTGGACGGCATCGGCAAATATCTGCGCGACGAGATCGCGGAGGCCGACGAGCCGGTCGCCGACGTCGGCAAGATCCTCGCCGAAAGCGGCGCCGAAATCCTGGTGTCCTATCTGCCTGTCGGTTCGGAGGAGGCAACGCGCTTTTATGCCGAGTGCGCGCTCGAGGCGGGCTGTGCCTTCGTCAACTGCATACCCGTCTTCATCGCCTCGCGGCCGGAGTGGCGCCGGCGCTTCGAGCAGCACGGCCTGCCGCTGATCGGCGACGACATCAAGAGCCAGGTCGGTGCGACGATCGTCCACCGGCTGCTCGCCAACCTGTTCCGCGAGCGCGGCGTGCGCATCGATCGCACCTACCAGCTCAATTTCGGCGGCAACACCGACTTCCTCAACATGCTGGAACGCGAGCGGCTGGAATCGAAGAAGATCTCAAAGACGCAATCCGTCACCAGCCAGATCGACGTTCCCCTGGAGCCCGGCAACATTCACGTCGGGCCGAGCGACCATGTGCCGTGGCTGACCGATCGCAAGTGGGCCTATATCCGGGTCGAAGGTACGACCTTCGGCGGTGTGCCGCTGAATGCCGAGCTCAAGCTGGAAGTGTGGGATTCGCCCAATTCGGCCGGCGTCGTCATCGATGCGGTGCGTTGCGCCAAGCTGGCGCTCGACCGCGGTATCGCGGGCGCGCTGACCGGTCCCTGCAGCTATTTCATGAAATCGCCGCCCGAGCAGTTCACCGACGCGGAAGCCCGCCAGCGCACGCTCTCTTTCATCGCCGGCAAGGACGAGCCGATGCTCGATGCGGCGGAATGACGACGACGTTCTTTCTGGTGCGCCACGCCGCGCACGACAATGTCGGCTGTTATCTTGCCGGACGGATGGCCGGCGTTTGCCTCGGCGAAGCCGGCAAGGCACAGGCCTCGCATCTGGCAGACCGCATGGCACGCGAGGCGATAGCGGCAATCTTCTGCAGCCCGCGCGAACGCACGCAGGAGACTGCCAATCCGATCGCGCTCGCCTGCAATGCCGGTGAAATCGTGATCCGCGAGGAACTCGATGAGATCGACTTCGGCACCTGGTCGGGAAAGACCTTCGAAGAGCTGAACCAGGATGCCGACTGGCGGGTGTGGAACGACCGGCGTCAGCAGGCGAGAACACCGAGCGGCGAGACCATGCTGGACGTGCAGCAACGCGTCGTCTCATTGATCGAGCAGGTCCGCGGCACCTACCAGAACCAGGGCGTCGCACTGGTCAGCCATGCCGACGTCATCAAGGCCGCCGTGTGCAAGGTGCTCGGCCTGTCGCTGGGAAACTGCTTTCGCTTCGATATCGACCCAGCGTCGATCACCACGGTTGTTTGGGGGGACTGGGGGTCGAACCTGATCAGACTCAACGAAGCTGCCTGACGAGGAATTGCCGGATGCGCATGGTCATTTTCGGTCTTACCGTGACATCGTCGTGGGGCAATGGGCACGCCACGCTGTGGCGCGGATTGATCCGGGCGATGGCCGGGCTGGGCTGGTCTATCACCTTCTTCGAACGCAACACTCCCTATTATGCCGGGACGCGCGACCTCGACCAGTTGGATGGCGGCAACCTCGTCCTTTACCCGGATTGGCAGGACATCCAGCGCGTTGCCGAGCAGGCGATGAACGAGGCCGATGTGGTCATCGTCACCTCCTATTGCCCCGATGCCGTGAGCGCGTCGCGCCTTGCCCACCAGGCCTGTCGCGGGCTGAAGGTGTTCTACGATCTGGATACGCCGGTGACGCTGGCGCGGATCGAACAAGGTGAGCCTCCGGCCTATTTCGGGCCGGAAGGGCTTCGCGATTTCGATCTCGTGCTGAGCTACACGGGAGGAACCGCGATCGACGCATTGAGGTCGATGCTGGGTGCGCGCCGCGTCATGCCGCTCTACGGCCATGTCGATCCAGAGCGACACCGGCCCGCCCCGCCCAGGCCGGAGTTTGCCGGCGACCTTTCCTATCTCGGGACCTATGCGGCAGACCGCCAGGCCGGGGTCGAGAGGCTGCTGGTCAGTCCGGCTGCGCGCCTGCCGGAGCGCCGTTTCATCATTGGCGGCGCACAATATCCGCAGGAATTCCCGTGGAGCGACAATATTTTCTTCGTCCGGCATCTGCCGCCCGCCGACCACCCCGCCTTCTTTTCATCATCACGGCTGACCCTGAACGTGACCCGCGAGGCGATGGCAGAAAGGGGCTGGTGCCCATCCGGCCGGCTGTTCGAGGCTGCCGCTTGCGGTGCCGCGATGGTGAGCGACACATGGCCGGGACTGGAGGCCTTTTTCCGGCCCGGCGAAGAGATCGTCGTGGCGAACAGCACCGACGACGTGGTCGCCGCGCTCGACCTGTCCGACGCCGAGCTTGACGCGATCCGCCGCCGAGCGCGCGAGCGGGTGCTCGACGAACACACCTCGGCGCGGCGCGCGAAGGAATTCGACCGCATCCTGTCCGATGCACTGCACGGCTCCACGCATGGCGAGCCGTTGAAGGAGGCAGTTTGATGTTGGGCATCGTGCCCGCAGCCGGACGGGGAAGCCGCATCCAGCCGCTCGGCTTTTCGAAGGAGCTTCTGCCGGTCGGCAGCCGCATCGACGGCAACACCGAGCGGCCTTGCGCGGTCAGCGAATACCTGGTGCGCCGCATGGTGCGCGCGGGGGCCGACAAGATCTGCTTCGTCATCGGCTCGGGTAAGTCGGATATCCTCGAATATTATTCTGCCGGCTATGCCGACGCGACTGCGCTGTTTGTGGTGCAGCCCTCTCCGGTCGGCCTTTGCGACGCCATCTTCCGTGCCGCACCGCTCGTCACAGCCGATGAGACCGTTCTGGTCGGGTTGCCCGATACAATCTGGTTTCCCGAAGACGGCTTCCTGGCCCTCCCGGACGACGGCCTGTCCTTCCTGCTGTTTCCGGTGGACCAGCCGGAGTTCTTCGATGCCGTCGTTGTCGACCAGGACGACCGGGTGAAGCAAATCCAGGTCAAGCAGCAGAATGCCCAATCGAACTGGATCTGGGGTGCGTTCAAGATGCCCGGCCGCACCCTTCACCAGCTCGCCGCGCTGTGGCGGGAACGGGACCGGTGCGACGAATATATCGGCACGCTGGTCAATGCCTATCTCGCCGCCGGAGGCGATGCCTATGGCATCAAGGCTGGCACCGCCTATGTCGACGTCGGCACCTTCAACGGCTACCGCACCGCACTTCGCCTGCTTGAAAGCGCCGGCGGTACCAAGGACGACCAAGTCGCCAATACGCGGCCCGGCCACCAGCACGTCCCTGTCCTCGCAGGCGAAGGAGGCTAGCCATGCTGCATTCCGATGCCGAAATCCGCCGCCGTATCGATGCGCTCGGCCCATGGTTCCACAATATGGAACTGGCCGGCGTCGAAACCGCTCCCGATCATTTCCTCGGCAATTACCCACTGATCAAATGGCGCAAATTCGCCGACGCCATTCCCGCCGATCTTTCCGGCAAGGCGGTGCTCGACATAGGCTGCAATGCGGGTTTCTATTCGATCGAGATGAAACGCCGCGGCGCCGGCCGCGTGCTTGGCATCGATTTCGATGAGGCTTACCTGGCGCAGGCGCGCTTTGCCGCTGAGGTAGCAGACTGCGACATCGAATTCCGGCAGATCTCGGTCTACGACGTTGGCGCCCTGCATGAGCGGTTCGACATCGTGCTGTTCATGGGGGTGCTCTACCATTTGCGCCATCCCTTGCTCGCACTCGATCTGATCCGGGAGCACGTCGCCCGGGACCTGATGATCTTCCAGTCGATGCAGCGCGGCAGCACCAACGTGCCGGCGCTCGAGCAGAATTATCATTTCTGGACCCACGATCTGTTCGACCGGCCGGAGTTCCCAAAGCTGCATTTCATCGAGCATCGCTATGCCGACGACCCGACCAACTGGTGGATTCCCAATCGCGCCTGCACCGAAGCCATGCTGCGCAGCGCCGGCTTCGAGATCGTGCTGCAACCGGAGCAGGAGGTCTATTTCTGCCGCACCGCCGACGTACCGGCCGGCGGCGGCGCCGTCTACCCGTCGAAAGGACCGACAAATGATTGAAGCCGCGATGATCTGGAACGAGCCCAACAACAAATCCCACTGGAATCCCGAGCTCGACCCCGACTGGAGCCGCTTCGCCGCTACGGCAATCCTGGCCGCCGACGCGATCGCGTTGGAGAATCCGGCCTTGACCAAAGTCCTTGGCGGCATCTCGCCAATCGATGCCGGCTTCATGACACGGATGAAGGAATTCGGCGTGCTCGATCATGTCGACGCGGTCGCCGTGCACGGCTTTCCGCTCGACTGGAACCTCTGGCAGATCCACGAATGGCCGCAGAAGATCGGCGAGATTTCGGCTGTCACCGATCTTCCGGTATGGGTCAGCGAGGTCGGCGTGTCGACCTTCGGCGCCGAGGAGGTACAGGTCTGGGGCCTGCGCCGGACCGCGGAATTGCTGATCGGCAACGCACCGCGCATCCAATGGTACAGCCTCTACGACCTGCCGCGCGAGTGGGAAGCGACGACGCGCCATCGCGAGGCGGAAGGCTCGTCTTACTACCGCCATTTCTACATGGGCCTGCTCCGCCAGGACGGCACGCCAAAGCCCGCGCTCGAGGAGTTCCTGCACCACACGCCGGCATTAGGACTGGTGCAGTGGTTCCATTTCGAAGATCACCGGCTGGGTGACGCCGTCGCCTGGATGAAACGGCTCGGCGTCACCAATCTGCGCACCGGGCTTTCCTGGGCCGACAGCTTCAGGCCGAACGCACTTGACTGGTTCGACCGGCAGATGGAGGCTTTGGCCGACTTCGACGTGACGGTTACTTTCTGCTTCACGCCGGAACACCGCGGAATGATGCCGCACCACAGCAGTCCGCCGCTGGTGCCGGAGGAATTCGCCGACTTCTGCGCGGCAATGACGCGCCGATATGCCGGCAGCATCGCTGCCCCTTCGGTCGGCAGGCTGCGCGCCTCCGCAGCGTGACGGGATTCGGCCCCGCCCAGCCATGACGCTCACCGTCCTCAACGTCGCCTATCCCCTCGCCCCGGTCGGGCCGGATGCGGTCGGTGGTGCCGAGCAGGTGCTGTCGATGCTGGACCAGGCGCTCGTACAGGCCGGACACCGCTCGATCGTGATCGGCTGCCAGGGCTCGAGCGCTGCGGGTGTCCTCATCGAGACGCCGGCCGAACCGGGCGTGCTCGATGAAGCGGCGAGGCACCGGGCGCAGCGTGCTCATTGCGCCGCAATTGCTACCGCGCGCGCGCGTTGGCCGATCGACGTGTTCCATTTGCACGGCATCGATTTCGACGCCTATTTGCCGGGCGACGGGCCGACATTGGTGACCTTGCATTTGCCGCTCGACTGGTATCCGGCCGACGCTCTTAGTCCGACGCGAAACGATCTGTGGCTGCATGCTGTATCGGCGGCTCAGCAAAGAACCGCACCACCCGGCGCCAGGCTGATCAAACCGATCCCCAACGGGGTGGACGTCGACGCGCTGAGCGAACCGCAGGCCAAACACGACTTTGCGCTCGTGCTCAGCCGCGTCTGCCCGGAAAAGGGCATCCATCTGGCGCTGGACGCAGCCAAGAAGGCCAGCGTGCCGCTGGTCATCGGTGGCAAGGTCTACCCCTATGAAACGCACACAGCGTATTTTCGCGACGAGGTCGAACCCCGGCTGGACGACCGCCGCCGCTTCCTTGGTCCGCTCGGCTTTGTCGCCAAGCGGCGCCTGCTGAACACAGCCCGCTGCCTAGTCATCCCGAGCCTTGCCGCGGAAACCAGTTCGCTCGTCGCCATGGAGGCGCTCGCCTGCGGCACCCCCGTGGTGGCCTTCCCGAATGGCGCACTGCCGGATGTGGTCGAGCACGGCAAGACCGGGTATCTGGTCGGGGATGTCGACGAGATGGCCGAAGCCATCGCTGCCGCACCCAGCCTGGACCCCGAGACGTGCCGGGCCGAGGCGCGGCGGCGCTTTTCACTCGACCGCATGGTTTCCTCCTACATGGACGCCTATCGGGCGCTGGCACGGCTCGGCACAGACAGCGGGCAGCTCGCGACGGCAAAGTGAGCGCGACATGCTCCGCAGTGAGATCATAGACGATCCGGCGGACCTCGAAGCCCTCGAGCCGCACTGGTGGGAACTTTGGTCGCGCAGTCCCTCGGCGACGCCGTTCCAGTCTCCCGCATGGTTGCTGCCATGGTGGCGGACATTTGCTCCCGGCGAGCTAGCGACGGTCGCCATCTGGCGTGGCGACGATCTGGTCGGCCTGGCGCCACTCTATCTGGAACGCCACGACGCCGGCGCGCGATTGCTTCCGCTCGGCATTTCGTTGAGCGACTATCTGGATGTCCTTTGTCTTCCCGAGATCGCCGAACCGGTCGGCGCAGTCATCGGTGGCGCCGTTCTTTCCGTCGGCTGGTCACAGTGGATCTTGCAGGACCTGCCTCCCGGCGGCGCCGGCCTTGCCATCAGGCATGCCGCGCTCGAATCGTGCCAAGCCGTCGGTCACGCCGCTTGCCCGGTGCTCGCCCTCGCCGGCGACCAGACGCTTCAAGGCTGCGTTCCGGCGCGGCGGAGGCGCCAATTGCGCCGCGCCCACAGGGCCGCGTCGAGACGCGGCAGTGTCTCCATCGAACCCGCTTTGTCCGATCCGCAGACATTCCTCGACCACCTGATCCGCCTTCACCGCGCGCGCTGGGCCGGACACGGCGACGGCGTTCTGTCCGATTCCCGCGTGGAAGCATTCCACCGTCAGGCGCTGCCGCAGCTGGTCGCACAGGTACTTGCCCGATGCTGGCTTATCACGATCGGTAACGCGATCGTGGGCGCCTATTACGGGTTCCATCATCGGGGCCGCGCTTGCGCTTACCTCGGTGGCTTCGATCCGGCCTATGCCGAGGAAAGTCCCGGCGCGCTGCTCATCGGCCAAGCGATAAGGCAGGCGATCTGCGAAGGCGCGGAAGAGTTCGATTTTCTGCGCGGACAAGAGGCCTACAAGTACAGCTGGGGCGCCGTAGACCGGTGGACGATGCGCAAGATCTGGACGCGGAGCAAAGGGCGATGAGCGCGACCCAGCCGGAATCTCGGCGGTCGACATCAGCAAGGCGGGTGCTGGAGGATTGCATGGCAGACGGTGCCGGCGTCGAAGCCGTCATCGCAAGGCTGGCTCTCCGTTTCGAGACAGGAATCGATGCTGCAGAATTGGCGAAGATTGCGCAAAACACGCACTCGGCTGACCCGCGAAACACGGCAAAACTGCAACGGATTGCCGACCTGCTGCGGCGCAGGCCCGAGATATTCGCCACGCTGCGCAAAACAGGTGGTGCCGTTCGGCACGAGCGTGGCGAGGACGAGACCGACGATGCGGTCGTCAAGCGGCTGGCGGCCGGGTTTGACGCGGCGGCGGCGATCTCCCCGGCGGCGAGCGTCCAGCTGTCATCGCTGGGCAATGAGGAAAAGCTCTCTGCCGCTACGGCTGAGATCGTTGCATGGCTGGAGAGGCGAGGCTTTACCGGCACTGACCGCGACATACTGGATATCGGCTGTGGTATCGGTCGGTTCGAACAGGCGCTCTCCGCTCTGTCGCGCCGGATCGTCGGCAGCGATATATCCCCAGCGATGATCTCGATCGCCCGCCGGCGATGCGCCGGGCTCGGCAATGTAGAATTCCGCCCTACGCGCGGTTTCGATCTTGCCGATTTTTGCGATGCCAGCTTCGACCGCGTGCTGGCCGTCGACAGCTTTCCCTATCTGGTGCTGGCCGGCCTTGCGGAGCGACATTTCGTGGAAATCGCGCGCGTGCTGAAGAGGCCGGGCATGGCCGCGCTTTTGAATTATTCATATCGCGGATCGCCGGCGCTGGATCGCGCCGATGTCCATAACTTCGCCAACGCAAATGGCATGCAAGTCCTCGTCGACGGCGAAAAGCCTTTCCGGCACTGGGACGGCGATGCCTTCCTGCTTACGATTTCCATCGGAACATTGCGGCCCAACGCTGGTTCGGATGCCGAACGGGAAAAGCCGCTATTCGACAGTATGAAGGAGAACAAGATGGCGTCCGGCAGCAAGAAGCACATCGGTCGCGGCAGTCACGGCAAAGGCGCTGGCGCTGGCGCGATGACCGATCTTCCCAAGGACAAGATCGGAGAGAACGCCGTTCTGTCCAACAGAGACAAGAAGCAGCACACCAAGGAGCGTGGGCTCGACGGCAATCGGGTCAAGTCCGAGCAGTACCAGGATCATTCAGCGGATCGGCGGCCTGAAGACTGATCGTTGCGGCAGCATATGGCTTGCAGCCGGCGAGCAATTGAAACGCAGCGAGAGCCCAACCGCTGACGAAGCTGTGCAAGGACCGATGCCGGTCGCATGGACGCCCTGCAAATTCTTGCAAACTCGCACTGTTGCCACCAGAGTGAGGTGAAGGAACCAACATTTGCCAAGAGAACGCGATGTCTCGCTCAAGGGAAGATTCCGGCAGCAGGCGTGCCGATCTGACGATAGATCGGGAAATCGCTTCCTTGCTTGCGGCCATCGAACAGGAAAGGGTTCCTGACCGGCTGACCAAACTTGCGATCGAGTTGCAGCATGCGCTTATCGAAAGGCGCTTGCGCGAGACCAGCAACTAACGTGACGTGTATTAGCGGCGCCTCTCGGCTTCGAAGTCCAGCTGTCCTTCGGACAGATAGCTGCGCCTTTCCATCAGGGTTCGCGAGGAACTTTCGCCAAGGTATTCCAGCACGCCGGCGCGTGCCCTGTTGAGCCGGCTCTTCACGGTTCCCACCGCGCAACCGCATATTTCGGCGGTTTCCTCGTAGCTGACGCCCAGAACGCCTATCAACATCAGAACCTCGCGCTGGTGCTCGGGAAGGCTCTGGATGGCCTGGTGGACCTCCTTGCCCTGTACGGACCATTCCTGCGTCGCTTCCGAGATCGGCCGCAGCGAAGCGCAGTCGAGCAGGCCGGGCGCTTCCCTCACCGCGGCCCTGACACGCGTGTAGTAGGTGTTGCGCATGATCGTGAAGAGCCATGACTTCATGCGCGTTCCAGCTTCGAACTTGTCAATGTTGGCCAAGCCCTTGGTCAGCGTCTCCTGGACCAGGTCGTCGGCATCATCGGGAGTGCGGCAGAAGGTGCGGGCGAAAGCCCTCAAAGCGGGTATGAGGTCGACGATGGAAACTTCTTCGGTTTCGCGAGTCGCCAAGGCGTAGGCTGTAGGTGGCAATGGTCCAGCTCCCGTCCAGAATGAGTTCGTGAGCGCAGACCAGTTAAATGCATTGGGCGAAAGATCGTTCCGGCTGGCGAAAATCACCCGGATCGGGAACCGGAGCGGCTTGGCTGGGCAACCCAGCCGGCGGTGATATTTTTGACGGAACAACCACCGGTATCGCGGAGTTGGAATCCAGGCCGTCCGAAAATCCGGGGCGCCGCCATTGGCGTGTCGAAACGCGATTTTCGCAGCGAGCCTGGGCCGCCACCTCAAGGACAGTCCGCCACCTCAAAACAGGAGGAACCATGACAGGAAACAAGCACGCCAAAGGCAAAACGCCGGCCGATAGCGACCTTGCCAACGATCCCGGCATCGGCAGTTCCAAGGGCACGATCAAGGAGGGCGACCGGCTCGATCAGGGCGACAACACGTTCGAAGGCGATGTCGAGAACGACACCACGCCTCAAGGCGGTATCAATCCCCGGCAAAAGATGCGGACCAACAAGTGACGCCAGCATCGGCCGGCGCACGATCGAACAAACCCGCTGCAACCCGTGCAGCAATCCCGCGTTAAAGGGCATGGGCCTCGCGTCCGCCCAGCGTTGATGCGGCAGGCTCTTTCGCGGAGACACAGATGACAAAAAAATCGTTTGGCCGCCCCGTTCCAATTCTCGTCGGCCTTGGTTTCCCTCGCCATGTCGAAAATATCTGGCAGGCCTATGACGTCTTGAACGAATGGCCGAGCCGCGGCCCGGCGCACAAGGCGGCGTTCGACGCCTGTCGCGCCGGGCTGGCTGACGAGGTCGATGCCGAGACCGTGCGCGCGGCGTTCGAAGCATTCGCCCGCAAGGCGGGCATTCTGGCGCACGATGTCGCCGCCGAAATACCAGCAGGCACCAATCCCACTGCGGTTCGCGACGTCGGCTAAAATGCCCAGCAGGCCATGTGACCCGCTGAGGCTAATTTATATCAAGGGTGGTTAAATCGGGAGGACCGCCATGCTGGAGATAAAGTTCGATGCTCCGGTTTGCATCTACTTCGGCAAGCCGGGACGATCGCGAATGGTCAGCTCCGTTTTCGAGGCTTCTTACTGCCTCAAAAGCGAGAAATGGCCTGCCCGCAATGCCCCGTTGTCGCTGATGGCGGGGGATGCATTGGATGGCGCCCAGATCGGCCAGATTACGGCAGCGGAAGCCCGCGAAGCGTTTATCGACGCGGCTTTGGAAGCGAAGATTCTTGTCGAAGGCGAGCCGCATGACACACATGCCCGGACAGCCTTCATGCCGGACGGCGGGTGAACCGGCAGGCTGCTTCCCCGCAGAGCCGTTTATCACGAATGGCTGGCTTCCTCGGCCTTTTTCTCCCGCTGCTGCCTGAGGACCTCGTCGGTTCCGACCAGCTTCTTCGATCCGCCGGGGATCGCGGTGGAAACAACAGCCGGCGGGTCGCTTGCGGGGAAAGAATCCTCCAGACCCGCCTGCAGCTGGTCTTCCAGCGTCTGCGGCTCTTCCGAGCGGCCAGGGGTCCTTCGGGTGTCTACATTCTCCAGCGGCTGTGTCATGTCCGGTGAAGACCTGACTTCTCGAATCCAGCCATAGAGCTGTTCGATGGCAAATTCCTTCATTGTGTCGAAATCGGCCTTTTCGTCACGCGATGCCTCGATTTGGTCAACCATGGTCTTCTCGAACCGTTCGAGGCTCTCGCTTCCACACGCTCGGCAGAGACGCACCAGCGCCTCGCGCAGTATGAGCGGCGCAAAGTGCGATGTCGCCTCGAGCCTGAGCTGCTGCAAACGCTCGGGGGTAGCGGCTTGGAACTTCGACATGCTCGACCTCTCGCCTTGTGGAGCATGTCAACGAAAATTGTCGGCGGATGTTCCATCGGTGGTGGCCGGTGCATCGCTTGATCCTCAGCGGTGCGCGCCACCACCGACTGACATGCGGATACCGAGACCGACGACGAAGCAGCTGTGCCGGATGACCGTCCCGGCCGCCCGCTATGTAGAACCCATGCGGCTACTTCGGCCCGGATTCGCCAGATGCCTTGGTGCCATCGTTGGACCTGCCGGCATTTCGCATCATCTTGAGTGCTTCGTCCCTGGTCAGGCCGCACCTGCGGGCAAAGAAATTGACCTCATAGGCCTGCTCGGCCGATAGGCCGTCTTTGGCATGCACTCTGCGCTTGTGTTTGCGTCCGCTCATACAGGCTTGATCCCGTGAGACTTAGCCTCCCCAACTCACATCGGGCCAACCGGTTCCCCACTGCTTCGTCGCTGCGCAGGCTTTTCAGGCGCCGTCGGGCCGGCCGACCTTGTCCTTGAGTTCGTTCAGGAATGCGAGCAGCGCGTCCTCAGGATCGTCGGCCGCTTCGGTCAGCATATCGATGCCCCAGCGGCCGAGGACAGCCTCCTGGACGATGCTCGGCTGCGACATGAAGATGAAGGATTTCGGGCGATTCTTGTCATAGCCGGAGCGGCGCCAGGTCTGCCAAAGCCGGTGCAGCAGCAGACGGATGTTCATGTCGGACATGCTGTAGCCGATGAACAGGATGGTGCGCCCGAGCGCGTCGGCCCGAAATTTCACGTCGAGCGGCGAATCGAACGACAGCCGGTCGAAATAGTCGGTCTCCGCCAGGACCAAAGATTTGTCGTCGTCGAAATCGCCGTGGAATTTGATGATCTGCGTCACCTCGCCAGTGGCCTTGGGCAAATCCTTCGCATTGGCCACTTTCACAAAGGGCCGGCTATGGATCTCGAAGGCAACTTCGAGATTTCGGTCGTAGTTTGTCGTGTAGATGATCGGAAAATCGAGCGACACGATGAGTTTGTGGATCGCCGAGCCCTGCACTTTCTCCCGCGAGACGCTCCATTCACGATCCATCCAGCTGCGCAAAGGGCCGAGGCTCCCCTGCTTCAGCCGGTAGTATTCGGCAAGCGCCTGATAGCTGGCCTCCGGCGCACCGATCGTATCCTCGTCCAGACCGAGCTCTTTTTGCATGTGTTCGATGAGCTTTTGCCAGGACGGCAAGCCGACGCTCATCGACACCCCGGCTCCAACGAACAAGATAGCTCGTCGCTCTTTCACCGATTGAGCCAGTTGCTCGACTGCAGACAGCATTCGACACAACTGCGATAGGTGCCGCTCCGTTCCAGCCGAGCCCGGACCACCGGGAATAGATTTACTTCCGACTTGAGTGCTAACATTCGGATCGGCTGTCCCGAGCGCCCGGCCGCCGACTTTGGCCAACCGAATCCGACATTTATTTCGTTGCATTTGGCACTTCTGCGCCGCTCACGCGTTGGAGAGTGTTCAACAAACACGGCGCAGCTGCAGCTAATGGAGCTCTGCGCCAACGTCGGCAAACTCGACAGCCAATGAGGCAAGCGCGACTGGTGGCGGCGAAAAAAAGGGGAAAGAGGCCATTGGCTGCGATGCTGGGATGGACGCTGCTGGCAAGCTTCGCGCTGACTACCGCGGCGGTTGCTCAGTCAACGTCAAGCTTTGCGATAAATCCGCCTGCCGCAGCTGCTCCGCCCGACGACGGCCAATGGGCGATGCCGGCAAAGAACTACGCCTCGACTCGCTACAGCGAACTTGCGGAGATCACCGAAGACAACGTCAAAAACCTGCAGGTGGCCTTCACCTTCTCGACCGGCGTCAACAAGGGTCAGGAGGCTGCGCCCCTGGTGGTCGGCAACACGATGTACATCGTGACACCGTTTCCCAACATTCTCTACGCGCTTGACCTTACCAAGCCCGGCGCGCCGATGAAGTGGAAGTTCGAGCCCAATCCCGAGCCTGCGGCGCAGGGCGTTGCCTGTTGCGACGTGGTCAACCGCGGTGCAGCCTTCTTCGAAGGGCGCATCTATTTCAACACGCTCGATGGCCACACGATCGCCGTCGATGCGGCCACCGGCAAACCGGTCTGGAACACCCACATCGGCAACATCAACATCGGCGAGACCATCACCATGGCGCCGCTGGTGGTGAAGGGCAAAGTGCTGGTCGGCAATTCCGGCGGCGAAATGGGCGTACGCGGCTGGATCAAGGCGCTCGACGCCGGCGACGGGCACGTCGTCTGGACGGCCTACAATACCGGACCGGACGCCGAGGTGCTGATCGGCCCCGATTTCAAGCCGCATTACGACATGGACAAGGGCAAGGATCTCGGCGTGACGTCGTGGCCGCCCGACGCCTGGAAGATCGGCGGCGGCAATGTGTGGGGCTGGATCTCCTATGACCCGGACCTAAACCTGATCTTCCATGGCACCGGAAATCCCGGTCCGTGGAATCCGGATCTGCGGCCCGGCGACAACAAATGGACCGCCGGCATCTTTGCCCGCGATCCCGACACCGGCGCAGCCAAATGGTTCTATCAATGGACCCCGCACGATTTGCACGACTACGACGGCATCAACGAACAGGTGCTGCTCGACATGACCTGGCAGGGCAAGCCCCGCAAGGTGCTGGTCCGACCGGAACGCAACGGCTACGTCTATCTGTTGGATCGCACCACAGGCGAGGTCCTGTCGGCAGTCCCCTTCGGGCCAGTCAATTCCAGCACGGGCGTCGACCTCAAGACCGGCCGGCTGATTGTAAATCCGGACAAGAAGACCGGCACCGGCAAGGTCGTGCGCGACATCTGCCCGACCGCATCGGGCCTCAAGGACTGGCAGCCTTCGGCATTCTCGCCCAAGACTGGTCTGCTCTACATCCCGCACAACAATCTCTGCATGGACGAAGAGGGCGTCGAGGTGAATTACATCGCCGGCACGCCCTATGTCGGCATGAACGTGCGCATGATCCCCGGGCCGGGCGGCAATCGCGGTGCTTTCACCGCCTGGGATGTCGCCGCCGCCAAGCCGGCGTGGAGCCTGAAGGAGAACTTTCCGGTGTGGAGCGGCGCCGTCGCCACCGCCGGCAACGTCGTGTTCTATGGCACTATGGAAGGCTGGTTCAAGGCGGTCAGCGCCAGGACCGGCGAACTGCTTTGGCAGTTCAAGACGTCGTCCGGCATCATCGGCCAGCCGATCACCTATCGCGGCCCGGACGGGCACCAATATGTCGCGATTCTTTCGGGCGTCGGCGGCTGGGCCGGCGCGATCGTATCCGGCGATCTCGATCCGCGCGACGCCACCGCCGCGCTCGGCTTCGTCAACGTCATGAAGGATCTGAAGGATGTAACCACGCCGGGAGGTACGCTGTATGTGTTCCGGCTCCCTTGAGACGACCGGTCGAGTTGCGCGCGCACGGAGAAAATCTTCCCGGCGGTTTGGCGCCGCGGTCGGCGCACTGGCACTCTCGCTCGTCGCCGCCGTTGCCGATGCGCGCGAATTGAGGATCTGCGCCGATCCCAACAACATGCCGTTCTCCAATGCCGCCAGGCGGGGCTTTGAAAACAAGATCGCCGAACTCATCGCCCGGGAGCTTGGTGCGACTGTTTCCTACACGTGGTGGGCACAGCGGCGCGGCTTCGTCCGCAACACGTTGAAAGCCGGCTTGTGCGATCTTGTGCCCGGCACGCCCGCCAATCTCGAGATGCTGCGCACGACCGCGCCCTACTACCGGTCTTCTTATGTGTTCGTGACACGCCAAGATGTGCCCGAAATCACGTCCTTCAACGATCCTCGCCTGCGCGATCTGCACATCGGCGTCCAGCTGATAGGCGATGATGGCGCCAACTCGCCCCCCGTCCAGGCGCTTGGCCGTCGTGGCATCGTCGGCCATCTCATCGGTTTCCCCGTCTATGGCGACTATTCGGCGCCGAACCCGCCAGCACGCATCATTGAGGCGGTCGCGAATGGCGACATCGATATGGCCGTCGTCTGGGGACCGTTGGCCGGCTACTTCGGTGCCAGGCAAAAAATGCCGTTGCGGATTACGCCGGTTGCGCCGCGCATCGACGGTCCGCTGCTGCCGATGATCTACGACATCTCGATGGGTGTGCGCCACGACGACGATGCGCTGCGCAGCGAGGTAGACGCAGCGCTCGCCAAGCACCGCGCCGAGATCGATGCAATCCTGGCGGAATATGGCGTGCCTCGCCTCGACGTCGCCGGGGCGGCAGTGCGATGAACCGCTGCCTTCCATGCTTGCTGTCGGCGATGCTCGTCCTTGCCGCTTGCCAGCGTGAGGAACGCGAAACGCGTCCACAGTCGGCGCTCGGCTCGGGCGATCAACCGGCAGCCGTGACGGCCCTCGAGCCGGGCGGCCAACGGCCGACCTCGTCCGACAACAAGGCCGGCGTGTTCGAGGCCAACGCCTTCCACCTCAGCGAGGGCAAGCGTCTGTTCAACTGGTTCAACTGTTCCGGCTGCCATGCCAATGGCGGCGGCGGCATGGGCCCGGCCCTCATGGACCAGAAGTGGCTCTATGGCAGCTCGATCGAAAGCATCCACGCCACGATCAGGGACGGCCGGCCAAACGGCATGCCGAGCTTCCGCGACACGATCCCGGATGACCAGATATGGGAGCTTGCTGCCTTCGTCCGGGCACTGAGCGGCAACGCACCGTCCTCCGCCGCGCCGGGCCGCGACGACGACATGATGCCCCATCCATCCGAGAATCGCCTGCCGGACGCCGCGACGCTGGGGAAGTCGCCGTGAGCCGCGGTGTCTGGACGATGTGCTGGTGCACGGCCTGCATCCTGCTCCTCGCAGGATGCAGCGGCTGGCAATCCGCGCTCGACCCAAAGGGCCCGGCCGCGAACGAGCTCGCATGGCTGATCTGGTTCTTCACAGCACTCTGCACGGTGGTCTGGCTTCTGGTGATGGCCGTGCTGATCGTGCCATTGGCCCGGCGCCCGGCGCCGGTCGGCGATCCGCTTGTCCTCGACGCTGCCGCCGAGCGCAGCAAGATGCGAATTGTCGTCGCCGCACTCGCCGCTACCGCCCTGATCCTGGTCGGCCTTACGCTGCTGAGCTACTTCGCTAACCGGACGCTCGCTGCTATCGGCTCGGATGCGGCGCTGACGATCCGGGTGACCGGGCATCAATGGTGGTGGGAGGTGCGCTACGAAAACGACCAGCCGAACCGCATCCTGACGACCGCCAATGAAATCCACATCCCGGCGGGCGAGCCGGTGCGGCTTGTGGTGACCTCGACCGACGTTATCCATTCCTTCTGGGTGCCGAACCTCTCGGGCAAGCTGGACGTCATTCCAGGCCACGAGAACGTTCTCGATCTGAAGGCGGACAAGCCCGGCGTCTATCGCGGGCAATGCGCCGAGTTCTGTGGCGCACAGCATGCCAATATGAGCACCTTCATCATCGCCGAACCTCGGCCCGTCTTCGATGCCTGGCTGAACGATCAGCTGCGGCCGGCGGCCGCCCCCGTGTCGGCCGAGGCCAAAACCGGCCACGACCTGTTCCTCAAACGGCCATGCGTGATGTGCCACAAGATCGGCGGCACCATCGCCGGCGGCACGGTCGCCCCAAACCTCACCCATATCGCAAGCCGGCAAACGCTCGCTGCCGGCACGCTGACAATGAGCCGCGGCAATCTCGCAGCCTGGATAGCCAATCCGCAGGGGATCAAGCCAGGCGCCCACATGCCCGTGGTGCGACTGGACGGGGACGAACTGAATGCGATCGTCGCCTATCTCGAGGGCCTGAAATGAGCAGCGCCGACGTGGCCCGTGAGCGTCGGCTCGCCGGCGAGCGAGCAACGGCCGGCAAAGGAGACCTGGCCCCCGAGCGCGACGGTCCTCGCGATACCGGCCTCGACGATTCCAGCCTTGACCGCTGGCTGGCGCGGACATGGCAGACGGCGCCGGGCATCATCGGTGCGCTCTCGAGCGTCGACCACAAGATTGTCGCGCGGCGCTACCTGATCACCGCTTTCGCCTTCCTGTGCCTCGGTGGCCTCAGCGCCGTTGCCATGCGCATCCAACTGTCGGGGCCGGAGCGCGGGCTGATCGGGCCCGACCGCTACAACCAGCTGTTCACCATGCATGGCGTGACGATGATGTTCCTGTTTGCGGTGCCGATCGTTCAGGCGACCGGCATCTACCTCGTGCCGCTGATGGTCGGCACCCGCAACATCGCCTTTCCGCGCCTCAATGCATTCAGCTTCTGGATTTATCTCTCCGGTGGCCTCTTCGCCTGGGTCTCGTTTGCACTCGACATGGCGCCCGACGTCGGCTGGTTCTCCTACGTGCCGCTGTCCGGTCCTGAATTCGGGCCAGGCAAGCGTTCCGACGTGTGGGCGCAGATGATCACCTATACCGAAGTGTCATCGTTGGCGGTCGCGGTTGCCACCATCGTCACCGTGCTGAAGCAGCGTGCGCCGGGCATGTCGCTGGACAAGATTCCGCTCTATGTCTGGGCGATGCTGGTCACCTCCTTCGTGATCGTGTTCGCCATGCCGGCGGTCATGATCACGTCGACGTTCCTGATCCTCGACCGCCTGGTCGGCACCCATATCTTCAATCCCGCCGAGGGCGGCGACGTATTGCTGTTCCAGCACCTGTTCTGGTTCTTCGGCCACCCCGAAGTCTACATCATATTCCTGCCGGCTACCGGCATGGTGTCCTCGATCATCGCCGCTTTCGCCCGGCGTCCGGTATTCGGCTATCTGGGCATGGTACTGGCCTTGATCGCAGTCGGCTTGCTGTCGTTCGGCCTGTGGGTTCACCACATGTTCGCAACCGGTCTGCCCAAGCTCGGCGCGAGCTTCTTCACCGCCTCGAGCATGCTGATCGCCATCCCGAACGGGCTGCAGATCTTCTGCTGGCTGGCGACATTGTGGGACGGACGCCCGATAATCAGAACGCCGCTGCTGTTCGTGTTCGGCTTCTTCTTCACGTTCGTCGCGGGCGGCCTGACTGGGGTGATGCTGGCGTCGGTGCCATTGGACCTGCAAGTGCACGACACCTATTTCGTGGTCGCGCATTTCCATTACGTGCTGATCGGCGGGTCGGTGTTCCCGCTGCTCGGCGCGACCTATTTCTGGTTCCCCAAGATCACCGGCCGGATGATGAGCGAACGTCTCGGGCGCTGGCACTTCTGGCTTGCCTTCCTGGGCTTCAATGCGGCGTTCTTTCCGATGCACATTGTCGGCCTGTGGGGCATGCCGCGGCGGGTCTACACCTATCCGGTGGAACTCGGCTGGGGCAACATCAACCTGTTCATCACAGCCGGCGCGGTCATCCTGTTCCTAAGCTTCGTTCTGTTCACTATAAACCTGGTGTACAGCGCCTCGAGGGGCGCCCCGGCCGGGGACAATCCCTGGAATGCCGGCACGCTGGAATGGGCGACGAGCTCTCCACCGCCGAGCTATAATTTCGCTCGGATCCCGGTGGTTACCCACGCCGAGCCGCTCTGGGCCGAACGTGACACGCTGCCTGTCGCGACCGGGCTTCGCGTCGACGCGCGCGAACTTGTCATTTCGACCGTGGCAGAGGCGCATCCAGATGTGCGCGAGAAGTCGGCGACGCCGTCGATCTGGCCATTGTTCGCCGCGCTCGCCATCGGCGCCACCTTTCTCTATTCGATCTTCAGCCCGTGGGCGGTGGTCTGGGGAGCCGGGCCGATCGCCATCACTTTGATCGGTTGGTTCTGGCCGAAAGGCGATCCGGAGGATGAGGAATGAAACAGCGTCCTGTCGCCGATCTTTCCAAACTCCCGACCTTCGGGATCGGACCGCGCAGCCCGACCTGGTGGGGCACTCTCGCCTTCATGGCGCTGGAAGGCACCGGCTTCGCGCTCGCCGCAGGCACCTATCTTTACCTCGCCTATCTGTCGCCCAAATGGCCATTGGGCGTGCCGCCGCCCAACCATTGGCCGGGCACCATCGTCACGCTGTTGCTGCTCGCCAGCGTGGTGCCCAATCACATACTGAACCGCTACGCCGAAGCCTGTGCCATGGTGCCCGTGCGCATCGGCCTGATCGTCATGTCGCTGCTCGGCATCGCACCGCTTGTCGTGCGGTGGTTCGAATTTCCGGCCCTCAACATTTATTGGGATACCAATGCGTACGGCTCGATGCTGTGGGTCCTGCTCGGCCTTCACACAACGCACCTGATTACCGACGTCGGCGACACGATGGTGCTGACGGTCCTGATGTTCACGCGCCATGGCTATAGCGGCCGGCGTTTCGGGGACGTTGGCGACAACGTCTTCTACTGGGATTTCGTGGTCGCGACCTGGATCCCGATCTACCTGTTGATCTACTGGATGCCGAGGCTTGACTGAGATGCGTGCGCTTCGCTTGGGCACATCATGGGGCGGGCTGTTGTCCGGGCCTTTGGCCTGGGCGATGTCGACGCAGCTGAATTATGCGTTCGTGGAGTGGCAGTGCGCCCACGATATTCCCGTCATACCGGTCATTGCGCTGGTGCTGACAGTGCTGGCCTTGCTCGGCGGCGTGCTTTCGTGGCGGGCGCGACAGCAAGGTGGCGCCGCCTTTAAACCGGATCGTACGCGCGGCACCGAGCATTTCGTCGCCAATATCGGCATTCTCAGCGCGGTGCTGTTTGCGCTGGTAATCGTCATGCAAGGCGCGGCTTCGCTCATTGTTGACGGCTGCCTACGATGAGCTTCGACGCGCTCTTCTCGACCTCGATCTGCTACGGTGCCGGCGCCCCGCAGGCCGGCTGGACGCTGGCGTTGCCGATCACGCTGCCGCTAACCATGGTCGCACTGCTTTACGCGGCAGGCGCCTTTCGGCTGTGGCGGCGGAGTGCCCGCAGCCGCCCGTTGCGGTTGCGGCAAGCCCTGCTGTTTGCGACCGGCTGGGCCATTTTGGCGGCAGCACTGGTCAGTCCGCTCCATGCATTGGGTGAGCGCGTTTTCACCGCCCACATGATCGAGCACGAGCTGTTGATGGCGGTGGCGGCACCCCTGCTGGTCGCCTCCCGTCCGGCGGCGGCGATGATGTGGGCATTGCCGACCAAGCTGCGGCTGGCATTTGGCGCAGCCGGGCAGGCGAAGGTGCTTCGAACCGTTTGGGCCGCCGTCAGCCGCCCTCTAGCCGCGACCTTCCTGCACGGCGTCGCGATTTGGGCGTGGCACGTTCCGGCGCTGTTCGAGGCGGCGCTTGCACAGGGTGTCCTGCATTATGCGCAACATGCCAGCTTCTTTGGTACGGGGCTGCTGTTCTGGTGGGTGCTGCTGCCGCGTTCAGGCCGCGAACAAGCCTACGGCAGCGCAGTCATGCACCTCTTTTTCACCTCGCTGCACACCGGCCTGCTCGGGGTGCTGCTGCTGGTCTCGCCAAGGCTGTGGTACCCGGTAAACGCAGCCGGCGCGGAATTGTGGAGCCTTAGCCCGCTCGAGGACCAGCAGCTCGCCGGCTTGGTGATGTGGGTTCCGGCCGGCCTGATTTATGGCGGAGCCGCGTTGCTGCTGGCCGGTCTGTGGATTCGCTCAAGTGGACAGAGAAGATGGGAGGCGTCGCATGCGCTCCAGGCTGTCTAAGCTGGTCATTGGTGCCGGGACGGCAATTGCCGTGCTGGCCGCAGCTTGGGCGGCGCTGACGTTGTGGCCGGAGCGGCTCGTCAGGGTCGCGCATAAGACGGACAATGCCCCTGGCAGCATCGGCGTGCGCGCAACATCGCGCTTCACTCCGTCCGGACCCATCCTCGGCGCCGCGGCAATTGTCGTGCTTGTTGCAGCCCTGGCCGGGATCGCGTTGTACTTCGAGCAAAGCCGTCGAGTGGAGCAGAAGGCCGACAATGCAACCGGCGGTGTTGGCGCCCGCGCCATACCAATCATCATGGCCAATGGCTGTGCCGGATGCCACACGATCACCGGCGTGCCCGGCGCGCAGGGACTGGTCGGTCCACGCCTCGACGCCAGCTTGGCCACCCGGGTCTATATCGGCGGCGTATTGTCCAACAACCCGCGAAACATGGTCCGTTGGATACGCGCCGCAAGAGAGATCAATCCGCACACGGCAATGCCTTCGACCAGAATTTCCGAGCAGGAGGCGCGGGATATCGCGGCCTATCTCTATTCGCTGAAATGAAAGTCATCGCTCATCCCGGCAGCTGCACGCGGCCTGTCTTCACCAGTCGATCGCAGGCCGAGTGATCATCAGCCAGAAAATCCCGAGTACCGCGGCGAAGGCGGGGAAGCCGAAGGCGAACCACAGCCAGAAGAGCCGATGATAGCGCGGCGGCAACGGCGCGCCTGCAGCGGCGGCTTGCGATGCCAGCTTGCGCATCTGCATTTGCATCCAGACGACCGGGAGCCAGAACATTCCGGTGAAGATATAGAGCGCGATCGAAAGTACGATCCAGCCCTCCGACAGCGAGTAGCCTGCCTGCCAGGCGAGCGCGGCTCCGGTCAAAGGCTGCGCGACCACGGCCGTCGCGGTGAAAAGGAAGTCGGCGACGACGACGATACGCGCCACGGCCGCAACCGTCGCGGCATTGCCGGTCCTGTGGGCGAGCAGCATGAAGAAAGCGATACCGGCGCCGGTACCAAGCAGCACGGATGCGCCGATGACATGCAGAAATTTCAGCAGGAAATAGAGCATCAACGCTCCTCCAGCACTGCCAAGGCCACAAAGTGCAGCACCAGGATCGGCAACACCTTGAGGAACGGCCCAAGCGGGTCGTTCCACAGATCGGGGCTCAGGAGGCTTCCGACGACCAGGTAGAAGAGCGAGAGCGCGATGCCGCCATAGAGGCCTTTTCGCGTCGCTGGCCGCCAGGCTAGGAGCGCGCCGACGGCGATGTCGGCAAGAGCACCGGCTATCACGGTCGGCGCCGACAAGATGCCAGCCCCCGTGCTTTGCATCAGCTCGATGCCACCGTTATAGCCGGTGGTCAGCGACACAATACCCGTCACGATCCAGAAGAAGGGCAGGACGACGAAGATCGCAGGCTTGATGAAATACAGCCGGGCAAACCATTTTTCCTGCACCGTTGCCGGATTGAGCGCGAGGAAGCCCGCCAGGGTTTGCGGGCGTATGCCGGTCGCGGCGGTCCAGTCCGAGGGATCTCCAACCGCTCCTCGGGCGATCTCTCTGGCCGCGTTGGTGCGCATCGGTGGACGCCAGCCGAACATCGCGGCAAGGTCGCCGAGGCGGTAGAGAAGCCTTGCAACAGCCGCCGGCAAGACAAACCTGGCTGCAGGAGCCCAGCCGAGCCATCGGCGATAGCTGCCGACGACCTCGTCCATGCTCAGCTGTTCGGGACCGACAAGTTCCAACACGACGCGAGACGGACTGTCGGGATCGAGAAGGAAGACGACTGTTGAGACCACATCGTCGAGTAGTACCACCTGGAGCCGGCCGGTGCCGGGCATGGACGGTAGCACCGGCAGCGAGGCGAGACCCCTAAACAATGCGCTGGCCCCAAACACCGGCCGGCCGAGCACCACGGACGGGCGCAGGATCACCCAATCCAGATCAAGCGCCATAAGCGCTTGGTCGCCGGCCAGTTTCGTCGCCGAGAATGCCGAAGGCTGCGCCCGATCGACGCCTATCGCCGAGAAGTGGATTACCCGGGCAACCCCTGCCCGCGCACAGGCGAGGAAGAGTGCTGCCGCCGCATCGCGATGGACTTCGCGCGTCTTTTCGCGAGGGCTGTCCTGCAGGACGCCGGCACAATTCACGACGGCGTCGACACCCCTGAGATGCGGTAGCCAGTCTTCGGGCTGCAGCGCCGCCGCCATGTCCAGCACCAGCAATTGATAATTGCCGGCCCGGTTTGCGCCGGGGCTGCGGACCAATCCGATCACCTCATGCCTTTCGGAAAGAAGGCGTGCCACGACGGAGGCACCGATCAGGCCGGTGGCGCCGGTAACCAGGACTTTCACTGGACCCCATTCTCCGACGGCGGGAAAGTATCGTTCATTCCGGTTTATCGCCCTCGATACTCCCCTTCATACCGGAAAGTTCTTCCGTCGTGCATAACAACCGCGGCCGCGCCGGGTCGGAGATGTCGAGCTTGTCCCAGGGAATGCGGTACACGCTGTCGCGACTGCGCAATCGAAAGACGTCGAGGACCGCAATGCCGATAGCCGAAGCGGACAGACGCTCGAAGGCCGCGTAGATGCCGACATGGTACTCGGTAACCACCAGGTCGTCGCCATCCGGTTCGGCGCGTATCTCCTCGATACGGCCGATGCTTTTGCCGTGCGAAAGCACATTCCTGCCAGCCAATTGCTCAAGATTGACGGTGGCCATCATCCAGCTCCCGGAATACGCCCAATGACATGATCGCGCAGCCAGTCCTGCCAGTCGAAAATCGCCGTTTCGCGGACGTCGATATCGAACTCGATGTCGACGCCGATGTCGCGCACCTTGTTCCAGGCGATGCGGTGCGGCTCGGCATGGCGCTTGCCGCCGAGCCTTGCCGCAACCCGCGCCATCCAGCGCCCGGGTCGCTCGCCAAGCCGACGCCCCAGCGTGATCGAGCCGAGCTCGACCGCAACGATTTTAGGCGGCTCGCCTGGCCTGAGCTCGGCCACCAGCCCGTCGACCTTGCCGATCTTGACCTGCTCGCGGTCGACTACTTGCTTGTCCAGGATGTCGCGCAGCAACTTCATCACGTGCCTCCGAATATCTGCAAAGGAATGGTCACGATCGCGAGCACGAAACCGAGCGCGATGATGAAGATGACCGCGGCATTCGCTATCATGCCATTGCGGTGCTCGCCGACATAACGCTCGTCATTCAGCAGGAAGAGGAACGGCACCACGGTCAGCGGCAGGCTGGCGGCCGTCAGCGCCATGGAAAAGATGGTGAGCTTCAGCGGATCGAGGCCCAGTGCGATCGGAATGGCGGCGAGAACCAACAAGATCGTATAGACGGTGCTGAAACCCGGGTCGTCGCGCGGTTTCAGGTTCTCGCCCCAAGTCCAGCCGAAACCCTGCGCCACAAGGTAGGCTTGCTGCAGGCCGATTTCGAGCGCGGCACCGAAGCAGGCAATGCCTAGTGAAGCAACGAACAGGACAAATCCCCAGAAACCGAAGATCGGAATCAGCATCAGTGGCAGTTGGTGGTAGTCATCGACCTGCTCTATGCCGTGCGCGGCCAGCACGAGCGCCGCCACAATCAGCACACCGATAGCGATTGTGCCGCCAAAACTCATGCCCAGGCCGGCAATGGCCCGATTGGCTCCGAGATAGCTCTTGTCCCACTCGTCCTCGATCGCTCCCGACGAATAGAACATGAACAGATAGGGCGAGATCGACGCACCAAGAATGCTGACCGCCATGAACCAGTAGTTGGCCGCGTCGTGATCCGGCAGTGTGGGCACGGCCCCGGCCGCGACCTGCTCCCAATCGGGCTTCAGCATGACTGCGCCAACCACGAAGCACAGCGTGACCAGCCCGAGGATCGCGACGCCTTTTTCGATGAATCCGAACGTGCCTTTCCAAAGGAACAGCCATGCCAGAAAAGCGACCGGCAGCGCCCACGACTGAAAGCCGATGCCGGTGGCGAGCTCGAGCGCAATGGCAACACCGCCGATTTCGGCTGCCATGACCAGGAAGTTGACCAGCAAGGTCGCAAGCAACGGCCACAGAAAGGCGTTGAAGCCAAACCGTTCCCGGATCCCGTCGGCGATGGTGTGATGGCTAACTGCGGCGAAGCGTCCGGCCATTTCGACCAGGAAGATGATGCAGATCGTGCCCAGGACGACGGCCCATATCAGCTGAAACCTGAACGCCGCGCCGGCCTGAGCGGCGGTCGCCACTGATCCGACCTCAAGAAAGCCGCCAACGCTGGTGACGACGCCGAGCGATATTTCGAGCAGCTTCTTCATGATTTCGGCGCGAAATATTTCGCGTAGGACGTGCTCAGATCGGCGGCGGCGGCCCGCAGATCCTGCTGCGCGTGTTCCACTTCCGAGCGGTTGCCGTTCTGCACGGCCGTCGCCGCGCGCATTGCCGTTGCGGAAAGCCGTCCAACCGCCATCGTCAGACCGGCTTGCCCGCTGGGCTCAGGCGACTTGGCGGACTGGATTTGCGCACCGGCATCGGCGAGCGCCTTGCCGACCGATTGCAAAGTGCGCGACGTGTATTCCGACGGGGCTCCCCCAGCGATCCAGCTCTCCAGGACCAGCGATGCAGTCTGTGTGGCGGAAGCCGCGGTTTTCGACTGCTGCTCGACCTGGTCGGAAGGCGAGCATGCCGTCAATACAAATATTATCAGCAGCAAGCACGGGCGGTCTGGTCGAAGACCGACGGCTGTAACGGCATTTACAATACGTGCTTGTAGCGTTGCTGCCACACGATTGTTCTCCCCGCACCAAGCGACTTCGGCGCGAAGTTTGATCTAGAGCGCCGGGTGATCAGGTCAACTGAACCGCGATGAACGGCGCTGGCACCGCGGAACAAACCAGCGATCGCCGGATTAGGGGATGAGGAGGCAAAGGCCATGGACAGGGAAGAGCGTATCCGGCAGCGAGCCCATGAGATCTGGGAGCGCGAAGGCCGTCCGCAAGGACGTGAGCGCGAGCACTGGGATCAGGCCGTGCAGGAGATCGAAGCTGAGGGTTCCGAGGCCGAACGCGGCCCGGTCGTGCCCGATCCAACGGTCGAGGCCGGCTCCGATCCGGAGGCACGCGGCAGCAAGCGGCGGCGAGGGACATGAGGCCGATGCCTCGTTTCGTCGCCTGGATCGTGGTCGTACTGGTCGTGCTGTTCGCCGCCTGGCTGATGATCGGGCGCGACAGAACCGGCGGCGGAGGTCAGCCCACGCCGCACGCAATTGATCAAAATGGATAGGAGCATGACGGGAACCGATACTCATCCTGAACAAGACCCGGCGGAAGGATCGCGATCGATAGTGGAAAAGCAGCTCCGCAAGGAGCAAGGCGGCGAGGGTCAAGATCGCAAAGCCGAGCCAGCTTCCGACAAATCCGGCAGCAAGACCAAGACGCCTTCGGAAGCGCGCAAGAAAGGCTCAGGCTTGGATTGAGCCGGCCGAAAGCGGGCTCACACTGCCGTTTGCCTCGAAATAATGGGGATAGCGCTCCCGGACGATTTCGAGCACCTCGAAGATGCGGCGAAGATGCGTTCGCATCGCCTCTTCCGCGGCAAGGGCGTCGGCCTGCTCGAGCGCATCGACGATCCGCCGATGTTGGCCGAGAACCACCGACATGCTGTCGAGGCGCGGGAAAGACAGGAAGCGGAAGCGGTCCATGTGCAGCTTCGCCGCGCTGATATCGGCCCAGATTCCGGGGAAGCCGGCATGGCTGGCGATGTGCTGATGGAACAGCTCGTCCGACTTGAAGAAGCGCCTGTCGTCCGCGATGGAGGCGAACGTCTCCTGGACCGCCAGTTCGCCTTTGAGCACGGCAAGCAGGTCGGCACGGCGCGGGCTCTCGACCGCGCGCTTGATCAGGCCGACTTCGAGCGCTTCGCGCAGAAACTGCGATTTCTCGAGATCGGCAATCCGCAGCGGTGCCACCATGCTGCCGCGCTGCGGATAAATGTCGATCAAGCCAAGACCGGCCAGCCGGGCGAGCGCCTCCCTGACCGGCGTGCGGCTCACGCCGAGGGCTTCCGACATCGCCTTTTCAGAAATCAGCTCGTGCGGCTTCAGGCGGAAGGTCAGGATCTGGTCGAGCAAAACCTCGAACGTCCTAGCCGCAACCGAAGCGCCAGGGGCGGTTTCGCCGAGCCGCCCCTCGGTGATGGTCCGCATTCCCAAAAGCCCTGCCATCGGCGACCCCTTATAGGCTCTGCAGCTTCAAGCCGTTCATGAAATGCCTGCGCAAGCAGCAGCGCCGACGTTATTCCTTGCGCGGAGAACCGCCGATGCGCGCCAGCAGGCCGCCATCGACGCGTACGACCTCGCCGGTGACGAAGGAGGCATCGTCGGACAGCAGGAAGGCGACGACTGCGGCAATCTCTTGCGGCCGGGCGGTACGGCCGAGCGGATGCATATTGTCGAGGATGCGCAGGATCTCGTCGGGCTTATCGTTGAGTTTCACCGCATCCCGCAGCATCGGCGTGTCGACCGCACCCGGAGCGACGGCATTGACGCGCACGCCGAGCGGCGCATAGTCGACGGCCATCGATTTGACCAGGCCGATCAGGCCGTGCTTGGCCGTGCTGTAGGCCAGAACCCCTTCCTGGCTGGCCAGACCCTGCACCGAGCTCATATGGACGATGGCGCCGCGGCTTTGCCGCAGCAGCGGCATCGCCGCGCGGGAGAGCAGGTAGGCAGCCTTGAGGTTGACGTTCATCACCTCGTCCCAAAGCGCCTCGTCCGTGGTCTCCACCGTTCCGTAACGCTGGATGCCGGCATTGTGGGAGAGCATGTCGAGCCCGCCGAACGCGGACCGGGCAAGCTCGACGGCGCGGCCACAGGCCTCAGTGTCGGCGGTCGAGCCAAGCACGGTGTGCACGGTCACGCCGCGCGCCGAAAGCTGCGCCGCTACCTCATCCAACTGATCGCCCGCCCGGTCGAACAGGATCAGGTCGACGCCTTGCTCGGCCAGTCTTTCGGCGACAGCACGGCCAATGCCCATGGCTGCCCCGGTTACCAGTGCGCGTTTTTTGAACTCAGCCATTTATCCTCCCTCGAATAGTTGCGCAGTGACTACCATGGTAGTCGATCGGCGCCACTTGACGTGCCCTTCTTTGCCGAACCGGCCCAACCGTGTTCGGCGTCATGTCGATCCTTGCATGAAAGCCAGCGTTTCCGCGCGCGTCGGTGCTCCAAGACGTCCGCCAAAGCGCAGGCATTTCAGGGCGGCGGCGGCGCTGGCCACTGCTATCGCCCGCTCTTCGTCCCAACCTTCGGCCAGGCCGAGAGCGAAGGTGCCGTGGAACACGTCGCCTGCCGCCAGGGTGTCGACGGCTTCGACCCGCGGCGACGGCAGATGACGGACGTCATTGCTGCCCGAGTAGCGGAACACGGTGCCGTTCGCGCCATCGGTGACCGCCACGAAGGCGCCGGTCCGTTCGCCGAGAATGGCGACGGCAGAACCGGCGGATATCTCCGGACCGCAAAGGATGCGTGCCGCCGGCAGCGAAGCAACGACGTGCGAGGCGAGCGGCAGCAGCCGGTCGAGCACCGGTCGCGACGCGACATCGGCGTCAAGGATCGCCGGGATGCCGCACTCGCGAGCCTTCGCCAGCGCCAGGGCCGCGGCTCCGGGCCAGCGGACATCAACCAGCACGGCGTCGAAGTGGGAAAAATCCGCGGGCGGAAGACGGTCAGGATCGGCTTGCGTGACTGCATCGTAGAAGGGCACAATCATACGCTCGCCGGCGGCATCGACCAGGATGGTGGCAATGGCCGAGCGGCCACCTTCAACCCTGCGCACCAACGAACAGTCGACCCGCTCCGCCTCCATCTGGCCGATGACATCGCGGCCGAAAGCATCGTCGCCGACGCTTGCCCATAGCCAGACCTGCCCGCCCTGGCGGCTGGCCGACGCGGCCGCGCTTGCTGCCATGCCGGCCGCGATCTGCACGGCCTCGCTTGGCAGGAACTTGCCGGCGCCGGAGGGCAGGACATCGAGGCGCAAGATCGTGTCGTAGGTGAGCGCGCCGACGCAGAGCAGGCGGGGCGCCGTCATTGCAGCCGGTAGCCGCGCTGATGGGCAATCGCCGTCATCACGCCTCTCAATTCGGCAAGGCCGCGAAGACGGCCGATCACGGGGTAGCCGGGATGGGTGTGCCGCGCGGCGTCATCGATCAGCTCGTGGCCATGATCCGGGCGAAACGGCAGCAGCGCCGCCGGTTCCCCGGCGTCGCGGCGGCGTTGCTGCTCGTCGAGCAAGATCGAAACCACCGACACCATGTCGACATCGCCGCTCAGATGCTCGGATTCCATGAACGAGCCGTCCGGGTCCTTGCTGACGTTGCGCAGATGCACGAAGTTTATCTTGTGCGCAAAGCGCCTGGCGATGGCGGGCACGTGATTGGCCGGGTTGGCGCCCAGCGACCCCGTGCACAAGGTGAGGCCGCTATGGGCCGATGGCACGGCGTCCAGGATAAGGGCGATGTCGTCGGCGTTCTTGACGATCCGGCACAGGCCGACGAGATCGCGCGGCGGATCGTCCGGGTGGATCGCCAACGTGACGCCCGCCTCTTCGGCCGCCGGCAGCACGTTTTCGAGAAACCGGACGAGATTCTCGCGCAGCCGGTCGTGCGACAGGCTCGACTGCTCGGCCACCACTTCGCGCAATTCCGCTATGTCATAGCGCTTGAAGGCGCCCGGCAGGCCGGCCATGATGTTGGCAAGCAGACGCTCTTTTGACGCATCCGGCGTCGCCTCGAACCATTCGCTCGCCCGCTGGAGAACATCGGACGCATAGTCGCGCTCAGATCCCTTGCGCTGCAGCATGTAGCAATCGAACGCGGCAAGCTCGTGCATGTTCATGCGGAGCGCCCGTCCGCCGCCCGGCAGCGGCGCAGCCAGGTCGGTCCGAGTCCAGTCGAGGATCAGCATGAAGTTATAGCAGACCGTGCGCACACCGCAGGCGCCGAGATTGCGTAAGGTCTGCTTGAAATTGTCGTAGAGCCGGTCGAGATCGCCGCGGCCGAGCTTGATGTCCTCGTGCACGGGCACACTCTCGACGACGCTCCATTTGAGGCCCATCGCCGGATCCGCCTCGATAAGCCCCTGGCGCTGCCTGATAGCGTGGATCGGCCAGACTTCGCCGTAAGGGATGTCGTGCAATGCCGTCACGATGCCGGTTGCGCCGGCCTGCCTGGCATGGGCAAGCGTTGCCGCGTCACTCGGACCAAACCATCGCCACGTCTGCTTCATTCGACCTCCAGCTACGGAATTTCCCGATGACCGCTGGTGTATTGGATGCTACCATGGCAGTCAATTGCCGCAGTCCAGTGCCTGTGTCCGCGTTCGGGCGGCCGCCCTATGAGAGATTACAACGATACGTGGCGTTCAGATTGAACGGCTATCCAAGGTCCGAGTTTCGGCTGGCCCAAATCGCGCCGCGTTCGAACATCGTGCGCATTTGCGGCACGGCGAACTCGTCGGCGGTGTGCCCGAGCGCGCTGTAGAAGACGCGGCCCCTGCCGTAGCGGCGCTTCCAGACAACCGGCATGACGACGCCGGCGATGAAATCGAGATGCTCGCCGGTGAAAGTAGTCGTCGCCAGCACCTCGTTGGTCGGATCGACATGCATGTAATACTGCTCTGAACGGTAGGCGAAGCCGTCGATGCCCTGCATGACCGGATCGCCTGGCCTGGTGATGTCGACGTGATAGTCGATGATGTTGCCGGGATGGGCGACCCACTGGCCGCCGGTCATGAACTGGTATTCCGGCTCGTTGCGGAAGCTGTCGCACATAGTGCCGTGAAAGCCCGCAAGGCCGGTGCCGGCCCCGACGGCGCTGGTCAGGTTTTGCAGCTCCGGCTTTTCGATTGTCGACATGGTGATTACCGGGACAATGAGATCGAGCTTGCCCAGCTGCGGATCGGCAAGTGCCGAAGTCCCCTGCTCCAGCTGCACGTCGAAGCCGTTGCCGGCCAGCATCTCCTTGACGATTTCGGCGCTTCGGGCCGGGGTGTGACCTTCCCAGCCGCCCCAGAAAATCAGTGCCGTCTTGCTCATCGCATTATTCCCTATTCCAGAATTCCGAAAGGCAGGTCGGCCTGCATCGGCACCGGCCGGGCGCAGCGATATCTGAGATCGATACCCTGCCCTATCTCTGCTGAAGAGATGATCGATTCCATGATTTCCAGGACATGGAGGGAAAGATCGAGACTGGCGCGGTGTTGTCTGCCCGAGACGACCGCCTGCGCCATGTCGGCAAGGCCGAGGCCCCGGTAATTGCCGTCGCCATACGAATGGATCTGATCGGCCACCGTCCAGTCGCCCTTGCGCTGGCTGGTCCTGATGTCGCCCTGGAACTGGTTGGGATCGGAGACGATCATCGAGCCCTTGGTTCCGTAAAGTTCGATGTGATTGTGTTCATGCTTCCAGACGTCGAAGCTGGTGGTGATCGAGACCGCGGCGCCATTCTCGAATGCGAGCAGGCCGGAAATATGGGTCGGCACCTCGACCCGGATGGTTTCGCCCTGGCGCGGTCCAGAACCGATGGTGCGGGTGGCGTAGGAAGACTTCGCCTGCCCGGTCACGGATTTTACCGGACCCAGGAGATTGACCAGGCAGGTCAGATAGTACGGTCCCATGTCGAGCATCGGCCCACCGCCGGGCTGATAGTAGAAATCCGGATTGGGATGCCAGAGCTCGTGGCCGGGCACCTGCATGAAGGCAGAGCCGGCGACAATGGTCCCAGCCGTATCCTCATCGACCAGCCGCCGCGCCGTCTGGTGGGAGCCGCCAAGAAAGGTGTCGGGTGCGCAGCCGACGCGCACGCCCTGTTCGCGCGCGGCCGCGACCAGCCGCTCGGCGTCGCTGAGCGTCGTTGCCAGCGGCTTCTCGGAATAGACGTGCTTGCCTTGCCCGACAGCCTGCAGGCCGACCGGCACATGATGCTGCGGCGTCGTCAGATTGAGCACGATCTCGACGCGCGGATCGGCCAACAGCGCGTCGACCGGCATGGCAGCCAGGCCGTAGGCCGCTGCCTTCGCCTCGGCCGCCGCCCGGTTGATGTCGGCGACGCCGACAATGTCGAGCACCGGGAATTGTGGCGATGCCTTCAGATAGGCATCCGAAATGTTGCCGCAGCCGATAATGCCGACACCGATCCTCCGCATGGGCTTCTCCTCAAAAGGCGGCATTGATGAAACAGCAGAACTCGTTTGTCACCCCCCTTTCGGCCAGACGACGTTATCCCGTGACAAGGATATACCTCGAGAGCCTCAGAACCGCCGCCCGATCACAATCGCGCGCCTATGCGCGAGCCGCTTGCTTTCGAGGTCGAACGGCCGGTACTCAGCAACATTGCTTCATGTAGCTTGCTCGACATTTTTGATGCCGGCTTTAGAAGGACGCACATGATCCGCCCACAAGGAACCATCGCACCGATCCTGACGCCGTTCGAAAACGACGGCCGCATCGCCCGCGATCTCTGGATATCCCACGCCAAATGGGTGCTGGATCAGGGAGCGCATTTCCTGTCGCCGTTCGGCACCACGGGCGAGGCCTTGTCCGTCTCGTTGCGCGAGCGCATGCAAGCGCTGGAGTGGCTGGTCGAGGCCGGCATTTCGCCAAGCCATCTGATGCCCGGCACCGGTGTCACAGCACTTGCCGAGACCGTCGAGCTGACGGCGCATGCCGTCGGGCTCGGCTGTGCCGGGGTGATGGTGCTGCCGTCGTTCTTCTATACGGCCGCCGGCGACAACGGACAGGCCCGCTACTATGGCGAGCTGATCGAACGGGTGGCGAACCCGGCGATGAGGATGATCCTCTACCACATCCCGCAGAATTCCGGCGTACCGGTGAGCCCGGCGCTGACCGCCCGCTTGAGCCAAGCGTTTCCGGATGTCGTGGTGGCTTACAAGGACAGCGCCGGCGATTGGAACAACACCGCGGCAGTCATTGCGGCAGCCCCAAGGGTCGCGGTGTTCCCGAGCTCGGAAGCACAGCTGACGAAAGGCCTCGCCAACGGTGCTGCGGGATGCATCTCGGCGACGGTCAATCTGAATGCCCCAGCGATCCGGGCCCTCTACGACGCAGCACTGGCGGGAGAGGACATTACTGACGCGGATGCCACCATCAAGGCGTTCCGCAAAATCATCCAGGACGCCGGCCTCATCTCCGCGATGAAGGCAGTGCTGGCGGTACGGTCCGGCGACAGACGCTGGCTGAACCTGCGCGCGCCGCATGAGAACGCGACGCAAGCCACCGGCGAAGCTTTGCTCGCCGCTCTCGGCCCGCTAGCCGACCATATCGGCCGGAGCTGACTATCGGGCCGCGTTCAGGGCGGCAGCAGCGCGTATCAGCGCCTTGAACGCATTCTCATCTATATCTTCGCCCTCACGGATATCGATGGCGCGCCTGGTGTTGCCTTCGAGACTGGAGTTGAACAGGCCTGAAGGATCCGGCAGGGAGGCGCCCTTTGCGAAGGTCACCTTCACGACGTTCTTGTAGGTCTCGCCGGTGCAGATTATTCCGGCGTGCGACCACACCGGAACGCCTCGCCACTTCCACTCCTCGACCACTTCCGGGTCAGCCTGCTTGACGAGAGCGCGGACATGGGAAAGCGTCTTGCCTCGCCAATCGCCCAGCTCACTGATCCTCGCATCTATCAGCTGAGAGGGGGATCTCTCTGCATTTCCTTCCATAGAGCCACTCTTCATCATCATTGTCGCTTTCCCTAGGGTTGTTGCCGCTCGCCCGTCACATGAATACCGCTAGTCGGCACCGGGTTTGCGGGAATGACTGGCATTCCACTCACATTCGCTCGCCAGGCAACTGGCTGGCTTGCTTTACCCAGTCGGTGAGTTGAGCTTCGTCGAGCTGGTCGTCCTCGCGGATGTCGAGGTAGCGCACGTCCTTGTGCTTGGACTCGCCTGGAGGGACAGGATGCAGCGACGTGCCGCGGAAGAAAGCCAGCTTGATGTACTTTGTGAAGCAATGGAAGTTGAGGAACCAGCCTTGACCCTCTACGCCATAGAAGGGCGAGTTCCATTTGACGGCCTTGCGCAGGTTGGGAACGTTGCGCTCGATGAGTGCGTCGAGGCGGCGGCCGACGTCGCGTTTCCAGCCCGGCATGGCCGCGATGTAGGCCTGCACAGGAGCGTCACCAACACCCTTCGGGATCTGCGGGTTGCCGCCTGCGAGGAGGACCGGCTTGGCGGCTGCAGGCTTGGCGGCGGGCTTCTTCGCGACCGCCGCTGACTTGATGGACGTCTTGTCGGCCATGCGTTCACTCCAATGCGCCGGTGCCCCCTGCGTTGCGCCACTTGGGCGCGTAAGGCAGCACGAACATGTACAGACCGGTAAGCAGGAGCAAGCCGAGTGGAAACAGCGGCAAGAGGTATACCCAGTAGGCGGGTTCCTTGCCTACTCCCAGGCTGATGAAGATGGCGGCGACGACCGCCGCAAAGATAATCGACAGCCAGCGGTGGATCTGCCGAACCCATTTGTTCCAATCCATTGAGACCTCCTCTGAAGACGAAGCGGATCGGGCGGCCCGTTTGGCGACTCCCGCCGGGCAGCCACGCCACTGAGCGCATGCTTTACCAGCGCGCCAGTTGGGTGATTTGAACGAGGTTGCCGCAGTTGTCGTTCAGCTGGGCGATGGTCGAGCCGGTTACTTCGGTCGGCGGCATCGTGAACTCGGCGCCGCGCGCTTTTATGCGCTCGTAGTCGCCCTTGACGTTATCGGTGAAGAACATGACCGCGGGCTGGCCCTGCTGGAAAATGGCTTGCTGGTAGGTCTTTGCAGCCGGGTTGTCATTGAGCGCGAGTTGCAGCTCGGCACCGTCCGGCTCGTCGGGTGATCCAACGGTCAGCCAGCGAAACGGCCCATTGCTGAAATCGGCCTTCTTGGTAAAGCCGAGCGTTTCGGTGTAAAAGCCCAGTGCCTTTTCCTGGTCGTCCACGTATACTTTGGCCAACTTGATCTTCATTGGCTTGCCTCCATTATCGCCTCGTGATGTCGCTCTGTAACAGAGCCCTTGCTTGGATAGCCCAGCGGATCTCAGTCCGTCCGCGCCAGAACCTGCTCCAGATCGTCAAAGAACCTCGGCCAGCCGACTTTGGCACCCCGGAAGTAAGGCTGCTGATCCGGCCGGAAGCCCGACTGTTCCATGCGCAAGCGGGCTCCGGTGCTCGTGGGGGTGAGGGTCCAGGAGACGACACTCTTGAGATCCTTGGTATCCCACGTGTAAGTCAGTGTTCTGTTCGGCTCGACCGTCTGCACCTGACACTCGACAGAGCCCCAGTCTGCGTGAAGATTGAAGCGGTGGTTCGCGACAGGTTTGAAGTCATTTTTCATGAGCCACTCCTCGATCAAGTGTGGTTGCGTGAGCGCGCGCCAGATCTTCTCGGGCGGATAAGCGATTTCCCGTTCAACAATGACGGAGAGTGTTTCGGTCGACGTTCGGTTCACTGGTCCATCCTTTTGAGCAGGTCTTCGAGGTCGTCGAACCGGCTCTGCCAGAACCCGGTCATCTGGCTTGTCCAGTCAATCAGGGGGGCAAGCGCAGCAAGCTGCGCGCTATAATGGGTCTGTCGCCCTGCATGGCGGTCGCGCACGAGCCCGGCCTGCCTCAAAACGCCGAGATGTTTTGACACGGCCGGTTGCGAGATCCCGGCCTGAGCCGTCAGAGCCCCGACCGTCTGCTCTCCTTCGCGACACAGCCGCTCAAAAATAGCGCGCCGAGTCGGATCGGCAAGCGTTCTGAAGAGCACATCGTGAGCGTTTGGCATTGGGATCGATAACCCTTCGGCTATTGGTCGATGTATAACCACCGGGATATGTATGAGTCAAGTGGGAAGGGGCATGTTTCTCGTTGCAGGTCACCTGCTTCGCTCACGCAGCCAGTTGCTTATTCGCCGTGCTCTGCACTGGAATTGTCACGCGTTATACGCTACATGACCATCTACATGGTCAGGAGCGTGACATGGACGCGGTCAATCTGGCGGACGCCAAGGCACATCTGAGTGAGCTCGTCGACCGGGTTGAAGCTGGAGACTCGATCGACATAACCCGGCGTGGCAAGCCGGTCGCCAGGCTCACGGCCGTGGCCCGCCCTCGCAAACGGATCGACGCCGTCCTGCTCCAATCCCTGACCGCAACCATGCCTCTGCAGGCTCAGGCTGCCGCCGATCTGGTGCGATCGATGCGAGATGGCGATCGCTATTGACGTCCTATCTCGATACTTCGCTGATCATCGCGGCGCTATCCAACGAAGCCATGACCGCGCGCGTTCAGGGCTGGCTGGCGGAGCAGGACCCAGCGCAACTTGTGATCAGCGACTGGACCATCACCGAGATGTCCTCCGCCATGGCGATCAAGCTTCGGACCGGACAGATCGACCTGGAGCAACGCGCGGCAGCGCTCGCGATGTTCAATAGGCTTGTCGCTGAGAGCTTCACCGTGCTGCCGGTGACGGGCGGGCATTTTCGGGTCGCCGCGAAATTCGCCGATCAGCATATGCTCGGGCTTCGTGCTGGCGACGCCCTGCACCTCGCGACGGCATCGGAGCATGGCGCCACGGTGTGGACCCTCGACCAGCGGCTCGCCGAGGCAGGACCGATTCTCGGCGTGCCGACGCAGTTGCTGGCATGATCGAGGCCCTCTCCTCCAAAATGAATAAACCGATTGGCTGCAATTCTTGACCTTGACGACTTGTGGATATACATTTCTTCCAGCGTATATCTAAGAGAGGAAGTGGCATGCAGGTCGCCAAATGGGGAAACAGTCTTGCGGTCCGCCTTCCCGCCGCTGTGGTCGAAGCGCTTGAACTCAGGGAAGGCGATGAGATCGAAATCCATGTCGCTGACGCCCGCCAGCTTGGCGTCGCGCGGAAGCCCGGGCGTGAGGAGTTGCTGAAGCGTCTCCGCGCCTTCCGCGGTCGGCTTCCCGCTGACTTCAAATTCGATCGGGACGAGGCAAATGCCCGTTAGTTTTTTCGATACCAATGTCCTTCTTTATATCGCGTCAGGCGACACGGCGAAGGCGGATCGGGCCGAGGCGGTCATCGCCGATGGCGGGGCGATCAGCGTGCAGGTTCTCAATGAACTCACCAATGTCGCGCGTCGGAAGATGCAAATGTCATGGGACGACACGCATGCGCTGCTGACCACGCTGCGCGGCCTGTTGACGGTTCATCCGCTCACGCTCGAGACCCACGAAACAGGATTGAGGCTCGCCGAGCGGTACGGCCTTTCCACCTATGACGCGATGATCGCCTCCGCGGCGGTTCACGCTGGCTGCGATACACTTTGGTCGGAGGACATGCAGCACGGAATGGCGCTCGACGAAGGCTTGCGCATCGTTAATCCCTTTCGCGTTGCGAGCTGATCACGCTCATTGAAGGGAGCTGGCCGGGAGCGAACTGGCGGCTTTCGATGTTGCCGAGCGGCGCGTCGGGCACGGAGAGCGATGCTGTCAACCACAAGCGTCTGCGCGGGCGAGGAGAAAGGCCGCTTCGCGCACGTTGCGGGTGAGCTTGGCCGCAGCCTCGAATTCGGCGCGGGCCTCGGCCAGCCGGCCGGCCCGAAACAGAAAATCGCCCCTCGCCGCCGGCAATGGCGCATAATTGCGCAAGGCGGCGGCGTCGGCAATCTCGTCTACCAGCCGCAGGCCCGCTTCGGGCCCGAAGGCCATGCTGTGGGCGACCGCTCGATTGAGATCGACCACCGGCGAGGGCATCACTGCACGCAGCCGGTCGTAGAGCGCTGCGATACGGGGCCAGTCGGTATCGGCCGGACTGCGCGCCCGCGCGTGACAGGCTGCAAGCGCGGCCTGCAACACATAGGGGCCATCGCCCCCGAGGGCTTCGGCACGGGCCAGCGCGTCAAGGCCTCGGCGGATCAGCAGCTGGTCCCAGCGCGCGCGGTTTTGCTCGGTCAGGGTCAAGAGGGCGCCGTCCGGCCCGATGCGTGCCGGCAGGCGCGATGCCTGGATTTCCATCAGAGCCAGCAGGCCGAACACCTCGGCATCCTCGGCCATCAACCCCGCCAGCATGCGGCCGAGCCGTTGTGCCTCCAGGCACAGGCTCGGCCGGACAAGGTCGTCGCCTGCCGTGGCAGCATAGCCTTCATTGAAGATGAGGTAGATGACCTCCAGCACCGAGGACAGACGCGCCGCACGCTCGGCGCCGCGCGGCACCTCGAAGCTGAGCCCGGCCTTTCCGATCGTCCTCTTTGCGCGGACGATGCGCTGGGCGATCGTCACCTCGCTCGACAGGAAAGCACGGGCGATCTCGTCCGTCGTCAGGCCGCCGATGACACGCAGCGTGAGGGCCGCGCGGGCGTCGGCCGAAAGTATGGGGTGGCAGGCTGTGAAGATGAGGCCCAGCAGCTCGTCGCCAAGATCGTCGTTCATGGCCATTTCGTTTCCCTCGGCCGTACCATCGCACTCGCCGTCCAGCTCCCGCGCGATCTCCTCATGCTTGCGCTCGCGCATCTTGTCGTGACGGATCGCGTCGATGGCGCGGCGTTTGGCGACCGTCATCAGCCAAGCGCCGGGATTGGCCGGAACGCCGGTCCTGGACCATTCGGATAGGGCTATGACGAGGGCGTCCTGCACCAGTTCCTCTGCAAGATCGACATTGCGCACGAGGCGGGCCAGGCCCGCGATGAGCCGGGCACGTTCAATGCGAAAAATCGCCTCGATCGCCTGCTGCGTCTCGCCTGCCGTCATGCTGCCTTATCGGCCAAAGCCATAACGAAGGCAAAACAGGTTGCGGCCAACAGGTTCAGTTGCCGCTGAGCTTCTCGCGCGTCCGGTCATGGATTTGCGTGACCTCCGGCGTCAGATTCCCATTGCCAATCAGCCATCTCGTACAGCGGCCGGATTTCAATCTCGCTCGGTCCCGGCATGGGATTGGGGCAGCGCTTCACCCAGGCGACCGCCTCGTCCATGTCCTTGACTTCCCAGAGCCAAAAACCGGCGACCAGTTCTCGGGTCTCGGCGAAAGGCCCGTCGATGACCGTCCGGCGGGGACCATCGAACGCAACGCGCTTGCCCTGCGAGGAGGGCTTGAGGCCATCGGCGTCGAGCAAGATGCCGGCATTGCGCAGCTCGTCGTTGAACCTGCCCATCGCCTCCATCGCCTCCTTCGCCTCGGGCGTGGGGACAAAGCCCTTTTCGCTGTCTTCGGTAGCCTTCACGAGCACCATCACACGCATCGTCTGTCTCCTTGTTGAGCCGGACTCACCGGCCGGCATCGAAACGACGAACGGAGTTTAGGAAATCGACATTGTCCTGCAAATTTTTTTCGAGGTTGAGGAGAAAGCCGCCGATCGCGGCTCCCCTGGTCAGGAATCGCGATGGCGCGATATCGAGATTGGGCGCAACGGTGGTCGCCGATTGTAAGTAATTGAGTGGCCCGCCTAAACCATTTCGGGACGTTTTGAAGCCTCGCGGATCGCCTTGTGTACGCTGCGCTGCAAATCCATGAAGGCCGGGGTTTCCATGACCTCTTCCCGGCGCGGGCGCTCGATGTCGACATTGAAGGTCTGCATGATGCGTCCCGGGCCGATCCCCATCACGACGATGCGGTCCGACAGGTAGACGGCTTCTTCCACATCATGGGTGACGAAGAGCACGGTGAGCCTGTGCTCCTCCCAGATCTGCGTCAGGAGTTCCTGCATCTGATGCCTGGTCAGGGCATCGAGCGCGCCAAAGGGCTCGTCCATCAGAAGCATTTTGGGTCGATAGGAAAGAGCACGCGCTATGGCCACCCGTTGCTTCATGCCGCCCGAAAGCTCAGACGGATAACGATTGGCGCTGTGCGGGAGCTTGACCAGATCGAGATGCTCGCGTGCTATCCTGCGGCAGGTCGCGCGATCATGACCCGCGGCCTTGAGGGCGAACTCGATATTCTGCTGCGCCGTCAGCCAGGGAAGCAGGGTGTAGGACTGGAAGACGACGCCGCGGTCGAGGCCCGGCTGCAGGATCGGCGCGCCATCGATGGCAATATCTCCCGCGTCGAAATCCTGCAGTCCGGCAACGATCGACAGCAGCGTGCTCTTGCCGCAACCCGACGTGCCCACCAGCGAGACGAACTCGTTGTCGGCAAGATCGAGGTTGATATCGCGCAGCACTTCCGTGCGCCGCGCGCCCGTGCCGAAGCTCTTGTGGAGACCCTCGATCCGCAGTTTGGGCAAACTCATCGGCCCGGCCTCATTGCACGTGGCCCTCCTGCCGGAACAGCACTTTTCCCAGTGCCTTCATGACCTGGTCGGTAATGAGGCCAAGCACGCCCAGCAGCAGGATGTAGCCGATGATGGTGTTTGTCTGGAAATAGCGTTGGGACACGGTGATGCGGTAGCCGAGGCCTGATGTCGCCGCGACAAGTTCCGCCAACACCAGCCAGGTCCATGCCCAGCCGAGACTGATGCGTAACGTATCCCAGATGCCTGGCAAGGCGCTGGGAACCACAATGCGCGTCAGGATCCTGCGATCCGGCAGGCCGAGTGTCCTGCCAAGGCCAATGAAATCAGCGGGAACCCGCTTCACATTGTCCATGATCATCAGCACCTGCTGAAAGAAGGTGCCGATGAAGATGATCAGGAACTTCTGGGCATCGCCGGTCCCCGACCACAGGATGGAGAGGGGCACGAAAGCGACCACCGGCATGTAGCGGATAAAATCCACAAGCGGCTCGATCGCCGCTTCCCAGGTCCTGAAGCTGCCGATCAGCACGCCAATCGGAATCGCCAATGCCGAGGCGATGAGGAAGCCAATGGAAATACGGTATATCGAGGCTCTGAGATCCAGCCACAGCGTGCCGTCACCCGAGAGCTTGCCGAGCTGGGTCACCACGCTCCCCGGCGAGGGCAGGAAAATCGGCTTTACCAGCCCCAGCCCCGTTGCCGCCCACCAGGCGAGACCGAGGCCGGCAAAAACCGCCACTGCTATCATCAGGAAGCGCGAGCGTGCGATGGGCGCGCTGATCCCGGAGGATCGGCGACGGCGCATCGGCTGTTTGATCACCGGCCCCGGCGCTGCGTGAGACGGGCTTGGCTTGGTCGCACGCTGCTCGGACATTTGCGTCACCACCGCGAGCCGGCCCTCGTCATTTCGCGGCCTTGACGAATGACGGGTCGATCATCTGCTCCGGCGTCACGTCCGCCTGAAGCAGCCCGGCGTTCTTGGCGGCTGCCTCGACATCGGCGAATGTCTTGGTGGAAAATTCGCCCGTCAGCGCATCCTTGTTTTCGGCGAGAGTATAGTAACGCACGCCATCAAAGGCGGTGTTGAGGTCTTCGACGCTCGAACCGACTGCCTTGGAGATGATCGCCCGGCCGTCGGGCGTGTCGGCATTATAAGCCTTCAGGGCCGCATCCCAGGTTTTGATCATGGCAAGCACCTGGCCGGGACGCGACTTGATCACCTCATCGCGCACCACGAACACGTCGCTGATCAGGCCGGGATCTTCGCCTGCGGTGAAGAGCAGCTTGACGTCCTTGTTCTGTGCCCTGGCCGCGGTGAGATAGGGCTCATAGGTCACCGCCACCGGGACCTGGCCGGCGATCAACGCACTGCCGGCATCCGCCGCCGGCATTGGAACCGGCTGGACATCGGCGATGGACATGCCATTCTTGGCGAGCGCGTATTTGAGCAGGATGTCGCTCGTCGTGCCTTCCTCAAAAGCGACCTGTTTGCCCTTGAGGTCGGCGACGGAGGCGATGTCCTTGCCGGCGATCATGGCGTCCGCCGTCATGCTGACGTCGAGCAGAAGCACGATCTTCACCGGCAGGCCGGCCGCTACCATGCCCATAGCCGTGTGGGTCGCGATGTTGGCGGCATCGAGCTGGCCGCTCGCCAGGGCGGCGTTGATGTCCTTGTCCTCGGCGAAGTTCACGATCTGTACGTCGGACAGCCCGTTTGCCTTGAACAGACCCTTGGCTTCGGCGACGTGCCACTGGCCGTAGCCAAGCCATGGCTCGATGCCGATCTTGAATGTTCCTGCCTCAGGCGTCGCCGGAATTGTCGTGTCGGCCGCGTAGACCGCCGGGGCAAACCCGACGGCAGCAGCCATAACGAGTGCCCGAAATTGTCCTGCTAGGTTACGCATCATCTTGTTCCCCTTGATGATCAGGCCGCTTTTTTGAACCAAACATCCGGCCTGGTGAGAATGCGGGCTTCTGCCCTTGCGGCACCGTGCCTCGGCATCTTAGCTGTTCGTTCAACGAAAGTGCGACGACACTTCAACGTCAGCAACAGCGGATGTCAAGGCTAAATACATACATGCATATACAAGTTAGCCCCCTCCTTCCGACTCTGATTCGCTTCACTGCGATCAGGTTTTTTTGGATGGAGAATATCGACTGCCAAGCGAGTAGCGGCTGCCAACGTAAGTCAGCTTGCTGATCGTGGCAACGACGGCGCCCGTCCATGTCCGGCGATGCAGAAACAGGCAGCAGCTGCCGACGTCGATGCCCAGATACCGCGCCGTCTCGGCATCGGCAGGGGTCGCCGAGATGATGTGCTCGACCTCCGTCACCGGGGTTTTCTGCATGAGATAGTCGTAGGTCGCTGTCCTGGAAAAATCCTGCTTGTCATAGTCGGGTATCAGGCCCGGGTTGACGAAGCGCTCTTCCAGTTGCACAGGCAGGTCGTTCTCGAAGTTGACGACGATGGAATGATAGACCGACACGCGCTTTGCAAACTCGAACGAAAGCGCGAGCTCCTTTGTCGGCATGATCTTTTCGAGGACGATAACCTCGGAGCGATGCCGGTTTCCCCGCGCGACAATTTCCGCCGCGATGTTGTTGATCTCGATCAGTGCGGATTGCGGTCGAGGTGGCGCGATGAATGTGCCGACGCCCTGGAGCCGGATCAGAAAACCCGCAGAGGTCAACTCCCGCAAGGCACGATGGACCGTCATCCGAGACACGCCGAGTGTCGCCACGAATTCATTTTCGGACGGCAGCTTGCGGTCCTTGCTCCATCGCCCCGTTCCGATGTTCGTCAGGATGTAGTCCTTGACCTTCTCGTAAAGAGGGCTGGCGGTGTCGGGCAAAGTTATCATTTCAAAAATCCTTTCCGGCAAGGTTCGGAAATCACACGCGCCCGGCACACCGCATCCGGATGATCGTTTTCAAGCCATCGCCCTGCCCCGCCAACAGCCGCTCATAGGCTGCGGGAACATCATCCAGACCAATCTCGCGGTCGATCAGTTCGACCATGGGCTCGGTCAATTCGCCGAGCATCCGGATGGCGTCGGGAAGCTCATCCGCAAAGGCGTGGCATCCCAGCAATGCTATTTCGCGTTCAACCAGGATGTTGGGATCGATATCGAGGCGGCCATGGAATATGCCGACCATCGCAACGGTGCCGCCGGCATCGAGAACGCCGAGCAACTGGCCGAGTGCTGCGACGCTGCCGGTTGCTTCGACGGCAGCGAGCAAGGGGGCATCCGCGGTGGCGGCGGCAATGGCGTCCCGGTTCAAATCGACGATGCTGGCGCCGGTCACACGCGCCACGCGGGCGCAGCGGCCAGGGTTGCGATCGGCGACGAGCACGGTATCTGCGAATGTCCGGGAAAGCAGCAGTGCGGCAAGCCCGCCGATAGTCCCGCAGCCGACGACAAGAACGGAGCCGGCCGTTTTCGGCAGACGCCGCACTGCGTGCAACGCTACAGCCAGCGGCTCGGCCATCGCCGCGACCCGTTCGTCAAGCGCGGCATCGACGACGTGCAGCAGGCGTGCGGGCAGGACCGCCTGTTCGGCAAATCCGCCGTCGCATATCTCGCCGACAAAGCCCAGCGACGTGCAAAGATGCCGCCTGCCTGCATGGCATTGCGCGCATTCTCCACACCAGAAACGGGAATCGGCGACCACGCGGTCGCCAACAGCGACGGTGTCCACGCCCTCGCCGATGGCGATCACCGTGCCTGTCAGCTCATGGCCAGCCGTCGAAGGCGATCGGCTTATCCATTGGCCCGTGCGGAAGTTGTGGAGATCGGAACCGCAAATGCCTGCGGCATCGACCCTCAGCTTCACCCAGCCCGGCTCGGGAGCGCCTGGCGCGGCGATATCCTCGACGCGCAAGTCGCCGGGTCCATGGAGTCGCGCCGCCCTCATCGTCATCGTTTCCGCTCAGCCGGCGAGATAGCGATCGCGGATCTCCGAAACCGCGTTCTCATGCGAGCTGAATCCTTCGTAGCGGGCGAGCCTGCGGGCATGCAGGGCGAGTTCCGGATAGGCCGCCGAGGTCACATAGCCGACCGACGATCTCTTGACGAAATCCGTCACGGAAAGCGGTCCAAAGGTTCGCGCCCACCGGCTGGTCGGCAGCACCGCATTGGGTCCCAGGACGAAGTTGGCGAGGGTCACCGGCGTATGCGGACCCATGAGGATCTCGGCAGCTTCCGTGATACGTCCGAGATGCGCAAATGGCTCCGTTGACAGAATCTCGAGGTGCTCCGGCGCATAGTCGTTGATGAAGCGGTAGCTGTCCTCCAGCGACTCGGTCAGCACGATGCCGCCGCGCTTCCCAGTCAGCACCGCGCGTGAGAACTCCACACGCTGTTCGCTCATCCGGGACCAGTGTTCCGGTATCGCAATCAACGCGGCTTCGGCGACCTTGCGGCTGTGCGTCACCAGGTAGGCCGAGGAATCCGGCCCGTGCTCGGCCTCGATCAACAGGTCAAGAGCAGCCAGGCCGCCGTCGACGCTGTGATCGGCAAAAATGATCGCTTCGGAAGGACCGGCGGGCAGACCTGTGTTGATGATCGGGGACAACACGCTCTTTGCCGCCACCACCCACGGGCTCCCCGGCCCGACGATCTTGACGGCAGGCTTCACGGTCTCGGTTCCATAGGCGACGGCGGCGACCGCATGGGCGCCGCCGCACTTGTACACGGTCTCCACGCCGGCGAGGCGGGCAGCAACCAGCGTCGCGGCGTCGACGGAACCATCCGAAGTCGCAGGCGTCACGATCGCGATCTGGGGAACCCCGGCAATCACCGCCGGAACCGAGGTCATCATCGTCACCGAGGGAAAGGCGCCTTTGCCGCGCGGAACATAAAGCGCAACGGAAGCAATCGGTGTGTATCGGTCGCCCGCATAGGCGCCCGGCCGAACTTCCTTGAGCCACATCGTTTCCGGGCGCTGCTCCTCGTGGAAATGCCTTATGTTCTCGATGCCGAACCGGATACTCTCCACGACATCCTTCTCGACCTTGTCGAATGCCGCGTCGAACTCCGCTTCCGAAACTTTCAGTCCACCGTCGGCAACATCGGCTTTGTCGAGTTCGCGTGCAAACCGGAGCAATGCCGCGTCACCTTCATCCTTGACGGCCTGGATGATTGGACGGACCTTTTCGATGAAGGAAGACAGATCTCCTTCGGCGCGTTTCAGTAAACTGGCCCGCTGATCGACACTGAGGGATGACAGGCGGTGGAAGCTGACGTCAGACATGGCGGCTCCTTTTCTTAGAACGCAATTACGATTAGCGCTTGTCGATCACTTCTGGGACACGTCTCCGGCCCCTGAAGCCTTCAAATCGATGCGAGAAAGCCTCCATCCACGGGAATGGACTGGCCGGTTATGTAGGCTGCCGCATCCGAAGCGAGGAACACCGCGATTCCGTGCAGGTCCGAGAGATCACCAAAACGGCGCTGCGGAATCTTGGCGAGCATCGATTGCTGCCATGCCTCGTTGCTGTAGAACACGTCTGTCATCGCTGTCCTGAAATAGCCAGGCGCAATGGCGTTGACCCGGATCCCGAGATCGGCCCACTCCGCTGCAAGCGCCCGCGTCATGCCGAGGAGGCCTGATTTCGACGAGCCGTACGGCACCGCCGTGGGAACCCCAACCTCGGAGGTCAGCGAGCAGAGATTGATAATGACGCCGGGCCGTCCGGCGTCTCTCATCTGCCGCGCGGCGGCTTGGGCGCAGAAGAAGGCGCCTTTGAGATTCGTATCGACAATCCTGTCCCACAAGACCTCGTCGACATCGAGTGAAGGCCGGACCTCTTCCGTACCTGCATTGTTGACGAGAATATCGAGACCTCCGAGCAGGCTGCCGGCCTCGGCTGTCGCCGCCAGGCAGCGGTCGACATCGGTGACGTCCAGGGCGATGGCGTGCGCGACCCCGCCGGCGGTGCGGATGGCGGCCATCGTCTTCTCGAGCGAGGCCACGCTGCGCGCCGTGACCGCGACGTCGGCGCCGGCCGCGCTGAGCGCCTCGGCGATGCTGCGCCCGATGCCACGGCTTGCGCCGGTTACAAGCGCCTTCCTGCCTGACAGATCGAAGAGAGATGCGTTGCGCATGTCATCCTCCTTGGTAATGTCGCGCTTGGACCGATCGCGTCGAGACTATCCGAATGCAGCTTATCTATACAAGCATGTACATCATGGCTGTAGTGCGCCATGCGGAACTTTGCTTGTCAGAGCGGCAGCGCATTGGCCGACATCGGACCGGACTACGCGGTTCGCCCCAGCCCATCTGGAGTTCATCGGGAGGGATAGATGAAGCGCGCAGTAGACCACGACGCGATGAGCGTGGTTGGCTATACCACCCCCTGGAGTGCCAAAGCAGGCCAGCGGATCAAGCTCAGCCTGTCATGCGATCGGCCGATAAAGGCCACACGAATTTGCCGGCTCGACAAGCCGGCTCCGGAATTTCTCGCCTGGCCCATCGAAACGGTAGGTGAAGCACGGCGTCGGCATTTCGACCAAGGGTCGTTCCTGTTCGTGCGAGCCGGCGAACTGGCCAAAGTACAAGCCGTCCACGGCATACGTTTTGAGCTGTTCCTCACGCGCAACGAAGGTGCGCGCACGATCCTGGAGGCAGGCGCCCTCGGGCTGCGCCTCCGCGACGGCGCATTTGTCGTGGAAATCGGCGGCGAAACCCTTGTCGAGAAGAAGGCGCCAACTGGTGTGTGGCTCACTGTCGAGTTGGACCTGCGGCAGGAGCAGTTGCGCCTGCGCATCAAATCCCATGACCGTCTCGCGCCTTACGAACTCCACGAAGGTTTTGCCAGCCCTGAGCGGACCCTCCAGGCGCACGACATCCATTTCGGCGCAAGTGCCACCAACCACGAACCTACCCTCAACGCGAAATTTGCTGCGATCCGGCTCGACACCCCACAGGGGACCATTGCCTGGGATTTCCCGACGCTGTTACCAACGCAGCCGATCCTGTCGTCGGGCGGAGCAGATCCGTTGCTCCTCGACGTGATCAATCAGCCAGCCTTCTGCGTGACTTCGGCACGCTGGGACGGATCGAGCTTCGAGCCTCGCTTGGTGCCGTCGCACTACGACGCTATCCATTGCCACGACGACGACATCGGCCCGCTTGGGTGGCCGGTCTCGCACCGCGCGACGATCCCCGAAAACGCACACCCAGGCGTCTACGCGTTCCAGGTCGAATGGGAGGGTGGCTACGAACGCGTGGTGTTCTTCGTCACCTCTTCACAGGTTTCGTCGCCGCTGTTGTATCTCGTGCCGACGGCCACCTATCTCGCTTATGCGGACGAATATCTCCCGGATCATCTTTATGAATGGAAAGGCGACGACCGGGGACATCGCTTCGCGATCTCCAACAATCTGAAATCCCTTTACGACTACCATTCCGACCTTAGCGGTGTTTCCATCTGCTCCTACAAAAAGCCGAAAGTGACGCTCAGGGACGATTACGATTATCCGCTCTGCGGCTGCCCACACAATTTGCCGGTCGATCTGCACTTCCTCCGATTCTGCCACGACAATGGAATCGTGTTTGACGTCATGACCGATCACGATTTGCACGAATGCGGCATAGACGGTTTGCGTCGACATCAAGCCGTCGTCACCGGCAGTCATCCCGAATATATGTCGATCGAGATGGAGCAGGCGCTGCGGCAGTTTGTGGCCGAAGGCGGCAGCATCGCCTATCTCGGCGGAAACGGCTTTGCTGCCACTGTGGCTTTCAAGGACGATCTGATGGAGTTGCGGCGCTCGCCGCTGGAGGCCGGCCGAACCTGGGACGGCCCGGTCGCCGAACAGGCGCTGTCGATCACCAACGAACCAGGCGGCTATCTCCGTTGCCGCGGCCGAGGCGAATTCACGCTGATCGGTGGCGCGATCTCACTGATGGGTTTCGATGGCGCACGCCCCTTCACGCGCACTGAGGAAAGCCATGAAGCAGGATGCGCATGGCTGTTCGAAGGCGTTGAAAATGCGACCTTCGGCACCGACGGCATCGTGCTGGGCGGTGCCGCGGGCTACGAAGTGGATGCGACGGATCCAGCCCTCGGCACTTCCGCTGACACCGTCGTGATCGCGCGGGCGACGGGATTTCCCGACAGCTTCTTCCAGGATCCGACGCGCTGGTATGAGGGCGGGGATAGGCAACGCATCGCCCGCCGCTGCGCCGAAATGACCCTGCGAAAGCTCGCAGCAGGCGGCTTGATCTTTTCCGCAAGCTCGGTTGCCTGGTGCGGCGCGCTGCCAGCCGCAGGCGCCATGAACGATGTCGGCAGGATCACGCTCAATCTGCTTACCCGCCTCGGTGCCACGAAAGGAGAACCCGGCCGAGAAAAATGGATAAGCTGATTGGCGCCGTTACGGAAAGACCCGTATCCGGTTTTGGGAATCAAATCAGTCGGCGTGCACCGGCTTCGTCTCACATGTCTCTCGCCACCTGGCGGACGGCAGTTGCCTCAGCCGCAACCTTCAGGTGCGCTGCTTTGACAAACGGCGCTGAACCAGAATTTGGCGCGGCATCAACGACACCCTCGCCGACCAGGCAAGGAAGCTAGGTATCCCTTCTTCGGCGGCGCGCAAGCGTTGTCGGACTATCCCGCAACGAATTGTCGGAACTGACCGATCTGGCCCGTCCTTGGGTCTCACCAGCGCAAGGAAGAAGCGATGAGAGACCTGATCTTGAAGATGTCCATATCGATCGACGGCTTCGTGAGTGACCTGGATGGCCGAAACACATGGATGTTCGGCGCCGATCAAGAGGCGAAGGCCTGGGGCGTAGAGTTCATATGGAACTCGAGCCTGCACATCATGGGCAGCCGCAGCTTCCGTGACATGGCCGCCTGGTGGCCGATCTCCTGCGACCAGTTCGCGGCGCCGATGAACCAGATCCCCAAGGCCGTCTTCTCACGACGGGGACCGGAGATCCTGAGGGAGGTGAGCAAGTCGGCGGCGCTCGATGAGGCTCGCGCCGTCAACGCGGGAACCGGACAGCCGGCGAAGTTGCAGCCCGGTGGTGAAAGTTGGGCGGAGGCCTATGTGGCGAGCGGTGACTTGGCGGAGGAAGTCGCGAAGTTGAAAGCCCAAGAGGGCAAGCCGATCATCGCCCACGGCGGAGTGAGCTTCGCCCGCAGTCTCGTCGCCCAAGGACTGGTCGACCAGCTCGCCCTGACGGTGGCCCCCGTGGCGCTGGGCAAAGGCCTGCCGCTGTTCTCCGAACTGGTCGCGCCGATGTCTCTCAAGCTGGTGAGCTCGAAAGCCTTCCCGGGGGGCGCGGTGGCGCAGATTTACCGGCCAACGTGAACACGTCAGAGAATGTGTGCAACCAACGAACCGACGAAGTGAGGGCGAGGTATAAATGAATGCGATCCCTTCGGATCGTCGTCGATCGATAGGAGCCTGTGCATGGCGAAGCTTGTATTCGGAATGATGCAGTCGCTCGACGGCTATGTCGCTGGCGCCGAGGGCGGGCCCGGGCTGCCGATGCCCGGAGAGGCGCTCCATCGCCACTTCAACGCCCATGTGCGCGGGATCGCCGGCAGCCTCTACGGCCGGCGCATGTACGAGGTAATGCGCTATTGGGACGAGGATCAGTCGGGACAGGACCAGGTCGGGCGCGACTTTGCGGCGGCCTGGCGGGCGCAGCCGAAATGGGTCGTCTCTCGCACCCTGAAGTCGGTCGGGCCGAACGCCACGCTGGTGGACGACGATCTCAAAGGGTTCGTTAGGGCGCTTAAAGCCGAACACGAGGGCGAGATCGAAGTCGCCGGACCGGAGCTTGCGGGTAGTCTGACCGAGCTTGGCCTTATCGATGAGTACCGGCTCTACTTCCGTCCCATCGTGCTTGGTCGCGGCAAGCCATTCTTCGCCGGCCCGCGGCCGCCGCTGCGTCTCGTGGCCAGCGACCGGGTTGGCGAGGACGCCATCAGGTTGACGTACGTTCCCGCCTGATCACAACCCACCCGACACCCTAACGTCCGTCGGACCGAATTTGAGCTCATTCCCACTCGATCGTTTTGAGCCATGGTAACGCGTTGACGCGGCAGCACAAACTTTTCTGCACGCCCTAAAGAACCGACTCTGCGATCCGTCAGAAATCTGCGCTCTTGATTTCAAAAGGGAATTTCGGCGATTCGGGATCGGCTCGGTTTCGGCGACTATCGACAACAATCGGTCGATTTTCGACAGCCGCGCCGCAACAAGCCGCGACCCACTGGGGACCAAAAAAGGACCGTCAAACACGGCCGAACGGTCCGCACGGTAGCGCCCGGCATTCGCTCGTCGCCGTGGCGTGCCTCACTTGCCGTATGACGCAAGGAACACCCGTACGCCGGCCGCGGCGTGCCGTCGAAGCTTCGCCGGTTTCGGAATCGACTCGTCACCCAACAGCATGGCCCTGTTCAATGGCTCGCCCATAATCAACCAATTGAACTGGGAAGCGGCGACGGCCGGATCATCGATCGCAAGCAGGCCGCGATCAGCCAAGCGCTCGAACAACACTGCCATCGCCGCAATTGCGCGCCCGGGTCCGCCATCGAAGAGCGCCTTTGCCAGTTCTGGGAAGCGGCCGACCTCGCCGATCACCAGACGGCGCAGCTGCATGACGCGCGGCGTGAGTACAGTGGTAAGCTGTCGGTACGCATAGCGCTGAAGATAATCGGCAATATCTTCGCCCTCGGCGAGTTCGGGCATTTTACTGTGGACCCTATCGCTGGCTCGATTGGTCACGCTGCTCACGATCTCCACGAACAGCATCTCCTTGTTCGGAAAATTCTTGTAGACGGTCTGTTTCGACACCGCCGCAAGCGCCGCGATCTCGTCCATATTGGTGGCCAGATAGCCCTTTTGCAGAAACACTTCTGTCGCCGCCTCGAGGATGGCCCGCCGCTTTTTCGCCGACCGGCCGTGCGGTTCGAGTTCTTCTGAAACACCTGCTGAACGCGTCGTGGTCATGCTCCTGGCGTGTCCGCTGCCGATTGACTCATGGTACTGGACCGTCTAGTTTGATTTGGACCGAGATGCAATGGGGAGAGATCGACAATGCACATCCAGTTCGCGGAGCTTCCGGTGTTCGACCAGGAACGCGCCAAGGCGTTCTGCATCGATCACCTGAACTGCCGCGTCGTCGCCGATCAGCCAATGGGCAATGATGGGTGGCGATGGATCGAACTCGGATTTCCAGGTGCCGAAACCACCCTCCACTTCCTAAGGCGCAAGGACGAAACACCATCTGAGGGGCCCGTCCTCGTGCTGGTTGACAACGAAATCGAAGTCACCGTTCAGAGACTCAAATCGCGAGGCGCCGAGATCATAGCAGAACCGCGCCCCGCGCCATGGCAACCGGGGCGCACGATCGCGGAATTTCGGGACAGCGAGGGCAATCGCATGATGATCACCAGCAGATGACGCACTCACCTATCATGACCGCAACTTGCTCTTGCGGTGGCGTCGAACTCAAAGCCTTTGGCAGGCCGATCGTGAGCAGTGCCTGCTACTGCGACGACTGCCGGAAGGGAGCTGATCAGATCGAAGCTTTGCCAGGTGCTGGCGCCATACGCGATCCCGATGGCGGCACCGCATACATCCTCTATCGAAAGGACCGCATCGAGTGCTCCAAGGGGGCCGAATTGCTGAGGGGTTACAAGCTTAAGGAAACTTCAGCCACGAATAGGGTCATCGCCATGTGCTGCAATTCAGCGATGTTAATGAACTTCGATAGAGGTCCGCATTGGGTCTCGGCATACAGAGCGCGGTTTCACGGAGAACTCCCGCCACTGCAGCTGCGGATTTGCACTAAGTTCAAGTCGGACAGCGATGTCATTCCTGACGACGTGCCGAGCCACCGGGGTTATCCTCTAGGGTTCGTCGTTAAACTTTTGGCATCGCGCGTGGCGATGTTGCTAGGTCGATAAACCGGCCGCCAGCCTGCGCGATAAGACATTCAGATAGGTGCGCAAATCGGATACAGCCTTGCCGCTCAGGGTTCAGGCCTGAACGAATTTCTGTAGGCGATCCGCCACGATCAGCCCTGCCCGGCTGTTCAAGTGCACGCCGTCGGTGTGAAATAGCCAGCCATTTACGCGGGCGACATCATCCGGACGCTGCCGCAGCACCAGTACGCGAAAAGCATCGCGATAGAATGGAAGAAAGTTGAACGCCGTGTAGGCCCGGCCAGGGCGAGGCGCGAACCGCCTCGGTGAGCGCCTCATGGAGCGGGACATAGCCGCAGCGTTCCTCGTGCGCGATGGCCGCCACGATCGCAGAATATTCCTTGATCCGCCGGTTGAACTCGCTCTGGAACGGGTCGTCCGAATCCGGCGCTTCTCCTATCGGAGGGAGCGAGCAAAGGCCGATGTCCGCCGCCGTCTCGCGCTTCAGCCTGCGTGCTATCTCGGCCAGATTCTCGTGGAACCAATCGGGCGAAGGCGTGCGGGGCAGACGCTTCCAAAACGTAAAGAACCGCCGCACTTTGCGTGACACGAGCGTGAGAACATCATTCCCGCCGACCCAGACGATGACCTTGTCGGGACGACAGGCGAGCACATCCGGCAACCGCTGCAGCGCGTTGTAGGCCAAGTCGCCGCCGACGCCAAAATTCCGGAACTCAAATTGCCCGTTGCCCGGCCGCCGGCGGAGCTCCGCCAGGCCAGAAGTGAGAAATCGTCGCCTTATGCTCTTCCCAAAACGGCTGGCCCAGTCATGAGTTTCAGGTCGGATTCCGCGGCGTTTTCCAACATCCATGGGCAGGCATAATAATCTTCGATGCGATCGATGACGCGACCGGCGACATGGACACGAACCGGCCACGCGACCTGCCACCGGTCGCCTCGCTGGAAGAGCACGATCAGGACAGGCTGTCCGTCGATCGCCCCCAACTCCATGGTCCACGTCTCCGGGTTTCGCTCGTATTCGACGAAATAGGGAGAACTTCTGAGCAGGCCGTCGAAGCAGTCGGCGACCCGCAACCGAGCATCGGCGCTGGTGAGGCTCCGCACGCCATCCCAGTCATGGCGGTTGAAGAGGTCAACATAGCGCTGCAAGAGCCGCGCGGTGTCGGGATCAAGCGGACGGTTCGGTTCACCGGCAGGTTCAGGGGGCAAGTCGGCGAGCTTCGCCCGTCCGCGGGAGAGCGCGGATTTGACGCCCCCAACCGTCGAGTCCACGAGTTCTGCGGTCTCTTCCAGCGAATAGTCGAACACGTCCTTCAGGAGGATGCAGGCGCGCTCCTTGGGCGGCAAGCGGCCAACCAGCCGTTCGATGGCGCGGCGTGCATCGGTCGCTGCCGGCTCTGCAGAGACAACGCCGACGTCGTCCGAATAGGCGTGCTCCGCGCGCTCGCGCACATCGCGTCGCCTCAGAAAGTCGATGCAGCGATTGTGAGCGATGCGAAACAGCCAGGGCTTCAGCCGGCGGGCATCGTCGAGGGTCTCAATCTTCGTGTAGGCCTCGAACAGCGTCTCCTGCACGAGATCCTCACCGTCGAGGCGTGAGCCCGTCATGCGGGCGCAGTAGCGATGCAGTTGGGCGCGGACGCCTGACACCGTCTCGAGGAAGGCGCGATATCGCGCATCGAACAGGCCGGTCGGTCGCTCGGGCATGTCCTTCAGCTGCCACATCTTGGTTTCAATTTGCCAGTCATGCGACCTCCTGACCTTCAGCGCGTATTGCCGCGGTTGCGGCCAGACCAAGCTTGGGGCGAACCCATTGTGCCAACCGCGCGATCGCGTCGTCGGCTTCGGGAGCGCGGCCGGCCATCATCTGGAACGAGTGCAGCATCCCCGGAAATACGTCTAAGCGCACCTCGACGCCGGCGGCCTTTGCACGCTCGGCGAGCGCTCGGCTGTCGTCGAGCAGGGTTTCCTCTTCGCCCGCCTGCAAATAGATCGGCGGCAGGCCCTTGAGATCGGCAAAGATCGGGCTGGCCAAGGGATGTCGGATATCGACCTCACCGAGGACTTGCGACGCGAGCATGTCCACGCTGGCCTTCTGGAAGAAGGCGTCCTTCTCACGGTTCGCTTCGTAGGAGAGTCCGCTCGCGGACATATCATGCCAGCCGGAGATACTGAGGATCGCCGCCGGCAGCGGACGTCCGGCGTCGCGGCGCTTAATCGAGGCCGCGAGGATCAGGCCCGCGCCAGCGGAATCGCCTGCAGCTATGGTGTGCTTCGGCGCGACACCCTGCTCGAGCAGCCATTCGAACGCGGTCAGGGTCTGCTCGATCTGGCGCGGAAACTTGCTCTGGAAAACGTAGTCGTACGTAGCGAGCAGAGCGTAACAGCCGATCGCCTTAGCAAGGTGTCCGACCATCTTGCGATGGGTCCAGATCGATCCGCCAACATAACCACCGCCGTGCGCGTAGAGCATGACCCGATCCTTGGCCGCCAGTTTTGGCTGAACCCACAGCGCGGTCGTGTCGCCGAGGGTCGTCTCGACGTAATCGACGCCGCCCGGTTCTGCCGTCAAAACGGACCACTCGGATGCTTCCTGTGGCGATTCTCGACCGCTGCGAAAAGCCTCCGCGAGCGTTTCGTAGTGTATCTTGTTCGCTAGGCTCTGCTTGCTGTTCATTTGTCACGCTCCAATTCGTCCAGGAGGGCGATGTCAAGGATGACCGTGCCCATGAACAGCTAAGACGGATGAACCCAGCGAAAGGATACGTGGCCGGCAGATGCAACGCCTCGCCGGTGGCAGTTGCCGCGGACCCCGGTTGTCAAACCCAGCAAGGCTAGGCTGCTCCACCCTTCTCTGTGGGACGTTCGTTCCAGACATTCGCCGATCGGCCGGATGCTTCGTCTATGCCGTCGCCGGGTGGCCGGGGGCTGGGACTATTGACTATTATCGCCGAGCCAACATCGCCTTAAACATGCTGCTCTATCCTCTTCTACTCCGCAGTACTCCTCGTCACTCCCACTCGATTGTGCCTGGCGGTTTGCTCGTCACGTCATAGACGACGCGGTTGATGCCGCGCACCTCGTTGATGATGCCGGTGGCGGCGGCGCCCAGGAATGCCAGGTCGTGACGGTAGATATCCGCGGTGCTGCCATCTACCGATGGTGACGCTTTCGGCGCGTATGCGCGTACATACCGATAAGGGCAGCGGTCACGAGCCGCGCTGTCCCCACGGGCATTGCTCTACCTGCGCCCTTCAAAGAAAAGGAGCATTGTGACGGGGCTTAGCTATAGATGCTGTAGCATTGATCTAATGCGATTTATCGCAGCATCGACACCTTGCCTAGGCAGACTTTCAACCTTGTAAAATGAAAGGAACGTAAGCGAGGCTTGAGGAGCACAGGTATTCAGAATAGCTGTCTTGAGAACACGCCGCACTGGCCGCCTGAGGATCAGCCAATCGACCCACCAAGGTGAGCCCAAAGTGGTTATTGCAACCACCTTCCTTAACTGGCGAAGTCGCGGTTGTATGGCACCAAGATCGGCTGCGTGATCGTATGCAATACCAGGCACCCATACCCTGTCGAACCAGCCCTTCAATATAGCTGGAGGTCCGAACCACCACGTGGGAAAAATCAAGACGATAGTCTCGGCCCAGAGAAGATCCTCAATCTCTTTAGCTACCTCTGTAGTCTCGAATCCGGAATAGTAGCTCGCGCGCTCCGCCGGTGTAAGAGCCGGGAAGAAGCCAGATCGATACAGATCAACATGTCGGCACTGGTGCTTCGCATCCATCAGGGTGTCGATAGCTGCGTTCGAAAGCGTTTGGCAAAGGCTTGGATTGAGTGGATGAGCCGTGACAATCAAACATCGCATACCAATATTTTGAATCCTCCCCAATTTGGTTGCGCTGCGCGTCATCATTCGTGCGGCGCGGTGCTCGGGCAAAGCTTCTCATACCAATCATGGATTTCGAAATAGCTGTACGCGCCACAGTCTTCAAAGAGCAATTGTTTTTCAACGCCGAGAATGGCCCTTCTCGTCGCCTTCAGAGACTAGAGGCCACTACGCCTACATCTGCCGGAGTATTATCGCTTCCGCCACTCTGCTCTCGGCTGCTCGCTAAGACTCCCCCTCATTCCCACTCAATGGTTCATAGGTATGGTAACTCGCTGATTTCGCATCGCAAATCCTTTGCGCACGACGAAGAACCCTCTTGCGATCCGTCAGAAATTTGCGCTCTTGAATTCAAACACCAATTTCGACGGTCCACGTTTTGCTCGGTTTCGGCGACTATCAGTATCAATAGGTCGATTTCTTTCTGACGGCCGCCGACCGAGCCGTAACGGCAGTTCCCAAAAAAGACCGTCACGAGGCGGTCTACGACCAGAGTCCGTCGCGAGATTACATCGGGCTGCGTCGTTGATACAGCGGTACGCTCGAGACAGCGCCATCGGTGACCTGCCAGGCGTCAGTCGCGCGATATGGACAGCCCCGCGAGAAGCGGCGCGTACGCGGCGAGCCTGTGGGATACGAACTCCGTGAAGAGCCGCACGCGCTTCGTCTTGCGTGTCTCCCCCTGTGTGAGAAGCCAGAGCGTTCCGTACATGTGCAGCTCGGTGCCCGGCACCCTCACCAGTAGGGGGTCGGCATCGCCGACGAAGCAGGGCAGTGTCGTGATCCCGAGCCCTTGCCGTACAGCAACGATCTGCGCCTCGGCGTCCGTGGTCCTGAAGGGAACCCCCGTGGTGCGAACCTCACCCTCGCTGGCCCATTCCGGAATTCCATGAATGCTTATGACGATCCACCGGATGGGATCAGGCGCGCCCGCACGCCACGCGGCTAGTCGATCACAGGACATATAGACGCCGCCGAACACCTCCGGTCCCTTCAGGCCATGAAGATTGAGCGGCAGGGTTTTGCGGTCGTAGACGACGCGGATCGCGACGTCGGCCTCTCGGTTGGTCAGATTTGCCAGCTCGCCGGACGACAAGATTTCCATCTCGATGTCCGGATGCAGACGCGCGAAATCGGCGAAGTCCGGCATGAGCAGGTGTGTCGCGAGGGGCGGTGCCAGCGTCACCCGCAGAAGCCCGCGCACGCTCTGGTCGCGCCCGAAGACGCGCGTCTCCAGCAGGTGCGACGACACTTCCATCTGGTCCGCGAACTCGAGGACCTCCTCGCCCGCAGCCGTCAGGCGGTAGCCCGAAGGCAGCTTTTCGAACATCTGCACCCCGAGGCGTTCCTCGAGCTGGGCGACGCGTCGCAGCACGGTCGAGTGGTTCACACCGAGGCGCTCGGCGGCGGCCCGCACCGAGCCTCCGCGCGCGACGGAAAGAAAGTAGCGAACGTCATCCCAGTCGATCATGGTGCAATCCGGCACCGCGCGGTGCGCCTTCCAAGGCCCGTATCTAACACATCGAACAGCAGTACGGGCGGTCATCATAGCCTATGTCGACGAGTGCGGCTCAATTCCGAACGGCGGACGCCGATCGTCGCGGCTGGCGTCAGGCGTCCAGCCGGATCGATTTCGCACCACCGATGTGCGCGCTTCCGCACTCAACAACTGACGCCGGCGGACCCATTTCGAGGCTCTCGGGGGCAGATGCTGTCCCGACACCACGAAAAGGAGAAGTCATGGGAAAGCTTGAGGGTAAGGTTGCGGTCATCACGGGTGGATCGAGCGGCATGGCGCTGGCGAGCGCCAGGCGGTTCGTTGAAGAAGGCGCCTATGTTTTCATCACGGGCCGGAGACAGGAGGCGCTGGACGAGGCCGTCAAGCTGATCGGCCGGAACGTGACCGGCGTGCGCGGCGACGCGGCCAATCTCGACGACCTCGACCGCCTGTTCGATACAGTCAAGCGGGAAAAGGGCAGGATCGACGTCCTGTACGCGAGCGCCGGCACAGGCGAAGCCGTCCCACTGGGCGAGATTACCGAGCAGCACTTCGATGCGGCCTTCGGCCTGAATACGCGCGGCACGCTGTTTACGGTTCAGAAGGCGTTGCCGCTGTTCAACGATGGCGGATCGATCTTCATGACCGGGTCAGTTGCTTCGGTGAAAGGTTTTCCTGGTTACAGCGTGTATGCGGCGAGCAAGGCGGCGCTGCACGCATTCGCACGCGGGTGGCTCAACGAACTCAAGGGCAGGAATATCCGGGTGAACGTGCTGCACCCGGGGCCGATCGCCACACCGATGCAGGACCAAGTCCTCACCGAGGAGGCGAAGCAGATGTTCGAATCCCTGATCCCGCGGGGAAAGATGGGGCGTCCTGAGGAAATTGCGACGGCCGCGCTGTTTCTTGCTTCCGACGATTCGAGCTTCGTGAATGGGGTGGAGTTGTCTGTCGATGGCGGCTTCTCGGCCATCTGAAATCGCGCCGGATCGCGGGAAGCGGCTGACCGGCGGGAACTAGCGTGTCCATGGTGGAACGACCACGCAAAGGTCGCCACACAGCGCAACGAATAACCCAGCGCCGTTGAAGGCCGGGGAAATCAATACCAACACGGATCGGAGAAGCATCATGAGCTACGCAATTGTAGGATTCGGTAAGATAGGCCAGGCCCTCGCCCACGCCTTCGCCCGTAAAAACATCGACGTGGCCGTCGCGAGCCGCCGGCCGCCCGAGGCGTTGGCGCCGCAGGCTCGGGCGATTGGACCCACGGTCGTCGCCAAGTCGCTGCGGGATGCACTCGAGGCCGACACAATCATCTTGGCAGTCCCGTTCGGAGAGCACCGCGAAGTTGCGAAGGCTCTGCCGAACTGGGAAGGCAAGACAGTCATCGACGCGACGAACGTGTTTCCAGTGCCTGAAGAGCTGGACGGTCTCCCGTCCTCCGCCTTCGTCGCGAAGGCGTTCACCGGCGCCAAGTTCGTCAAAGGGTTCAATCACCTGGTTGCGGCCACCCTGGCTGCCGATCCGATCGTCGAGGGCGGGCACCGTGTCGTCTTTCTGTCGAGCGACGACGAGGACGCGACCGCTCCCGTGGCGGCCTTGGCCAAACAACTCGGGTTCGCACCCGTCAAGCTGGGAAAGCTCAACGAGGGTGGCGCGCTGGTGCACGCGCGCGGCCGCACTTGGGGCCAGCTCATCTTCCAGGATTTGTTCAAGAAGGAGCAGTAATCGATGTACGACCATGTGACCTGGCCCGAGCGATATGATCCGAAAACGTCGGCCATCTACGCACTCAACGACATTGACGTGAAGGCGCCGCCTGAAGCGGTCTGGAAGCTGCTCGTCGAAGCCGAGAATTGGTCGAGCTACTTTCCCGCCGAGGATCAGGTCAAGATTCTGACGGGGGAGCCGGAACTGGCGCTCGGAACGCGATACAGCCGTGTGACGGTTGGATTTCCGATGAGTCTGGTCGTGACGGAATGCGAGCCCCTTCGTAGGCTCGCATGGGCGACGACAGTTGATGGCGACGAGACCGGCTCAACCGCATACCATGGCTGGGTCATCACGCCTACGGACCATGGCTGCCACGTGCTGACCGAGGAAACGCAGCAGGGCCCCTTCTTCCTCGATGAGCTCGGGCGCAAACATCCCGGCGCACTCTACCGGTATCACCAAGACTGGGTCGAAAGCCTCGCCCGCGCAGCGGAGGCGGAAACAGCGAAGACGACAGTGGATTGATTGCGCTTCCTATTTAATTTTGGAGATGAATGAGATGAATATCGAACTCAAAGGCCGCAAGGCCATTGTTACCGGATCCACCGCCGGTATCGGCCGCGCGACGGCGGAGGGGTTGGCGCGTGCCGGTGCATCGGTCGTCGTCAACGGCCGTGGAAACGCTCGGGTCGATGAGGCGGTGCGGCAGATGCGGCAGGCCTTCCCCGGCAGCGACATCTCGGGTATCGCCGCTGATCTTGCGACAGCGGAGGGGGCAAAGGCCTTGATCGCGCATGCGCCGGACGCCGATATCCTTGTGAACAACGTCGGTACAGCACACATCCGGAGCTACAACGGCGTCGAGGATATCGCAAATATCCCCGATGAGGACTGGCTTGACCTCTTCCAGTTGAACGTAATGAGTGGCGTGCGCGCGAGCCGTCATTACCTGCCGCGGATGGTGGCGAAAGGCTGGGGCCGCGTCGTGTTCATAAGTAGCGAATCCGCAGTCAACATCCCTAAGGAAATGCTCGACTATGGCATGACCAAGACCGCTCAACTCGCGGTCTCACGCGGGCTTGCCGAGGCGGTCGCGGGCACGGGCGTCACCGTCAACGCCGTCCTGCCGGGACCTACCCGCTCTGAGATCCTGGGCAACTTCATGGCGAAACAGGCTGACGCAAATGGAATCACGCAGCACGAAGCCGAGCAGGGCTTCCTGCAGGCGATGCGTCCGACGAGCCTCATCCACCGCTTCGCGACCACCGATGAGGTGGCCAACATGATCATCTACACATGCTCGGAGCAGGCTTCGGCGACCACCGGCGCGGCTTTGCGGGTGGATGGTGGCGTGGTCCGCTTCGTCGCGTAGCAGGACGACCAAATTGTTCCGTTCGCCAACTCGGGTCCGCTGTCGGCCAAGCTGCTGAAGCATGGCACGCTTAAGTCTACAGGGATCTGCCGCACGGCATGCGCACGATCCACGCATTGCGGGGGCACTCTGAAACTATGCGAGGCACGAGAACGTATTCAGCTACGGCGCCGTCCCCGCTGTGCTCGGCGGCCGTGCGCCCGTCTCGTTGGTCCCGCCCCGGGGGCTTAGACCATGATACAAATCCGCGGAACATAATGTCTATTGTCCGAGGAATTGGATCGGCGCTCCGATCCCAATCCAAAGCATGTGCTGTGAACGGCGCGGTGTATCGATCCCTTTGAGCATCTCTACACATAATCGAAGGTCTATCGCCGACCTGCAAAACGGCTGCTTGTTCTTGCAGAATCGCCCGCGAACTATCGCCTCCTATCGTTGACCAACAATTTCCGAATATATCCGACAGTACTCCAACCTACGCCCCCTCATTCCCACTCGATTGTTTTAAGTGATCGTAACGCATTGAATTCCACGCACAAATTCTTTCTGCACGCAATGAAGAACCGTCTCCCCGATCCGTCAGAAATTTGCGCTCTTGAATTCAAAGGAGAATTTCGGCGATTCAAAATCTGCTCGGTTTCAGCGACTATCGGCATCGATTGGTCGATTTTCGACATTCTTTAGCTGTGCCTTCACGATCCCGTCGGCAAAAAGACCGTCACGGCTCGCAAGAGCCTGAACGACACGCAGTTCCTCTCATGCCTTGATCCGTCCCGGACTTACGCCTTGGCGGCGTTCTGTGCAGCCTCGAATACATCGCGTGCGGACGTCGTACCCGCTACGTGCTCCGTAAGCACGTGCACCAACGTTTTCGAGTGTCGTGCAAACGCTGTACCCCGCCATCAAAGCCTCTAGCTCGCTAATGGCGGCTTCCAAGCCAGAAGGGACATCAATCTGACCGGCCAAAGACGCCCCGCTCCACCGAGCGGGGGCGTCTCCCCTGTTAATCCCTGTCAGCTTGCCGGATTGCGTGCCATAACGATCCACGCCGCGCCGTCGATCATCACCGACCGCTCGCCGGGGAGGCCCGCGAAGGCGGCACGAACCGCGGCCGAGGCGCGGGCGCGGATGTCGTCGGGCTGATCAGCGAGAGCGCGCGACAGCGGGCCGACCTCGAGTGTCATCTCCACCGCGTCGTCGATCGCCGCGTCCCGCGTCCCCCCCTCGCCGAACGGGATGGAGGCATCGAATGGCGCGATAGCGACATCGGTGAAGCCAGCCGCCGTTAAAATACGCGCCACCCGCCCCTGGTCGCCAAACGAGAACGGGCCGGGCGCTTCGGGATCGGGCGGCGCCGTCGGCGGGACGATGCCCTTGATCGCGCCCATCGGCAAGCGCACCCAATCGTTCTCGGCCATGCCGCGCCAGCAGACGAAAGCGACCCGCGCGCCCGGCTTGAGCGCACGGCGCATATGAGCGAACGCCGCCGTAGGATCGTCAAAGAACATCACTCCGAAGCGCGAGAACAGGATGTCGAACGCGCCCTCGGGCAACGCGGTGCTGCTGGCGTCGGCCACCTGGAACAGGGCCGGCGTATCCTGCGGCGCTAGCGCGCGCGCTCTGCCGATCAGCGGTTCGGATATGTCCACGCCTAGCACATGGCCCCCCGCGCCGACGCGGGCGGCCAGATCCAGACTAGACGCCCCCGCGCCGCAGCCGACGTCCAGCACGCGTTCGCCCGTGGCGGGCGCGGCGGCTTCGATCGCGGCCTGGCCGAACACCGCCATCATGGCATCGAGCCGGGCCTGGTAAGCGACCCAGCGCTCCCCGCTTTGGCCATTCCAGTCGGCTACCTGATAAACATTTTTCTCTGCCATGCCATATCCTTGTTCTGATTCTTTCTTTGCTAGGCTCTCCCCTCAGGCGAGAGGGGGCCCGCGTTCCGTGACACCGGCCCGCAACCTTCTGAATTTGATAGCCCGCGGCAACCGGAGAAGGGAATCTGTGCTCTCAAACCAGCATCGACTGCTGGGCGAAGATGCCCGCCATCGCGCCGTGCGATGATGCCGTGGTGACCGAGGCCATGAGGGGGTTGGCGAGGTCGCCGGCGGCGTAGATGCCGGGAATGCTGGCTTCGCGGCGCTCATCGACCTTGAGGGCGATGCCGCCGGGCGTATCGACCGTGGCGAGGCCCAGTGATTCATGCAGGCTTGCGGACGGCTTATTGCGCGGATGGGCGAACAGGATGTCGACCGCGACATTGCGGCCGGTCTCGAGATTGACGGTGGCGATATGGCCCCCGCGATGGGCGATCTCGATGATCCGGCCATCGACGACAGGAATGTTGCGGCGCGCGAGATCGGCCCGGATATCGGGCGGAATGTCGTGACCATCGGCGAAGAGCGTCAACCTGTCGGTCCAATCGTGGAACAGCCTGACAGACTGGTGCGACTGCGGGCCGGACCAGACGAGGCCCCAATGCTGGCCGGCGACTTCAAAGCCGTCGCAATAGGGGCAGGGCACGATGGACGTGCCCCAGCCTTCGGCAAAGCCCGGAACATCAGGCATCTGGTCGGCGACGCCATAGCTCAGGATCAGGCGGCGCGCCCCAAGGCTTTCGCCATCGCCAGTGAGGACGGAGAAATCGTCGACGGCGCCGGAGACGCTGTCGGCCCGGGCATTGACCAGCCTGATCGTGGGATAACGCGCCAGCTGCTGCCGCGCCTCGGCCAGGATGTCCAGCGGTGGCTTGTGATCGTGGCCGAGCAGGCCATGCGAGTGGCCGGCGAAGCGGTTGCGCGGCAGGCCGGTATCGAGAACGGTGACCTTGCGGCGGGCACGGCCGAGCTGCAGGGCACCGGCGAGACCGGCAAAGCTGCCGCCGATGATGATGACGTCATCCATGGTGATAAGCTCCGTGTTGTGGATGGAGAGGGTTGGGCTGGGCCTGGCGCGAAATATCGTCCAGCGATACGCGCTCGAGACGGGCAGCGAGCAGGGCTTCGGCATCGACGAGAAAGTCGCCCATCACTGTGTTGACCGGCCGGACAATGCCGCATTCGATATCGCCGGGCGGCCCGGGGAAACTTGATTTGGAGGACAGGTTGAAACCTATCCATTGGCTTGCACATTTCAGATACTAAATGGTATCGTAATGCAAGAATTAGGATACTGTCAAGTACTGGAATTGTCGTGACCGAAAACAGCCAGGGCCGGCGCGGCCGGCCCGCCAACGAGGCGCTTGGCCAAACGATAGTCGACGCCGCGTGCGAACTCTTTGTGGAATTGGGTTTTCAAGCGACGACATTAGACAAGGTCGCCCAGCGGGCGAAGATATCCAAGCTCAGCATCTATCGGCACTTCGAGAACAAGGAGGCGCTGTTCAGCGCGGCCATCGCGGCCCGCTGCCATCAGTTTGCACCACAGGCCCTTTTTGAAGGCGTCGACGGTTCGGCCGAAGATCAGCTCATGGCGGTGGGATCATCCCTGCTTCGCACGCTGTTGAGCTCGGACGTCCGCAGTGTCGAAGCCATGATCATGGCCGACAAGACGAATCAAAAGTCGTTAAGCAAGCTCCAATACGAAGCCGGCCCCGCCCATGTCATCGCCCAAATCGAGGCCCTGTTGCGTCAGTTGCACGCGAAGGCGGTTCTGAACGTGCCCGATCCTCTCCGGTCCGCCCGCTTGTTTGCCGCGCTTTTCAAAGGATCCGATCTCCTGATTATCGCACGCTTCGATGAGGCGAGAGCAGAGGACGACAACGAAATCGAATCCTATTGCCGGTCGGCCGTCGCCATGTTCATCGCCGCGCACGGTGGCAACGACCACGCGGGCGGATAAGCATTTGATTGCTCCGGGCAGCTTGGCCGGGACCGTCGTCCAGGCGCTTCGTCATATTGGGCCGGCGCGCGCGGCCGAGCTTGCACAGATCGCGGCACCTCATCTTTCTCCCAACGATAAAAAGACGCTCGCATCTACCGCGGTCCAAGCTCCCGCCTGGATGCGGTCGACGCTTCTCTCCATCGCAGATCCGGCAGCAGTCGGGACAACATTTGATAGGTGATGCGAAGGTGCCATCCGACGATATGCGATCGGGTCCGGAACATCGATCGGTACCGCAGCCAAAGCTGAAACTATGTATGTCGATAACTAAAGTACCGTCAGCGCGGAAATGTCATGCTACGGGTAATTTTCGTTATATATTTCAAAGCGTTGACACACAGAAAAGTACCGTCAAACCCTAAAAAGGAATGACGGTACTTTTTAGAATGCTCTGTCGGATACGAAAAGCACCGTCAAAAGTACCGTCAGAGTGATCTGCTACAAGCTGCGAGCCGCGCCAAGCGCTCCGATAAACTTAACGATTTCAATGACTTGATAGGTTTGTCAATTCCATTGACAATGTGCCCTGGCTAGCAGTCTGCCCTGCCCGCAAATCATTGTATTTTCTGCGAAATTCTACGTTAGAGCCGCCTATCATCGCCGTTTCCCTCACTCCCACTCGATGGTGCCGGGCGGCTTGCTCGTAACGTCGTAGACGACGCGGTTGATGCCGCGTACCTCGTTGATGATGCGGGTGGCGGCTGCTCCCAGGAATGCCATGTCGTAATGGTAGAAGTCGGCCGTCATGCCGTCGACCGAGGTGACGGCGCGCAGCGCGCAGACGAACTCGTAGGTGCGGCCGTCGCCCATCACGCCGACGGTCTGCACCGGCAGCAGCACGGCGAAGGCCTGCCAGATGGCGTCGTAGAGTCCGGCCTTGCGGATCTCGTCGAGATAGATGGCGTCGGCCTCGCGCAGGATCTCCAGCTTTTCGCGGGTGATGCCGCCCGGACAGCGGATGGCGAGACCGGGACCGGGGAACGGATGCCGGCCAATGAAGCTGTCGGGCAGGCCGAGCTCCTTGCCGAGCGCCCTCACCTCGTCCTTGAACAATTCGCGCAGCGGCTCGACCAGCTGCATGTTCATGCGTTCGGGCAAGCCGCCGACATTGTGATGCGACTTGATGGTCACCGACGGGCCGCCGCTGAAAGAGACGCTTTCGATGACGTCGGGATAGAGGGTGCCTTGTGCCAGGAAATCGGCGCCGCCGAGCTTCTCGGCCTCCTCCTCGAACACTTCGATGAACAGCCGCCCGATGGTCTTGCGCTTCTTCTCGGGGTCCGACTCGCCCTCGAGCGCGCCGATGAAACGGTCCGCAGCGTCGACCAGGATCAGCGGCAGATTGTAATGCTGGCGAAACATCTCCACCACGCCTGATGCCTCGTCCTTGCGCATCAGACCGTGGTCGACAAGGATGCAGGTGAGCTGGTCGCCGACCGCCTCGTGGATCAGCAAGGCCGCGACCGAGGAATCGACGCCGCCCGACAGCGCGCAGATCACCTTGCCCTTGCCGACCTGTTTGCGGATCGTCTCGACCGCGTGCTCGCGGTAGGCGCGCATCGTCCAGTCGCCTTCGATGCCGGCGATGTTGTGGACGAAGTTGCGGAGCAGCCTGGCGCCGTCCGGCGTATGCACCACTTCGGGGTGGAACATGAGGCCGTACATTTTGCGTTCGACATTGCCGAAGATAGCGAAGGGCGAGCCCTCCGATTTTCCGAGCACCTCGAACCCCTTGGGCAGGGAGATGACGCGGTCGCCATGGCTCATCCACACCTGGTGGCGCTGGCCGGGCGCCCACAGGCCGTCGAACAACGGGCTGTCCTTGGCGATCTCGACGAAGGCGCGGCCGAATTCGCGGTGGTCGGAGCTTTCGGCGACGCCGCCCATCTGCACGCACATCGCCATCTGGCCATAGCAGATGCCGAGCACCGGCACGCCGGCGTCGAAGACGATCTGCGGCGCGCGCGGACTGCCGATGTCGCCGGTCGAGGCCGGGCCGCCGGACAGGATCACCGCCTTCGGATTGACGCGCTTGAACGCCGCCTCGGCCGACTGGAAGGGCACGATCTCGGAAAAGACGCCGGCCTCGCGGATGCGGCGGGCGATCAGCTGGGTGAACTGGCTGCCGAAATCGACAATCAGGACGGTGTCGGGATGATTGGCTGTTTTCATGGCGAGCGTTTAGAGAAAGAAACGAGTCGGCGCAATGGGTTGTGAGGTCGCGCTTTCACTTCGATTCCGGTGTGTCGTCCTGAACGCCAGAGGCTTTGTCCAATGCATCCGTTTGCGTTGTATCGAGCGACTGCAAGGCGCCCATCAGCGCCGCGAAACGCTCGTGACCAAGGCGGGCAACATAGCTCCGTTCGATCTGCAGCTTGATGCGGTCGCCATCGCGCAGGGCGTCCAGGCCCTTGCGGGTGTAGCGCACAAGTTTGCCGCGACCGTCTTGCGGATCGGGCAGACGCTGCAACACACCTTCCGTCTCCAGGCCATCGAGCAATTGCTGAATCGCCTGCTTTGAGATCGCCGAGCGCTCGATCAGCGCCGACTGGCGCATGCCGCCGCGCGGGATGTGTCCAAGCAGGCCGGCACGCGCTTCGGTGAACCAGTGATGGCCGGCAGCGCGCATCGCAGCGGCGAACTCGGTCTGCCAGGCGCGGCTCGCCTGCCACAGCCGCCAACCTATGTGATCCGGCAGCGCTTCAGGTTTTTCGTCAAGGCCCTTGACCAAATTCTTCTCGCCCGATACATAGTCAAGCATCTTGACTACTAGTTCACTCTAAGTGGCGATGCCGGTCAAGGCAATCGGCGACTTCAATTCAGGAGGAAATCATGGCAGCACTTCAGAAGGAAACCCTTGCAATGCTCATTCCGGGCATGACCCATGTGTTGGAACGAAACGGCAAGGAGGCTTACGTCTATTTTGAAAGCGAGGGTGCCGCGCACATGCTGCTCGACGATGGCGAGGCGCGAAGCGGGCGCTGGCGGATGCTCGATGACGGTTATGTCGCCGACTGGGACACCGGCGCGACCGGACGCTGGACCCTCGATCACGAGCCCGGGTCAGTCACTTACATCAATCGCGACAACGCCGTTCGCTTCAGGATGATCGGCGTGCTGTTCGGCAACGCTAAGAAGCTGCCGCCCCAACAAGCTTGAAGTCGATCGCGCCCGAGGCGATCGCCTGTTCCAGCAGTTGCACCGCCGCGGCCAGCTTCTCGTCGATGACGTGCAGATATTCGGTCCAGTCGCCGACATGCCTCAGATCGGCTGCCCCGTCGGAAATGCCGCGCAGGCCGATAAGCGGCACGTCGAACAGCTGGCAGGCGCGCAGGCAGGCGAAGGTCTCCATATCGACCATGTCGGCGGCGATCGCGTCGTAGGCGGCGCCGGAGACGATTGCCGCCCCGGTCGACAGCGTCGCCTGTCTGACGCCTGGTATCCTGAACGGCAGCGGCACGCTGACAGGCAGGTCGAGGAACGGCGTGGCGCCCTTCTCGAACCCGAGGGGCGAGGCGTCCATGTCGCGGTAGGCGACTGAAACGGCCTGGTAGATTTCCGTCTGCTCCAGCGTCCGGCTGCCCGCCGACCCGAGCGACACGACGAGATCGGGCAGCGCCATCCCGGCATGCAGCCGGGATAGTTCGGCGCTGAGTCCGACGCCGGCCTCGACCGGTCCGACGCCGGTCAGCAGCGGCGTGAACAGCCGCTGCAGGTGTGGACCGTATTCGGCTTCGGCCGCCATGACGAAGAGAACGGATTTGCCGGAGATCGGGGTGAGCTCACCAGGTGTCTTGCCGGCCATGATCGTCCATCCTCCCCTGCCCGTTCCTCAGCCCTCGATGCCGTCGCGGCCGAGCACTGTCATCATCGTTCCGGTCATCGTGGCGATCAGCTTGGCCTCGCCGTCGACGGCGAACGCATAGGCCTGGCCGTCGGCGACGATGATGGTGCGGCCGGGCTTGGTAACCGAGCCGCGAAACAGGAAACGCTCGCCCCTGCCCGGCGCCAGCAGATTGACCTTGAACTCGATGGTCAGCACGCCGGAATTTTCCGGCATCAGCGAGAATGCCGCATAGCCGCAGGCCGAGTCGAGAGCCGTCGAAATGACGCCGGCATGGAGAAAGCCGTGCTGCTGCGTCAATGCCGCAGAATAGGGCATTTCGATCTCGATGATGCCGGGCGTCACCAGCGTCAGCTCGGCGCCAATCGTCATCATCGCGTTCTGGCGCGCGAAGGACGTCCTGACGCGGTCCTCGTAATCGGGAGCAGGAACGATCTTTGCTGCCATGGCCGTCGCCCTTCGTTTCTCGACAAATCTTATTGCAAAGGCATTTATCGCAGAGGGGTGGGCGGCAGGCAATCGCAAATGCTGCACTGCAGCATTCGGCTTAGCCCTGTATCGATGGCAACGATTCAGCCGGCCCGCCGCAGCGCGCAGAAGTAAAAGCCGTCGGTGCCGCTCAGCAACGGCGACAGCGAAATGCCGCCCGCAGCGCCTATCCGCATTGCCGCTTCGTGGCCCGCAAAACGGCTGTCCCAAAGCTGGCGGTGATCGAGCGGGACAAAACCGGGATGGCGGTCCCGGAAGGCCGAAACCTGGTCGCCATTCTCCTCGTCGAACACCGAACAGGTGATGTAGACCAGCAGGCCGCCGGGTTTGACGAAGTCCCTGGCGGCATCGAGTATCGTCTCCTGCTCGCCCTTGCGGGCGTCGAGCTGTCTTTGCGTCAGCCGCCATTTGGCATCCGGCCGGCGCCGCCAGGTGCCGCTGCCGGTGCAGGGCGCATCGATCAGGACGATGTCCATATGCTTGCCGAGCGGCGCGAGTTCGGCCGGCTTGGTGACGATCTGCACATTGCGGTTTTCCGAGCGGCGGATGCGGTCGAAGATCGGCGCCAGCCTTGCCTTTTCGGCATCATGGGCGAAGATCTGGCCGCGATTGTCCATCGCCGCGGACAGCGCCAGCGTCTTGCCGCCGGCGCCGGCGCAAAAGTCGAGCACCTGCATTCCGGGCTTGGCGCCGGCCAGTTCGGCCGCAATCTGGGAACCCTCGTCCTGAACCTCGAACCAGCCTTTCTGGAAGGCCGGCTCGGCCTGCACGTTCGGGTGCCTGCCGTCGCCTTCGATCGGCGGGATGCGGATGCCGTGCGGCGCGATCCGGGCAGGCTTGGCGCCGGTCTCCGCCAGTTCCGCCAGCACCTTGCCGCGATCGGCCTTCAGCGTATTGACCCTGAGGTCGAGCGGCGGGCGTGTCGCCAGCGCGGCACCCTCTTCCACCCAGGCCGTGCCGAACGCCCGTTCGAACAGCGGCATGCACCAGTCGGGGATGTCTGCCCTGACGGCCGGCGGCGCATCGGCAAGCCGGCGACCGCCGAGCGTTTTCAATTCGTCGGCGGTAAGCAGCGGCGGCGCGAACTTGTCGCCCTCGAGCGCCTCGTTCAGCGAGTGCGCCGTCTGGCCCCATTCGAGCAGCAGCGCGCCGAAGCCGATGGCGCGCGGCGTGTCCTCGCCGAGCAGCCAGCCTGCGGAGCGCTTGCGGCGCAGCGCGTCGTAGACGATGTTGCCGATCGCGGCACGGTCGCCGCCGCCGGCGAAGCGGTGCGACAGGCCCCAGTCCTTCAGCGCGTCGGCCACCGGCCGGTGACGCCGGCCAATGTCGTCAAGCACTTCGATGGCTGCCGCCAGCCGCCCGCCCAGTCTCATTGTCGTCTTCCATTACTCAGCAAATTAATTCCGGCCCTGCTCTTAGAGCTTTTCGTGCCCTGATTGAAACAGTTCTGTTTCGCCGACGGCGAGACGATCCATGCCGAGGGGTGACGAATGTGGGTTGGTGCATCGCGAGCCGCGGCCACCAGGCGGGCGCCGGCATGCGGAACGAAACAATTCGATCAATATATTACATGCTTCTAATGTGCGTGTCCGGCGCTCACAAGCATAGCGGCTTGCGAAACTGCTCTGCTTTGCAAGTTTTCCGGTTGCGAATACTCTTTGCGCGGTGATTCGCGTCGCAGAAAAAGCGGAGCCGCGGGTCGATACGAGGAGAGGGCAATGAAAACTTATCTGGCGGAAGTTCTAGGCACGTTTCTATTGGTGTTCATCGGCACGGCTTCGGTGGTGACGGGCGGCTTCGGCGGCGCGCTGCCGCTTGGCCAGGAAGGCATCGGTCTGGCGTTCGGCATCGGCCTGATCGCGGCGGCCTATGCGATCGGCCCGATTTCCGGCGCGCATCTCAATCCGGCGGTGACGCTCGGTGTGTTCCTCGCCGGGCGGATGCCGGCCAGGGACGTCATTCCCTATTGGATCGCGCAGGTCATCGGCGCCATCATCGCGTCGCTGGCGCTGTGGATCGTCGTCTCCGGACAGGTCGGCGGCCACACCGGCGGCTTCGGCGCCAATGGCTGGGACGTGACGAAATGGGGCGTCAGCTCGGCCTTCCTGTGGGAGCTGATCGGAACCTTCACCTTCGTCACGGTGATCCTCGGCGTCACCAACGCCAAGCACACGACGGCCTTCGCCGGCCTGGTCATCGGCCTGACGCTGGCCGGACTGCACTTCGCCATCATTCCGGTGACCGGCACATCGCTCAACCCGGCCCGTTCGATCGGACCGGCGCTGTTTTCGGGAACTGCGGCGATCGGCCAGCTCTGGCTGTTCATCGTCGCGCCGCTGATCGGCGGCGCCATCGCCGGCGTGGTCGCCAAGGCCGGTATCTTCGAGAAAGACTGATTTTTCGAAGGCTTCATGAAAAGGCGCGGGTCGAGGCCCGCGCCTTTTTTGTTGCGTCGAGAATTGGTATGCCCGGATCACGCCGCGAGGTCAAAACGGTCGGCGTTCATCACCTTGGCCCAGGCCGCGACGAAATCCTTGGCAAACTTCCGCCCGGCGTCGGCCGATCCGTAGACCTCGGCCAGCGCCCGCAGTTGCGCGTGCGAGCCGAAGATCAGGTCGGCGCGGGTGCCGGTCCACTTGACCGCCCTGGTCTCGCGGTCGCGCGCCTCGTAGACTTCATCGGAGCCGGCGGCCGGATCCCAGACCGTGTTCATGCTGAGCAGGTTGACGAAGAAATCGTTGGTCAACGTGCCGGGCCTGTCGGTGAACACGCCGTGCTTCGACTGGCCGGTGTTGGCGCCGAGCACCCGCAACCCGCCGACGAGCACCGTCATCTCCGGCGCCGTCAAGGTCAGCAGCTGCGCCCGGTCGACCAGCATCGCTTCGACCGACATCGGCGGCTTGCCCCTGACATAATTGCGGAAGCCATCGACTTTCGGCTCGAGCGCGGCGAAGGACTGGACGTCGGTCTGTTCCTGCGAAGCGTCCATGCGGCCCGGCGTGAAAGGAACCTGCACGTCATGGCCGCCGTCCTTGGCCGCCTTCTCGACCGCGGCGACGCCGCCGAGAACGATCAGGTCGGCAAGCGAGATCTTCTTGCCGCCGGACTGCGAGTTATTGAAGCCCTTCTGGATGCCTTCGAGTGTCTCGAGCACCTTGGCCAGCTGCGCCGGCTGGTTGACCTCCCAATCCTTCTGCGGCGCCAGGCGGATGCGGGCGCCGTTGGCGCCGCCGCGCTTGTCGGAGCCGCGGAAAGTCGAGGCCGAGGCCCAGGCGGTCGAGACCAGTTCGGAAACGGACAGGCCGGAGGCCAGGATCTTCGCCTTCAGCGAGGCGATGTCCTGTTCGCTGACCAGCTCGTGGTCGATTGCCGGTATCGGGTCCTGCCAGATCAGCTCTTCCTTCGGCACGAGCGGGCCGAGATAGCGGACGGCCGGACCCATGTCGCGATGGGTCAGCTTGAACCAGGCGCGGGCGAAGGCATCGGCGAACTGATCAGGATTCTGATGGAACCGTCCCGAGATCTTCTCGTAGGCCGGGTCGACGCGCAGCGCGAGGTCGGTGGTCAGCATCGCCGGCGCGCGGCGCTTCGAGGGATCGTGCGCGTCCGGCACGGTGCCTGCACCGGCGCCGCCCTTCGGCGTCCACTGATGGGCGCCGGCCGGGCTCTTGGTCAGCTCCCATTCGTAGTTGAACAGATTGTCGAAGAAGTTGTTGCTCCATTTGGTCGGCGTCGTGGTCCAGGTCACCTCGAGGCCCGAGGTGATGGCGTCGCCGGCAATGCCGGTGGCATGCTTGCTCGACCAGCCGAGGCCCTGTGCCTCGATGCCGGCGCCTTCCGGCTCCGCCCCGACCAGCGATGCATCACCGGCGCCGTGGGTCTTGCCGAAGGTGTGACCGCCGGCGATGAGCGCCACGGTTTCCTCGTCGTTCATGGCCATGCGAGCGAAGGTCTCGCGAATGTCGCGCGCCGCGGCCAATGGATCGGGCGTGCCGTTCGGCCCTTCCGGGTTGACGTAGATCAGCCCCATCTGCACGGCGCCGAGATGGCCGTGAAGTTCACGGTCGCCGGAATAGCGCTCGTCGGCGAGCCACTTGGTTTCCGATCCCCAGTCGACGTCCTGCTCCGGCTCCCAGACATCGGCGCGGCCGCCGGCGAAGCCGAAGGTCTTGAAGCCCATCGATTCCAGCGCGACGTTGCCGGTGAGGATCAACAGGTCGGCCCAGGAGATCTTCCTGCCGTATTTCTGCTTGACCGGCCACAGCAGCCGGCGCGCCTTGTCGAGATTGGCGTTGTCCGGCCAGCTGTTGAGCGGCGCGAAACGCTGCTGGCCGGCGCCGGCGCCGCCACGGCCGTCGCCGATGCGATAGGTACCGGCGCTGTGCCAGGCCATGCGGATGAAGAGCGGGCCGTAATGGCCGAAATCGGCCGGCCACCAATCCTGCGAATCGGTCATCACCTGGTGCAGATCCCTGATCACCGCATCGAGATCGAGGCTCTTGAATTCCTTGGCGTAGTCGAAGTCCTCGTCCATCGGGTCCGAGAGGCTGGACTGCTGGTGGAGGACGCCAAGGTCAAGCTGGTTCGGCCACCAGTCACGGTTGCTCCTCCTGGCCGATCCATGTGGGACCGGGCATTTGCCGGCGCTGTTGTCGTCGGTTTTCGCGTCCATCTTTGCCTCCGATTTGTTGATTTTCCGGGATTTTGTTGATTTTCCGGGCAGGGCCAGCGGCCGCGCCATCCTGGAATGGTTCCAGACTAGCCCGCCCAGCCGATAAAGACAAATTGCCTTTGCTGTTTATTCTGATAGGTTTTCCTTATGATCGGTTTGACCGTCCGGCAGATGCATTATTTCGAGGCGCTGGCGCAGACGCTGCATTTCGGCCGCGCGGCAAAACTCGCCGGCGTCAGCCAGCCGGCGCTGTCCGCGCAGATCGCCGAGATGGAGCTGCGGCTCAATTGCCGTCTGTTCGAGCGCGGCGGCAAGGTGGTGCGGATGACCGACGAGGCCGTGGCCCTGCTGCCGCGCATCGAGCGCATTCTTGCCGACGTCCGCGACGTCGAGGCGACGGCCCGGCGCGGCCGCCCGGCGCTGGAAGGCCGCTTCCGGCTCGGCATCATCCCGACGGTAGCGCCCTATCTGCTGCCGCATGTGCTGCCGGAGCTGAAACGGCATTTCCCGGCCTTACAGCTGGAACTGCGCGAAGCCGTGACCGCCTCGCTGGTCGACGACACCAGCTCGGGGAAGCTCGATGCCTTCGTCGCGGCACTGCCGCTGGACTATCCCGGCCTGGTCACCGAACCGCTCTTCGCCGACCGGTTCTTCCTGGCCGTGCCGGCCGGCGACCCCGCCTTCGCCTCACCGCCGGTGCCGCCGGAAAGCCCGGCGCTGGAAAGGCTGATGCTGCTGGAGGAAGGCCATTGCCTGCGCGAACAGGCGCTCGCCGTCTGCGGCAGCGTGCGGCCGGTGGCGATGGCAAGCTACGGCGCGACCAGCCTGACGACGCTCTTACAGATGGTGGCGCACGGGCTCGGCGTCACGCTCATCCCGGAAATGGCGGCAGGGCCGGCCAGCACTATCCCCGATCTGAAGATCGTGCCGTTCCAGGAGCCGATGCCGCAGCGCACGATCTGCCTCGCCTGGCGGCGCAACAAGGTGCGCCACGACGAATGCGTCGAACTGGCCAAGATCATCCGCGGGCTGGATGCGGCGGTGCTGGCAGCGTAGAGCGGCGGGTCAAGGATCCGGTTTTAGCCCCGAAGCCAACCCGCAAGAAAGGAACGGCTTCAATCCTTTTCCCAGGCTGCGAGCAACGGGCCGTTGCTTCCATAGACAGGGTCCTTGCGCGGACGGCCAACCCTGGGGATCGTGACGACTGCCTTGGCATGGTCGGCGGCGGTCGTACACAGGTCATAGGTGCCGGATGGAGGATAGGCGCCGACAACCAGAAAATCGTCCGACGCGGAAAGACGCTGGTGCCCGGTGCCGGCCGGAAGCACCGCGACGTCGCCGGCCTTCAGGGGGAGCGTTCGTCCCTTGTTGCCGCCAAAGCGGACTTTCGCCGTCCCGCGCGCGACGCCGAGCACCTCGTGTATCCGCGAATGGTAGTGGACGTAGTCGTAGATGCCGTTGCGCCAGCTATCGCCCCAGCCATTTGCCTCGAAAAGCGCCTCCATGACAGCCGCAGGATCGAATTCCTCGGACAGCGTCACGGCGCCGCGATAGACGACAAGCGGCCAGAACGGATGGTTGGGCACAAGGCCATCATCCCCAAACCGAAACGCATTCGCTTTGCGCGGCCTGACCAGATCGGGGACCTCGCGCCGGCCCGGTCTGGCGGCACCGGTGACCTGCTCGACGGCTTTCTTCGTGGTTTGCAGAATGCTCATGATGCGGCCTTGGATTGGTGGTGGCTTCATGCCGACTTAACCGGCTGCACGGCCGTCGGTTCCGCTGAGGGTAGAGATCTGCGATCTGTGCGGTCGGAATTTGACGTCCGGGCACATCGAAGCCGCCCAAGTTTCAAGGCTTGAACACCGCAAGCATGTGAAGATCCAATCGGTCCCGCCGCTGTGTCGTCCCATGGCACGGATGAGACGATACACTGTTTACCACAGCGCTCGCGACAGCTCGCGAAACGGGCGACCCGCAGAGGCTTTTTTCGTGTTATGATGCATTTGCAACGCGCCTAATCTCGACCTCGGCAATATGACAAAGGTCGAAAGCAATTTTGCCCTGGCGTCGCCCAGCACGGACTCAACTCCGGATGGCTGGGCGTGCTTATCCGGGGCGAGGAGGTTGTCCATGTCCACGAGTAGTGTCGAACGTCCGCTGCAGCCGGGCGACCGGGCACCGAATATTATTCTCGATGCGATCTCCCGCGAAGGCAAAATCGCGCTCACTGATTTTCGAGGTCGTAGCCCATTGTTGATCGGCTTGTTTCGAGGCCTGCACTGTGCGTTCTGCCGGCGCAATGTCGCGGCAATGGCGCAACTCAAGCCGGCTCTGGCTGAGAAAGGCGTCGAATGCCTGGCGGTCGTCAATACGCCGGTAGAGCGGGCACGGCTCTATTTCCGTTACCATCCGACACCCGATCTTCTCGCCGCGTCCGACCCGGAGCGGGCCTCGCACCGTGCTTTCGGCTTGCGCGAGATCGGGATGGACACGGTCATGGGGATCCGTATCGATCTCCCGGGCGAGTTGCCCGAGCCTATGGACCCCATCGCAATAAACGAGTTGCTCAACAAGAAGGAGGGGTATGAGATTACGGAAGCCGATCAGCAGATGATGGCTTCCGCTAAGGAGCTGCTGGTTGGTCAGTTTCTCATCGACCGAGGGGGCATTGTACGCTGGAGCTTCACTGAAGTTCTGGAGGCTGGCCTCAATACCCCCAAGGCGCCGAATCCGGAGGAATTGATGTCAGCGGCTTCCCAAGTTGCACATTGATGGGCTGCGGAAATAGGCGGCTGACACTCGCTCGACGACCGCGCCCTTCCCGCTCACTACCGGGGAAAGGCCGTCCTGGGTCAAAACCTGAAGATCGTGGATGACCGCTTCGCGCCCGATCTCGGCCGTAGAGATCAGCTTCTCCGCGTCCTGAAAGCAGACATCGCAAGCGAGGACTCCGGAGGTCGCGGTTGCGCCCTCAAGCCCCGCCCGGTCGACCAGATAGAAGATCGCATTGGCCTCGCCGCCCGGCATCGTCTCGCTGAACTGGATGCGGCTGTTAGGCTGGATCAGACCGAGCAGGGTCTCCGCCGCACCTCTACGCCGAGATCGCGCAGATCGTGGCCGTTGCCGCGCCGCGCCGATTTTCTGGAGTGATAAGCCGCGCCCGACGCGGCGAATTCGTAACCCTACTCGGCGGCCGTCTCCGATGGCGCCTCTGCCGGCCCCGAAGGCTCGGCCTCGGCACGGGGCTTGCGCCGTGAAAACAGCGACCTGAGCGTGACGTAGAACACCGGCGTCAGGAACAGGCCGACGAAGGTGACGCCGAGCATGCCGGAGAATACCGCGGTGCCGAGCGACTGGCGCATTTCTGCGCCCGGGCCCGTTGCGATCATCAGCGGCACGACGCCGAGGATGAACGAGAAGGCGGTCATCAGGATCGGCCGCAGCCTGAGCCGGCAGGCTTCGACGGCAGCCTCGGCGGCCGACAGCCCGCGTTCCTGCGCCTGCCGCGCGAATTCGACGATCAGGATCGCGTTCTTGGCGGCAAGCCCGATCAGCACGATGAGGCCGATCTGCACGAGGATGTTGTTGTCCAGCCCTCGGAACGACACGCCGAGCAACGCCGCGAGCACGCCGAGCGGCACCACCAGCACAATGGCGAACGGCAGCACCCAGCTTTCATATTGCGCCGCCAGCGCCAGGAACACGAACAGCACCGACAGTCCGAAGATATAGACAGCGGCATTGCCGGTGTTGCGCTCCTGATAGGCGAGCTCGGTCCATTCATAGGAGGTACCGGCCGGCAGCGTCTTTGCCGTGATCCCTTCCATCAATGCCAGCGCGTCGCCCGTGGAAACGCCGGGCGCGGCGTTGCCCTGCAGCGGCACCGAAACGTACATGTTGTAGCGCTGGACCAGCGCCGGGCCGGTGACGTCGCGGATCTCGACCAACGTGCCGAGCGGAACCAGCGCGCCGGTCGCCGAGCGCACCTTCAGTTTCAAGATGTCGGCGCGATCGAGGCGGAACGCCTGGTCGGCCTGCGCCCGCACCTGGTAGACGCGCCCGAAAGCGTTGAAGTCGTTGACGTAGGCGGTGCCCAAATTGATCGACAGCGCCTCGAAGATGTTGGGGATCGGCACGTTCAGGATGCGCGCCTTGTCGCGATCGATCGCCAGGAAGAATTGCGGGCTCGACGCGGAGAACGTGGTGAACACGCCCGTCAGCCCCGGCGTCTTGTTGGCCTTGCCGGCGATTTCGTTGGCAAGCGCCAGGATCTGCCGCATGTCGGCGCTGTTGCGCTCCTGGATCTGCAGCTTGAAGCCGCCGGCATTGCCGACGCCGCGGATCGGCGGCGGCGGCAGTGCGATAATGAAGGCTTCCTTGATGCTTTGCAGGCTGCCGAACAGATTGCCGATGACCTGGGTCGCCGACTGGCCGGCTTTCAGTCGCTCGTCAAACGGCTTGAACCTGGCGAAGATCACGCCCGCGTTGCTGGCGTTGGTGAAGGTCGCGCCGGAGAAGCCGGCGAAGGCGACTGCGTAGTCGACGCCTGGCGTTTTCTGGATGATCTGCGACGCCTGCTGGATGACCGCATCGGTCCTCGACAGCGAAGCGCCGTCCGGCAACTGGATGACGACGATCGCATAGCCCTGGTCAAGCGACGGAATGAAACCGCGCGGCACCGACTGCACCATGTAGGCCGTGGCGTAGATGAGGGCCGCGAAAACGGCCAGCATGGCGGCGATCGTTGTCCACGAGCCGACCAGCACGCGGATGATGCTCGAATACCAATGGGCGACCCTGTCGAAGCCGCGATTGAAGCCGTCGGCGAGCGCCCGTCCGAACCGCGCCAGGAAAAAGCGCGGCGGCGCCGCCGCGGCGTGATGCGGCTTGAACAGCAGTGCGGCCAGCGCCGGCGAAAGCGTCAGCGAATTGAATGCCGAGATCGCCGTCGACACCGCGATAGTGATCGCAAACTGCAGATAGAACTGCCCAGAAATGCCGGGGATGAAGGCTGTCGGTACGAACACGGCTATCAGCACCAGCGAGATCGCGATGACGGCCGTTCCGACTTCGTCCATGGTCAGGTGCGACGCCGCATTGGGCGCCAGCCCTCTGGCGATATTGCGCTCGACGTTTTCGACCACGACGATCGCATCGTCGACGACGATGCCGATCGCCAGAACTAGGCCGAACAGCGTCAGCATGTTGAGCGAGAAGCCGGCGGCGTAAAGCACCGCCAGCGTGCCGATCAGCGACACGGGGATCGCCACGATCGGCACGATCGCCATGCGCCACGATTGCAGGAAGACGATGATGACGATGATGACCAGCAGCATCGCCTCGAGAATCGTCTTGTAGACCTCCTGGATCGACTCGGCGACGAACTCGGTCGGATTGTAGACGATGTCGTAGCTCAACCCCTTCGGGAAGTCGCGGGAAAGCTCCTTCATCTTGTCCTGGATCTCCGCGGCTGCGGCGAGCGCATTGGTGCCCGGCCGCTGGAAGATGGCGAGCGCCACCGCCGGTTTGCCGTTGAGATAGGAGTTGGTGACGTAATCCTTGGCGCCGAGCTCGATGCGCGCCACGTCCTGCAGCGAGATCAGGCGGCCGTCGTCGGTCGATTTGACGATCACGTATCGGAAGTCGCGTGCGTCGTTGAAGCGGCCTTGCGTGGTGACCGTGTACTGGAACGCCGTGCCGGTGCTGGTCGGCGGCGCGCCGATCGAGCCCCCCGACACCTGGACGTTCTGGTCGCGCAGCGCCTGCACCACATCGCCCGAGGTCATCCCCAGGGCGGACAGTTTTTCCGGATCGAGCCAGATGCGCAGCGAATATTCGCGTTCGCCGAAGATGATGAGGTCGCCGACGCCGTCTAGTCTGAGCAGTATGTCGCGCACCCGCGAGCGGGCGTAGTTCGAGACGTAGAGCTGGTCGTAGGTATTGTCGGGCGACAGCATGTGCACGACCATCATCAGGTCGGGCGAGCTCTTGGTGGTGGTGATGCCGAGGCGGCGGACTTCTTCGGGCAGGCGCGGCTCGGCGACCGACACGCGGTTCTGCACCAGCACCTGAGCCTGGTCGAGATCGGTGCCCAGCTTGAAGGTGATGGTCAGCGCCATCGCCCCGTCGCCCGACGAATAGGACGACATGTAGAGCATGCCCTCGACGCCGTTGATCTCCTGCTCGATCGGCGTTGCCACCGTCGCTGCGACCGTCTCGGCGTCGGCGCCCGGATACTGCGCGCGAACGACGATGGTCGGCGGCGCGATCTCGGGATATTGCGCGACCGGCAGCTGGGTATAAGCAATCCCGCCGAGGATCAGCAGGACGATCGAAACGACCGATGCGAAGATCGGACGGTCGACGAAGAAATGTGCGAACCTCATTGCTGCAACTCGGCGGTCTCGGCCTTGGGCGGCAACGTCACCATCTCGACCTTCACCTTGGTGCCGGGCCTGGCGTGCATCAGCCCTTTGACGATGATTGTCTCGTCGCCGGTCAGGCCCTGGCGGATGACCCGGTAGCCGTCGAGAAGCGGGCCGGTGCGCACGGGCTTCGCCGACACCATCCCGGCCTCATCCACCAGGAACACGATGCGGCGATCCTGATCGGCGCCGATCGCCTCGTCGGGCACCAGCACGCCGCTATGCGGCAGCGACCCCGGCACGTTGATGCGCCCGAACATGCCTGGCTGGAGAATGCCATCGGCGTTGGGAAACCTTGCACGCACCCGCATGGTGCCGGTCGCGTTGTCGATCCGGTTCTCGGCAAAATCGAGCTTGCCTTTGAATACCGCCTCCGCGCGGTCGGCGACGCGCACCACCACCTCGAGCCCGCCGGCGCCTTCCTGCATGCTGCCGCCGCGCTCCTTCGCGTCGCGGGCATAGCTGAAATACAGGCGCTCATCGATGTCGAAATAGAAGTCGATCGGATCGCGCGTAACGATGGTCGTCAGCAAGGTGGAATCCGGCTGCACGAGGTTGCCGACCGACACCAGCCGGCGGTCGATGCGGCCGGACAAGGGCGCCTTGATCTCGGTGAATTCCATGTTCAGGCTGGCCGTCGTCAGCGCAGCCGTCGCGCCCTGCATCTGCGCCTGCGCTGAAAGGTATTCCCGCCGGCGGTCGTCGACCGTCGCGGTTGAGATATTGCCGGTCCTGGCGAGTTCGTCGGCGCGATCCAGCTGCATCTTGGAGAATTCGAGCAGACTCTTGGCGACGTCCACTTGCGACTTGGCGGCATCATAAGCCGCCTGGTACGGACGCTCGTCGATGGTGAAGAGCAGGTCGCCCTTGTTGACCAGTGCGCCGTCCTGGAAGCTGACCTTGTCCAGATAGCCGCTGACGCGCGAACGGATGGCGACCTGGTCGACGGCTTCGAAGCGCCCGACGAACTCGTCGTCTTCGACGATTTCACGGACCACCGGCTTGGCCGCTGTCACCACGGGTAGCTGCTGGTCCTGCGCAAACGCAGTGCTGCTGAAAGCCATGCCGAGCAGGAATGCCGCCGACACGGCGGCGCGGGGAAGCCAGCCGGCCGATCGACAGGGTCGCCCGCCCGCGTCGCGATGCAATTGCCCATTCTCTGGGGTGTCCATTTGCGTCCTCGCTCGCTGGACCCGGAGGTCGGTTGATCCGCTTCTACGCTCAGGCTTTTCGTCGAGATCAGAGCACTGCAGTGTTGTGCATGGCAACATGATCATTTTCCATGTCGGCTGAAATGTCCACCCTGTGGCTGCCCCGCCACCCGCCACTGGCAACGCAGATCCACCGGGCGGTCCGGGACGCCATTGAGACGGGACGGCTAGACCCGGGAGCAGATCTTGGTCCCGTCGGGCTGAACGTCCGCAATCCTTCTTCAAACGTTAAAGCCGCCATTCCGCAATCGGCTGCAGATCGAGACGTTCAAGGCCTTGGTGCTAAGCGTCCGCCCACGGCGCAAAGGAGACAAATTGGCGCCCACCCCTCAAGCCGTCTTTGCTGTCACCACTCTCAATTCTCGACCATCGCCTCATCCGGAACTTCTGCGGCTCGCCTACTTCGCAACTCAATGCGGAAACGGATGACCGCTCGTTCGAAAACCGGTCGATAGTGGTTTGCCACCTCCCCCCCAACCCTCACGGCACAAATATCAAAAACACCCAAGTAAAAAACACCACCAGATGCACCAAGCCGGTCAAGAACGTCGTTCTCTCGGTGCTAAAGCTTACATTGCAGATGAAGAGCGCCAGAACCAAAAGCACCGTGTCGGTCGCCGGCAGCCCCAGGGTCAGGCCTCTTCCGGTCAGCAGGCTGGCGGCAGCGATTGCCGGTATTGTCAGGCCGATTGTGGCACAGGCCGAACCCATGGCGACGTTCAGGCCGCGTTGCAGCTCGTTGCTGAGTGCGGCGCGAACAGCCGAGATCGCCTCCGGCATCAGAACCAACCCGGCGATCATCGCGCCGACAATGGCGTCGGCCTGCGGCACCTGGTAGGCGACGAGCGCGTCCTCGACGCTGGCGGCGACCTGCTCGGCCAGCATGACGATGCCGATCAGCCCGATCAGCAGGAGCAGAGCGCCGGCGGCGACGCTTTCGTGAGCGTCGGTTCGCACTGCGGCGCCATGCGCTTGCCCGTCGATGAAATCGTCGCGGTGGCGGACAGTCTGCGCGAACAGAAAACCGGCATAGAGCAGCACTGAAAGGACGCTGACGAAGCCAAGTTGGGCGGCCGAAAACGTGCCGGGATCGGTGGTTCGCGTGTAGGTCGGCAGAATGAGCGTCATGACGCTCAGCGCGACCAGCACCGCCAGATAGGCGCTGGTCCCTTGGCGGACGATCGCCTGCTTGCGATGGCGCCAGCCGCCAAACGTCAGACACATGCCGACGACGCCGGTCGACGTGATCATCACCGTCGAGAACACGGATTCGCGGGCAAGCGTCGGGTTGTTCGCGCCGTGCAGCATGATGGAAACGATGATCGACACTTCGATTGCCGTCACGGCGATGGTCAGCACCAACGTGCCGTACGGCTCGCCCACCCGCCTAGCCACCGCCTCGGCGTGGTCGAGCACCACGAAAATGGTGATGAACATGATCGCGCTCGACAGCGCGCCGATGAATATCCTGGTGCCCAGCGACCCTTCGTCCACCGACACCCCGCTGGCCCTGACCGCGACCGCCATCGCCAGCGCGGCCAACGGCATGCCGTAGGAAACCGCCGATCTTGCGAAACCACTCATTCAGCCCCCTCTGCGCAAGCCCCCTGCGCACCTTGACGAAGCCCGAAGCGCGCCCCCGCTCACGCCGTCTTCTGCGTCACCAATCCCAGTTCATCGACCATCGCCTGGCGCATCAGGAATTTCTGCGGCTTGCCGGTCACCGTCATCGGCAATTCGGTGCGGAAGCGGATGTAGCGCGGGATCTTGAAATGGGCGATCTGGCCAGCGCAGAAAGCCTTGATCTCCTGCTCCGTGGTGATCTGGCCGGGCTTGAGCACGATCCAGGCGCACAGCTCCTCGCCGTATTTCGGGTCGGGAATGCCGAACACCTGCACCTCCTTGACCTTGGGGTGGCGATAGAGGAACTCCTCGACCTCGCGCGGATAGACGTTCTCGCCGCCGCGGATGACCATGTCCTTGACCCGGCCGACGATGTTGCAATAGCCCTCGGCATCGATGGTGGCGAGGTCGCCGGTGTGCATCCAGCCGTCGGCGTCGATGGCCTCGCGGGTCTTCTGCTCGTCGTCCCAATAGCCCTTCATCACGGAATAGCCGCGCGTGCAGAGCTCGCCCGGCGCGCCGACCGCGACGGTGGCGCTTTCGGCGTCGATGGCCTTGACCTCGACATGCGGATGGACGCGGCCGACGGTGGAGACGCGCTTTTCCAGGGGATCGTCGACGCTGCTCTGGAACGAGACCGGGCTGGTCTCGGTCATTCCGTAGGCGATGGTCACCTCAGCCATATGCATCAGCGACACCACCTTCTTCATCACCTCGATCGGGCATGGCGAGCCGGCCATGATGCCGGTGCGCAGGCTGGTGAGATCGAAGGAGGCGAAATCCGGATGGTCGAGCAGGCCGACGAACATGGTCGGCACGCCGTAAAGCGCGGTGCAGCGTTCCGTTGCCACCGCCTTTAGGGTGGCGCCCGCATCGAACCCCTCGCTCGGGAAAACCATGGTCGCGCCCTTGGTGACGCAGCCCATCGTGCCCATCGACATGCCGAAGCAATGATAGAGCGGCACCGGGATGCACAGCAGGTCGTCGACGGTGAGCCGGATCGCCGAGGTGACGAAATTGCCGTTGTTGACGATGTTGTTGTGGGTCAGCGTCGCGCCCTTGGGCGCGCCGGTCGTGCCGCTGGTGAACTGGATGTTGATGGCATCGTCGGGTTTCAGCCCGTCGGAGATGCGGTCGAGCCGGTCATGCTCGTCGCGCCCGGCCATCGCCAGCACGTCGGCGAAATTGAACATGCCCGGCGAATTCTCCTCGTCCATGCGGATGACTGTCTTCAGTGCCGGCAGCTTGTTGGCGTCGAGCTTGCCGGGGGTGGCCTTGGCGATCTCCGGCGCCAGCGTCTCGATCATGCCGAGATAGTCGGAGCTCTTGAATTTGGCGGCGGTGACAAGCGCCTTGCAACCGACCTTGTTCAAGGCATATTCCAGCTCGACCAACCGATAGGCCGGGTTGATGTTGACCAGGATCAGGCCGATGCGGGCGGTGGCGAATTGCGTCACCAGCCATTCCCAGCGGTTCGGCGACCAGATGCCGACGCGATCGCCTTTCTCGAGGCCGAGCGCCAGGAAGCCGGCGGCCAGCGCATCGACCGTCTCCGACAGTTCCTCCCAGGTAAAGCGCTTGTCCTGCTCGACGAAGACGGCGGCATCGAGCGTGCCGTATTTGCCGACCGTATCGGCAAACAGCGCCGGGATCGTCAGGTTGAGCAGCGGCACGCTGCGCTCGCCCGAGACATGCGCCGTGCCGTCGACCGGCGCAATGAACGAACCGCCATCGCGCTTGGAGCGCAAATTGCTGGCATTCTTCAACTCGTCGAGATTGATCGGCATCGCCGTGTCCTCCGCAGACAGAACGAGCCTATCAGCCCGGCGGGGTAGTGGAAATCCCGTCGATGGTACGGTTGGGGTTCGAACGTGAGGGATGGCGCCGAAAATAAAAAACCCGCCACGGCGGGCGGGCTTCGGGGCCAATTGGCACCATAGCGACATTAGTAGCATAGCTGCCGGCACAAAGCAAGAACAAAATTGCTGTACGTCAAGAAAATCGCTTCAGGTCGGTGCCAGCGGCCAAGCTGCCAATCTCCCTCCTTGAGGGGGAGATGGCCGGCAGGCCAGAGGGGGTCGTCTCGCGTGGAGCACCTGCCTGTTCTGTCCGTTAGGAGAGTCGCGTCAAGACGTACCGACCCCCTCTGTCGCCTTCGGCGACATCTCCCCCTCAAGGGGGGAGATTGGCGACGTCAGCCTGAATTCACCGATGCCATCCTTGCCGCAATATCGCGCAACACCGCCTCGTCGGCCGCCTCGCGCTGCTTCCGCGACGCGACGAGGCAGGCCTGCGAGCGCAGGATGACGCCGTCGGCCAGCACCTTGAGATGGTTGGCGCGCAGCGTCGCGCCTGACGTGGTGATGTCGACGACGATATCGGCCAATCCGGCTGCCGGCGCGCCTTCGGTGGCGCCGAGGCTTTCGACGATGCGGTAGACCTGGATGCCGTGCTTTTGCGAAAAGAACTGCTGGGTCAGGCGCCAGTATTTGGTGGCGATCCTGAGCCGGCGGCCGTGGCGCTGGCGGAAATCGGCGGCGACGTCGTCGAGGTCGGCCATGGTGTCGACATCGAGCCAGATGTCGGGCACGGCGACGACGACATCGGCATTGCCGAAACCGAGGCGGGCGATGATTTCGGCGCGCGCCTCGCAATCGGCGAGGTTTTCGCGCAAAAGGTCCTCGCCGGTGATGCCGAGATCGACCGAGCCCTGGCCGATTTCGCCTGATATCTCCGAGGCCGACAGGAACGCTATCTCGACGCCGTCAAGGCCGTCGATGCGGGCGCGATATTTGCGCTCGTCGCCGGGCAGGCTGACGGCAAGCCCGGCCTTGGCCAGCACCTCCAGCGCCTGCTCCTTGAGCCGGCCCTTCGACGGCAGCGCCAGCGTGATCATGGCGCCGTCTCCCGCAGCACCTCGATGCGGTCGAGCCAGACGGAAAAACCGACGCCGGGGATCGGCGTTTTGGCGCCGAGCAGCGTCAGCAGCCGGTCGTAGCGGCCACCACCGGCGAGCGGCCGGTCGCCATCCTGCGCCGCGATCTCGAAGACGAGGCCGGTGTAGTAGTCGAGCGGCCGGCCGAAGGCGGCGTCGTAGCTGATTTCAGACATCGGCAGGCCGAGGGCTTCGATGGCCGCGGCGCGGGCCGCAAAATTCTCCAGCGCAGCCCCCAGTGAAAGCCCGGCATCGGCTGCAAAACGTTCGAGCGCTCCGGCGGCGCTGTCGAGCGGCACGTCGATGGCCAGGAAACTCTTTAGTGCCGCGAATGCCTCGTTCGACAGCCGTACGCTGCGCAGTTCGGCTTTCTCGATCAGGCGCCGCGCAATCTCGGACGGCGAACGCCCGGCCGTTGCCGACAGGCCGGCCTCTTCCATGCCGCCGGCGATATGCGCCGAAAGACCGTCGAGATCGCCGTCGAGGACAAGCGCGGCGACCACGCCGGCAAGCTGGCTGTTGCGCGGCGGATTGGCGAGGTCGGCAAGCGCCGCCTCCAGCATCGGCGCCGAGCCGAAGGCGCGCGCCAGCCGCATGCGCCAGCCGCGCGGCAGGCCAAGGGCGGCCAGCACCGCCTCGAAAATGGTCTGGTCGCCGAGCGTCACCGCCAGCTCCCGGCCGGGCAGCACCAGCGAAAGCAGCGCATGCGCATCGGCCAGCGAACGGGCGTCGGCGGCGGCCGTGTCGCCGTCGCCGAGGTCCTCGATGCCGGCCTGGAAGAACTCGTTGCCGCCCTCGCGGCGCTGGCGAAACACCTCGCCGAGATAGGAATAGCGGCGCGGCGTGCCGGCCTGGCTGGTAATGTGGTCGAGGCAGACCGGAATGGTGAATTCCGGCCGCAGGCAAAGCGTCTGCCCGGTCTCGCTCTCGGTGAGAAAGATACGGCGCCGCAAATCCTCGCCAGCCATGTCGAGGAACGGATCGGCCGGCTGCAGCACGGCAACCTCGACCGCATGGGTGTTGCGCGCGGCGAAGAGCTTGGTGATGTCGGATGCGATGGCGGGGTAGCGGGAGGTCATAAAACGCCACCTTCCCTTCTCCCCCTGTGGGAGAAGGTGGATTGGCGCGACGCGCCAAGACGGATGAGGGGTGCCGGAAGAAATGAGGCGTCGGCGTTCCCTGGAACACCCCTCATCCGACCGAGCTTCGCTCGGCCACCTTCTCCCACAAGGGGAGAAGGAAGCGGCGCCCTACTTGCCACGCGCCCGCTCCTCGGCCTGCGCCGCCAGTATCTTCTTCACTTCGGCAACCAGCTCACTCTCCACCACGGTCACCTGCGCCGGTCGTGCGGCGCGCCATTCGGCGTTGTCGGCGATCTCGGCCGACATTTTCGCGCCTTCGATCAGATCCTTGATCTGCACCTCGCCTTTGGCGCGCTCGTCGCCGCCCTGGATGACGGCGACCGGGCTGCCGCGACGGTCGGCATATTTCAGCTGCGCCTTCATGCCGGCGCCGCCGAGGTACATTTCCGAGCGGATGCCGGCGGCGCGCAGCTCGGCCACCATCTTCTGGTAGCGGCCGAGGCTTTCCGTATCCTTGTCCATGGTCAGCACGACGACCGGCGCGATGACATCGGAAGTATCGAGCTTGCCGAGGTTCTTCAGCGCCGTCATCAGCCGCGAGACACCGATGGAAAAACCGGTCGCCGGCACCGGCTCGCCGCGAAAGCGCGAGACGAGACCGTCATAACGGCCGCCGCCGCCAACCGAGCCGAAGCGCACGATCTGGCCGTCCTCGTTGGGGATCTCGGCCAGCAGCTCGGCCTCGTAGACCGGGCCGGTGTAATATTCGAGGCCACGCACGACGGAGGGATCGATGCGAATGCGATCCTCACCGTAGCCGCTTTGTGCGACCATGGTTCTTATCTGCTCCAACTCTGCAAGACCCTCAACAAACGAGGCATTCGTTATGCCGAGATGTTCGAGTTTCCTTTCCTCGACAAGATTGCTGAGCCCTGGGGTGATAGATCCCAGTGTCTGGACAATTTGTTCGGGATCATGCTGCGCCATGACCGTGAAATAGCTGATCACAACATCGATTTGAGCGTTACCCAGCCCGGCACCCTTGGTAAAATCACCGCTCTCGTCCTTGCGCCCGGCGCCCAAAAGCAGACGAACCCCCTCGACGCCCAGCTTGTCCAGCTTGTCGATCGCCCGCAGCACCTGCAGCCGGCGGCCAGCGTTCTCGTCGCCGCCGAGGCCGATCGCCTCCAGCACGCCGTCGAGCACCTTGCGATTGTTGACGCGGATGACGTAGTCGCCGCGCTTGATGCCGAGCGCCTCCATCACGTCGGCCATCATCATCGCCATCTCGGCATCGGCCGCGACACCCGGCGTGCCTACCGTGTCGGCGTCGAACTGCATGAACTGGCGGAAGCGGCCGGGGCCCGGCTTCTCGTTGCGGAACACCCAGCCGGAGCGATAGCTGCGATAGGGTTTCGGCAGGCGCTCGAAATTCTCGGCGACAAAGCGCGCCATCGGCGCGGTCAGGTCGTAGCGCAGCGACAGCCACTGGTCGTCATCGTCCTGGAACGAGAACACGCCCTCGTTCGGCCGGTCCTGGTCGGGCAGGAATTTGCCGAGCGCATCTGTGTATTCGATCAGCGGCTGGTCGACCGGCTCGAAACCGTAGAGCTCAAAGACCGAGCGGATCGTCGCCATCATCTTCTCGACGGCGCGGAGATCGTCGGCGCCGCGGTCGACAAAGCCGCGCGGCAGGCGCGCTTTCATCTTTTCGGATTTGTCGGCCATGGGATGGGTACTCGGTGTTTCGTGGCGCTTCCGGGGATCGGTTAAATGACCGATTTCCACGGCGCGGGTGTCCTAACCGATGCAGCCGGGAGCGGCAAGGGTTTGCGCCTCTCCTTCTCCCCTTGTGGGAGAAGGTGGCCGAGCGAAGCTCGGTCGGATGAGGGGTGTTCCAGCTTGGCTATGACGGCACTCCGTCCAACACCCCTCATCCGGCTCGGCGCTGCGCGCCGATCCACCTTCTCCCACAAGGGGAGAAGGAAAGGCGAAAAAGAAGCTGAAACAATTGCGCCATGCGCGCGGCATCGTGCCGACACAATCCGGGCCGATAAGCGCGCCGAAACAAGGGGCTCGGGGCCATGGCCACGCTACAGAAGTTCGACATCATCGATAGCGGCGCACGCGACGCCTCGGTCCGGCTGCGGCCGGCCGATGGTTATGCGCCGAAGACGAAGCAAATCGCCGGACCGTTCGAGATCGCGGCGCAACAGCGCAGCGGACCGACGATGCGCGACGTGCTGATGACCGGCCTGCTGGTGATCTATCCGGTGTTCGCCGCGCTGGCGGCCATCCTTGCCGGGTTTTTCCTCGCCGGCGCCGGCGGCGCCTGAGCCGCTATTTCGGCCGCTTGAACGCTTTCCGTTCCGCCTCGACCGGCTCGCGGCAGACGCAGCCCTCGAGATGGTCGTTGACCAGCCCCATCGCCTGCATGAAGGCGTAGACGGTGGTCGGGCCGACAAAGCTCCAGCCGCGCTTCTTCAGCTCTTTCGAAATGCGGACCGAGACGGCCGTCGTCGGATTGGCGCGCAAATGCGCGAGGTCGACGATCTCGGGCCGCTCGTCGGGGCCGGGTTCGAACTTCCAGAACCAGGCGGCCAGCGAGCCGGCCTCGTCGATGAGTTCGCGGGCGCGCTTGGCGTTGTTGATGGTCGAAACGATCTTGCCGCGGTGACGGATGATGCCGGCATTGCCGAGCAGGCGCTCGACATCGGCGTCGGTGAAGGCGGCGATCTTGTCGACATCGAAGCCGGCAAACGCCTCGCGGAAATTGTCGCGCTTGCGCAATATGGTCAGCCAGGACAGGCCCGACTGAAAACCTTCGAGGCAGATCTTCTCGAACAGGCGGCGGTCGTCGGCGACCGGCCGGCCCCATTCGTGGTCGTGGTAGTGCAGATAATCCGGCAGGTTGCCGTGCCAGAAGCAGCGGGCGATGCCGTCGGGACCGGCAAGCAGACCTGTCTTTTCATCCATGGCGGAATTCCGTTCGTGTCTTGGCGTTAACGCGTTTTGACGCGGGCTTTACCGCGGCTTTACCAGATTCCTGAACCGGGCGGTAACCACACCAAAAGCTTTACTGACAGATCGGCATTTTACGCATTCCGATTCATGTTTCGGTTGCCGCTTCGCGCCCAATGTCGGCGAAATCGGGGAGGCTTTGCACCCCGGCATGTTCGACGATCAAGGTGCGTTGCGATGAAGACATTCTTGTTCCCACTGTTCGGCGCCGCGGCCGTGCTTGCGGCCGGTGCCGCCAATGCCAACGACCGCTATGCCGAGAGGCCGCCGGTGGTGGTCAGCCCAGATCTTTCGGCGCCCTGGGTGCTGCAGCTCGGCCATGCGCCGGGCATCGTGCGGCAGAGCCGGCAAGAGGCGCAGCCGCAACGGCGCTACCGGCGGCTGGCCGAACCCGATCAGCTGCGCACCGCAGCGGTGCAGGCGCCGGCCAAGCGCATGGTGATGCGGCCGCAGATCGACCCGATCTATCTGCCGCAGGAAGTCGCCTATGACGGCCCGCAGAAGCCGGGCACGATCGTCATCGATACGCGAGAGAATTTCCTCTATCTGGTCGGGAAGAACGGTAAGGCGCGGCGTTATGGCGTCGGCACCGGCAAGCCGGGCTTCGAATGGTCCGGCACCCACAAGATCACCAACAAGCGCGTCTGGCCGGATTGGCGGCCGCCGGCGGTGATGATCGCCCGCGAAGCCGCCAAGGGCCGTTATCTGCCGACCTATCTCGCCGGCGGCATGGAAAACCCGCTCGGCGCACGCGCGCTCTATCTCGGCTCGACCGAGTACCGTATCCACGGCACCAATCAGCCCTGGACGATCGGCGGCGCGGTGTCGTCGGGCTGCATCCGCATGCGCAACGAGGACGTGGTCGACCTTTACGAGCGGGTCAATGTTGGCACGACGGTTGTAGTGATGTAATCTGCGGTTGACCTCACCGATGATTCTGCTCAGAAGCCTCGGGAGCATTGAATAACGGGGGACGGGCCGTGTGGGGATGCGGCCAGTCACGAAAGGGCAGCGCGGCAAGCCGTGCTGCCCTTTTTGTTTCCGCCAACGCCAGCAAGAATTGACGGGAAGATTTCGCCGGCACGTCGCGCGACCGGCATGGCGGTTCGCTTTTCGCGCTGCCTTTTCGCGGTTGCTTTGCTATGTGGCGGCTAAAATCCAGATAAAGGCCCATCCCGATGCCCCTTTCCGATGACAGCCGCTATCTCAGAGGCGGCCCGGTTGCCCAACGCATCATCGCCGGCGTGCGCGAGGACGCGGCGATCGCCACCGCCGAAGGCTTTCCGCCCAAGCTGGTGTCGGTCACCGTCGGCGATACCGCCGCGGTCGACGTCTATGTCCGCAACCAGCGCGCCAAGGCCGGGTTGGCCGGCATCGGCTTCGAGGAAAGGCGCTTTCGCGCCGACATCACCGCCGGCGAGCTGGAAGCGGCAATCCACGGGCTTAACGCCGACCCGCGCGTCACCGGCATCATCATCCAGCGGCCGGTGCCGGTGCACATTCCGATCAAGACGCTGCAGGCGGCGGTGCATCCGCTCAAGGATGTCGAGGGCATGCATCCGGCCTCGATCGGCAACATCGTCTACAACCAGCTCGACCTGGCGCCCTGCACCGCCGCCGCTTCGGTCGAACTGCTCAGGGAAACCGGCCTCGACCTCAAGGGGCTCGAGGTGGTGGTCGTCGGCCATTCCGAGATCGTCGGCAAGCCGATCGCCTTCCTTTTGATGAGCGAAGGCGCGACGGTGACCGTCTGTCACCACATGACGCGTTCGGTGGCGGGACACGCACGCCGCGCCGACGCACTGTTCGTCGCGGTCGGCAAACCGCGGCTGATCAAGGCCGACATGGTCAAGCCGGGCGCCGCCGTCATCGATATCGGCATCAATTCGGAAATCGGGCCGGACGGCGAGAGCCGCATCGTCGGCGACGTCGATGCCGAGAGCGTCAGGCATGTCGCGTCGTGGATCACGCCGGTGCCGGGCGGCGTCGGCCCGATCACGGTGGCGATCCTGCTGCGCAACACGATGGTAGCGCTCAGCCGCCAGCGCGCCCGCTACCAGGCCACCTACGGCATAGCGGACAGGCTGGCGGCGGAGTAGGCGACTGGCGCATCACTCGGCCGCGACAACCGCCCTCTCTTCGCGAACGCCTTCGGGCCTCGGCCCACCATAGGCCCAGTCGAGCAGCTTTATCGTGTGCACCACCGGCAGCTTCGCGGCAGAAGCGATCTGGGTGATGCAGCCGATATTGCCGGTGGCGACGATTTCGGCACCGGTCGCCTCGATATTCCTGACCTTGCGGTCGCGTAGCGTTGCCGAAATCCCGGGCTGCAGGATGTTGTAGGTGCCGGCCGAACCGCAGCACAGATGCCCTTCGCGCGGCTCGCGCACGACGAAGCCGGCACGGACCAGAAGCTCCTTCGGCTGGCGGGTGATCTTCTGGCCGTGCTGCATCGAGCAGGCTGAGTGATAGGCGACGATGGTGCCCGGCTTGCGGACCGGCTCGGGCAGGTCGAGGCTTGCCAGATATTCGGTGATGTCCCTGGCCAGCGCCGACACGCGCGCGGCCTTGTCGGCATAGGCCGGATCGAGGCGCAGCATGAAGCCGTAATCCTTGATGGTGGTGCCGCACCCGGATGCGGTGATGACGATGGCGTCGAGTCCACCCTGCTCGATGGCGCGCGTCCAGGCGTCGACGTTCCGTCGGGCCGACGCCAAGGCAGCGTCCTCGCGCCCCATATGATGTACCAGCGCGCCGCAGCAGCCCTCGCCCTCGGGCACCACGACCTCAACGCCAAGCCGGGTCAGCAGCGAAATCGTCGTGTCGTTGATGCCGGGATCGAGCACGGATTGCGCGCAGCCGGTGAGGATGGCGACGCGGCCATTTTTCTTCGCGCCCTGCCCGGCATGGACGCCCGGCGAGGCCATCGGCGAGACTGCCGGGACCGACGCCGGGGCCAGCTTCAACATCGCGCCGAAAGGCTTCAAGGCCTGGATTTTCTCAAACAGGCCGGCGAATGGCTGGCCGAGCTTCGCCAGCTTGAGCGCCGCGCGGAAACGCGAGGGATAGGGCAGCACGAAGGCCAGCATGGCGCGTGTCAGGCGATCGGCCAGCGGACGCTTGTAGGTCTCCTCGATATGGACGCGGGCGTGGTCGACCAGATGCATGTAGTTGACGCCCGATGGGCAGGTGGTCATGCAGGCGAGACAGGACAGGCAGCGGTCGATATGGGTGACGATTTGCTTGTCGGCCGGCCGTCCGTTTTCCAGCATGTCCTTGATCAGATAAATCCGGCCGCGCGGCGAATCCAGTTCGTTGCCGAGCGTCACATAGGTTGGGCAGGTGGCGGTGCAGAAGCCGCAATGCACACATTTGCGCAGGATCTTCTCCGATTCCGCGACATGCGGATCGGCGAGCTGGGCAGCTGAGAAATTGGTCTGCACGTAAACGAATCCCTACCGTTTGAGCATGATCTTTTCCCAAAACCGGTACCCACTTTTGGGGATCATGCTCATAATCCCAGAAACCAGCTTTCCGGGTTCTTGACCGGCTCGCCGCGCTGCAGCGCCTGCAGGCCGAGAATGCAGCGGGCGATGAACCAGACCGCGACGGCAACCATCAGCACGACACCGATGACCACGATCATCAGCAGCGCCGAGATCAGTGCATAGAGCAGGCCGATCCAGAAGGTGCGGATCAGGAATGTGTAATGGCTCTCGACGAAGCCGCCGGCCTTGCCGCGATTGATATAGGCCAGGACGACGCCGACAATACCGCTGACGCCGATGGCCAGGCCGGCGAGATAGAGGATGTAGATGACCAGCGCGTTGGTCGGGCCGGGCTCCAGCCAGCGGTCGGTCTGGCGTGACGTACCGTTTTGGCCTGGATCGCTCATTGTGCTCCTCCCTCGGTTGCCGGCGCGAGAGTAGCAGAGCTTGCGCCCGGCGCCATACGGCCGGGATTGAGGATATTCTTCGGGTCGAATTCGGCCTTCAGCCGCGCCGACAGTGCTGCCAGCGGTGGCGCCTGCGGCTCGAACACCGGCACGGCGGCGCGATGTGCAGGGATTGCGCGCACCAGCGTCGCATGGCCGCCGCCATGTCTTCTGATCAGGCCGCGCAACAGGCCAGCCTCGGGATCGTCCTGCTGCATGCGCAGCCAGATCAGCCCGCCCTGCCAATCGTAGAAGGCATCGACCGGGGCCTGCATGCGCAGCGCCAGCACCATCTGGTGGCCCCGCGACGGCGCCATCGAGACGCGCCACACCGGCCTTTCGCTGCCATCGGCGAACGACGCGCAGTCGCGGACATCGCGCCAGACCGAGTACGAGACCGAACCGGAAATCTCCTGCAGCGGCCCAGCGTTTTTCAGCAGGTCTTTCAGCGCGGCAATGCGGTAAGCGACCGACGGGCCGAAGCCCTCGATGCGCAGCAGCGTCGCGGCATCGCTGCCGAGACTGCCGCCAGCGACCCTAGCTGCGACCCGTTCGGGAAGATGGGCAGCACTCGACACTTCGGCGCTGGAACCCAGCGCCAGCGCCATGGCGGCGGCGGCGTGATCGTCGAGCAGGCCGCGGATGGCAAGCGTGACTTCGGTCTCGGCAGCAGGCAGCACCTTGAAGGTGACGTCGGTGAGCACCGCCAGCGTGCCCCAGCTGTTGGCCATCAGCTTGGACAGATCGTAGCCGGTGACGTTCTTGACGACGCGGCCGCCGGACTTGAAGGCCTCGCCGCGCCCGGAAACGGCCGCTATGCCGAGGATATGGTCGCGCGCAGCACCCACCTTCAGCCGGCGCGGGCCGGAAAGGTTCGCGGCGAGTGCGCCGCCGATCGTGCCTCGCGCTGGCTCACCGCCGAGCAGCGGGCCGTAATCCATCGGTTCGAAGGCAAGTTGCTGGCCGTTTTCGGCAAGCAGGCTTTCGATTTCGGCCAGCGGCGTGCCGGCTTTTGCCGACAGCACCAGTTCGGCCGGCTCGTAAAGCATGACGCCGGAGAGTTTGGAAAGGTCGAACGTATGCTCGCCCTGCTGCGGCCGGCCGATACCGCGCTTGGAGCCGTGGCCGAGGATTTCCAGCGGTGCGTCTTCCGCCGCGGCCCAGGCGACGGTGGAGAGGACTTCGGCTGCGGTGGTGGGGACGAAGGTGGTCATGAGGCGGATGCGCCAATGGCAAATGCAAAGACGTCGCGTTCCTTCGCGCCCCCCTCTGTCCTGCCGGACATCTCCCCCTCAAGGGGGGAGATCGGACGTCGCGTCTGGCTTCGCCAATCGTCAATATTGAAAGAAGGCTGAGGCGTGCAAGCTGCCAATCTCCCCCCTTGAGGGGGAGATGTCCGGCAGGACAGAGGGGGGTGTTCAAGCGCCAACATACCCACTCAAAACCTCGGAATGTCCGGAAACGCCACTTGCCCGCGATGCACGTGCATCCGCCCGAGCTCGGCGCATCGCCTCAATTGCGGGAAGACCTTGCCGGGATTCAAAAGATGGTTGGGGTCGAAGGCGCATTTGACGCGCATCTGCTGGTCGAGGTCGATCTGGTTGAACATTTCCGGCATCAGGTCGCGCTTCTCGACGCCGACCCCGTGCTCGCCGGTCAGCACGCCACCGACCTTGACGCAGAGCCGCAATATGTCGGCGCCGAAACTCTCCGCCTTGTCGAGTTCGCCCGGCACGTTGGCGTCATAGAGGATGAGCGGGTGCAGATTGCCGTCGCCGGCGTGGAAGACATTGGCGACGCCGAGCCCGTATTTCTCCGACAGCTCGCGCATGCCGGCGAGCACGCGCGGCAGTTCCTTGCGCGGGATGGTGCCGTCCATGCAGTAGTAGTCGGGCGAGATGCGGCCGACCGCCGGGAAAGCCGCCTTGCGGCCGGCCCAGAAGCTCAGCCGCTCCTGCTCCGATTGCGAAATGCGGCATATGGTCGAGCCGTTCCTATAGGCGATGGCTTCGACCAGGCCGATCAGGTGATCGACCTCGACACCCGGCCCGTCCAGCTCGACGATCAGCAGCGCCTCGACATCCAAGGGATAGCCGGCCTGGACGAAATCCTCGGCGGCGTGGATGGCCGGACGGTCCATCATCTCCATGCCGCCCGGAATGATGCCGGCGCCGATGATGTCGGCAACGCATTGGCCGGCCTGCTCGCTGGTCGGGAAACCGATCAGCAGGGCACGCGCCGTCTCCGGCTTTTTCAGGATGCGTACGGTGACCTCGGTTACGACGCCGAGCAGTCCTTCGGAGCCGGTCATGACGCCGAGCAGGTCGTAGCCTTCCGCGTCGAGATGGCTGCCGCCGAGGCGCACCACCTCGCCATTCATCAGCACCATCTCGATGCCGAGCACATTGTTGGCGGTGAGACCGTATTTCAGGCAGTGCACGCCGCCGGAATTTTCCGCGACATTGCCGCCGATCGAGCAGGCGATCTGGGAGGATGGATCGGGGGCGTAATAAAAACCCTCCTGCTCGACGGCGGTGGTGATGCCGAGATTGGTGACGCCGGGCTGGGCGACGACGACGCGGTTCTGAAAATCGATCTCGAGGATGCGGTTGAAGCGGCTCATTACCAGCAGCACCGCGTCTTCGAGCGGCAGCGCACCGCCGGAGAGCGAGGTGCCGGAGCCGCGTGGCACGACGCGGATGTTGCGGTCGCTGCAATATTTCAGCACCCGCGAGACCTGCGCCACGGTCTGCGGCAGCACCACGACCAGCGGCAATTGCCGGTAGGCGGTGAGCCCGTCGCTCTCGAAGGCGCGCATGGCATTGGCGGCGTCGACGACGCCCTCGCCCGGCACCATGATGCGCATATCGGCGACGATCTCGTCGCGCCGGCGCATCGTGGCGTCGTCTGGTTTCGGCATGGCAAGGCCGGACATCGACAGCCTCCTTCGATCGACTGGTAAAAATCTTTTACCAGCGACGGTGGTCGCTTGCAAATGCCGCGTTGGCCGGGATGAGAGGCCTATGGCCGAGACTGCCTTCCGCAGCGGCAATCTGCCGCTGCGCCCCACACTACTCGCCCGGCTGCTTGCCTGGTTCGGAGTGCATGCGGCGGACGCGGCGCACGCCCCACCAGACGAGCACGATGGCGAGCGGCACCGAGGCGGCGGTGACCATTTCCGGCGCGAAGGCATGGCCGAAGATCGAGGCGCCCTTGGCGACGTAGCCGATGAGGCCGACGACATAGTAGGAGACGGCGGCGACCGAGAGCCCCTCCACCGTCTGCTGCAGCCGCAATTGCAGGCGGGCGCGATTGTTCATCGATGCCAAAAGATCGCGGTTCTGCTTCTCGACCTCGACGTCGACCCAGGTGCGCAGCAGTGTGGTGGCACGGGTGAGCTTCGTCGACAGGTTGGCCTGACGCTCCTCGACCGAACGGCAGGTACGCATCGCCGGCGCCACGCGGCGCTGCAGAAAACCGCCCCAGGTGTCGTAGCCGGGCACCGCCTCTTCGTCGAGCGCCTCCAGCCGTTCGCGCACGATGCCGTCATAGGCGCGGCTGGCGCCGAAGCGGTAGAGGCTGGAGGCGGCATCGGCCTCCAACTCGGCGGCCAGTTCGGTCAAGTCGGCAAGTAGCGTCTGGCTGTCGCGGGTCTCGGCGACCTTCATTTCCAACGTGGTCTGGGCCAGCCTGTCTTCGATGCGGCGGGCGCGACCGGACAGCGTCAGGGCCAGCGGCAGCCCAAGCATGGCCAGCGTGCGGTAGGTCTCGATGTCGATCAGCCGCTGCGACAGTGCCCCGGTGCGCGCCGGGGTCAGGCCGCGGTCGAGCACCAGCATGCGGGTCAAGCCGTCGCCATCCTGACGGAAATCGGTGACGATGGCCGCGTTGCCGCGCTCGACCAGCGAATAGCACAGGCTGGTCGGGTCGAAGCCGGCGATCAGTTTTTCGTTCGCCGGCGTCCATTTGCGGATCTCCAGCCTGATGCCGGAAATCACCGTGCCCGGCGGCGAAAACCCGTTGCCGAAGGGTGTGTCTTCTTGCCCCCTGCCGTTTTCGGCGAGCGGGCCTTCCCAGAGATAGGTCGAGAATTCCGTGTGGCGTTCCCAACGCAGCGAGCCCTTGCCCCATTTCATCGCGTGGTGGCGGGCGTGAGGGTCGGGCGCGGCGATGCCGAGGCGTCGCGACAATTCGGAAAGCACGGCCTGATCGATCCCGGATCCAGCTTCGGTCATGAAGGAAAGCTGCACCAGCACGCGCGGTTTTTCGACCAGCGGCTGCGGCCGGGCGTGGACCTCGCCGAGCGCGCCCGGCCGACCTTCATGCGCCGGAAAGCCCATGACGGTGCCGCCCACGGCTTTGGCGCGCAGCTGGAATTCGAGGTTGGAAGGGTCGGCGTCTGGCACGGCTGGTCCCCCGGGCTTCTGTGAGCCCTTGGCAATGACGTCCCTCTAGAGGCAATCGCCAGGGGACGCAAACGCCCAATTTAGCTGAAGATGATATGGCGCCGCGGCTGTGAAACGGACCCGGCCACGGCGAATTGGATAAATAATTTGACCAGTTGGCGACGCTGGCTTTATCTTGCGCGACATCGGTTCAACCCCCAGGCATCCCGTTTGAGCGACATTTTCTCCCGGATCGAGCATTCGCGCACCGCCGACGAGGTGGTGCAGCAGATCGAGAGCCTGATCCTCGAAGGTGTCCTGCGCACCGGCGACCGGCTGCCGGGCGAGCGCGAACTGGCGCGCCAGTTCGAGGTGTCGCGGCCGATCCTGCGCGATGCCTTGAAAGCCTTGGAAGGGCGCGGGCTGTTGACGACACGGCCAGGCGGCGGCACCCATGTCGCCGATGTCATCGGCCAGCTGTTCACCAAGCCGGTGACCGACCTGATCTCGATGCATCGCAAGGCGGTGACCGACTATCTGGAGTACCGCCGCGAGATCGAGGCGGTGGCGGCGGAATATGCGGCGCGGCGTGCCACATCGGACGATCTGGCGCTGCTCGACCGCATCATGGCACGTATGGACGAGGCGCACCGGACCGGCAATTTCGACGACGAGGCGGAAATCGACGTCGAGTTCCACCACGCGATCTGCGAATGCGCGCACAACATCATCCTGCTGCACACGCTGCGCTCGTGCTATCGGCTGCTGTCGGAAGGCGTGTTCCAGAACCGGCGGCTGGTGTTCAGCGTGCCGGGCGCGCGCGAGACGCTGCTTTCGCAGCACCGGGCAATCTACACGGCGGTCAAGGCCGGCGATGCAGCCGCGGCGCGGCAGGCGGCGATGGACCACATCTCTTATGTCGAACGGTCGATGGCCGAGGCCGAGCGCAGCGGCGACTGGCAGCGCGTGTCGCGGCTGAGGCTCAGGCAGCGCTCCGAGCCCGGTGACGGTGAGCCGGCAAGAAAACAGCCGTAGGCACCGCCCAGAAAATTCAACGACGAACCAGCGAAGAACCAGCGGAAAAAGATCCATGAGCAGCATTCTCACCATCGCCGACCTCAAGGACCTGGCGCGCCGCCGCGTGCCGAAGATGTTCTTCGACTACGCCGATTCCGGCGCCTGGACCGAAAGCACCTACCGCGCCAACGAAGAGGATTTCCAGAAGATCAAGTTCCGCCAGCGTGTGCTTGTCGACATGGACAACCGCTCGCTGGAATCGACCATGATCGGCGAGAAGGTGACGATGCCGGTGGCGCTGGCGCCGACCGGCATGACCGGCATGCAGCATCCGGACGGCGAGATGCTGGCGGCCCAGGCGGCGGAAGAATTCGGTGTGCCGTTCACGCTGTCGACAATGAGCATCTGCTCGATCGAGGATGTCGCGGCGGTGACCAGGAAGCCGTTCTGGTTCCAGCTCTATGTGCTGCGCGACAAGGACTTCGTCTTCGATTTGATCGATCGCGCAAAAGCGGCGAAATGTTCGGCGCTGGTGCTGACGCTCGACCTGCAGATCCTCGGTCAGCGCCACAAGGATATCCGCAACGGGCTTTCGGCGCCGCCGCGAATGACGCCGAAGCACCTCTGGCAGATGGCGACAAGGCCGCGCTGGTGCGTCGGCATGGCCGGCACCAAGCGCCGGAGCTTCCGCAACATCGTCGGCCATGCCAAGGGCGTCGGCGACCTCGCCTCGCTGTCGTCGTGGACGAAGGAGCAGTTCGATCCGCATCTGTCGTGGAAGGACGTCGCCTGGATCAAGGAGCGCTGGGGCGGCAAGCTGATCCTGAAAGGCATACTCGACAAGGAGGATGCGCTGATGGCGGCCAGGACAGGCGCCGACGCGATCATCGTTTCCAACCATGGCGGCCGCCAACTCGACGGCGCCTCGTCGTCGATCATGGCGGTCGAAGAGATCGCCGACGCCGTCGGCGACGCGATCGAGGTGCATATGGACGGCGGCATCCGCTCCGGCCAGGACGTGCTCAAGGCGCTGTGCCTCGGCGCCAAGGGCACCTATATCGGCCGGCCTTTCCTGTACGGCCTCGGCGCACTCGGCAAGGAAGGGGTTACCAAGGCGCTGGAAATCATCCGCAAGGAGATGGACATAACGCTGGCTCTGTGCGGAAAGCGTCTGGTCACCGACATGGGCAAGGATCAGCTTCGGCGCTAAAGTCCCGTGACGGCATGACCACGGAGGCGACGCAGGCATTGACGGAGCCCGGCATCAGTTTCTACGAGGCGCGCGGACCGCAAGGCATGCGTCTCTACGCGATCGGCGATGTGCACGGCCGGCTCGACCTGCTGACCGCCATGCACCGGCGGATCGAGGCGGAGCTCGGTCAAAGGCCGTCGGCCGATTGGCGCGTGATCCATCTCGGCGACTATGTCGATCGCGGCCCGGACTCCAGGGGCGTCATCGATTTCCTGATCGACGCGCAAAGACGCGATCCGCGTCACCTGATGCTGGCCGGAAATCATGATCTCGGCTTTCTCGATTTTCTCGATGTCCCCGATCCGGACGGGCTGTTCATGCGCTATGGCGGCATCCAGACGGCGCTATCGTATGGTGTCTCACTCGGTGGGAGCAGCGCCTGGTTTGGCCGCGCCGATGCGGCATTACGGCAAGGGCACGCCGCACTGGTCGAGGCGGTGCCGCAGAACCATGTCGAGTTCCTGCGCTCGCTGGCCTTTTCAGTGACGTTCGGCGACTTCTTCTTCTGCCATGCCGGCATCCGGCCCGGCATTGCGCTGGAAAGCCAGACCCGGCAGGACCTGATCTGGATCCGCGAGGTCTTCCACGACCACACCGGTCTTCATCCGAAGATCGTGGTGCACGGTCATACGCCGGTGCCCAAGCCCGAGATCACCGGCAACCGCGTCAATGTCGACACCCTCGCCTGGCAGTCGGGAAACCTCACCGCGCTCGTGGTGGACGGCGCTGACAAGCATATCCTGACAGTGACGGATAAGCGGGCGTAGGAAAGGCGTGGGATTACGAGCAGAGAGGCTAGCGAAGCGCGGCGGTGACGCCGTAGCCGTCAACGGCATTGTGGTTGTTGGCTGCGTCGGCGGAATAAATGCCGAGGCCGCACAAGACGATGGCCGACAACATGGCAAAGGACAAAAAGGCTGCTTTCACGGACGTCATCTCTTGTTGAGCTTTCTGCATCTATGCACGAGCGGGTTACCAATGCGTTGAAACGCGAAATACGTCGCAAATGTCTGACGGTTTCGCGCTTCTAGGCATGTTCTGTATCGGCGGTGTGTCGCGCGGGTCACAGGAAAGGTTCATCGCGGTTGCACGCAAGATGCAGAGCGGGCGCCTTTTAGGCTGGCGCACAGACACAGGCCAAGGATGAAACGCGTTATCCCCGGCGGATTTGCCGCCGCGTGCCAAATATGCAACGTCGCCAAATACGTTGACTATATGAGCCGTCAGATCGTCGCCACCCAGGCGCGGGCGATGGCCAGGCCGGCGGCATCGGCTTGCGGTCCGTTGCGGGCCATTTCATCGTCGAGCCGGCCCGCCCATTCAGGATGCCGCTCGGCGATCAGCGGTGCGAAGGAGGTGCTCCAGTCGCGCACCATCGGACTGTCGGCCTCGAAATGGAACTGGAAGCCGTAGACGGCGCGGCCGATGCGGAACGCCTGGTTCTCGGCGACGGCATTGCCGGCCAGCCGCACGGCAGTCTCGGGCAAGACAAAGGTGTCGTCGTGCCATTCGAAGATCGGGAATTTTTCAGGCAAGGCGGCGAGCACCGGATCGGCCTGCGCCGCCGCGGTGAGCGCGACCTCGTACCAGCCGAACTCCGACGCGCCGCCGATCTGGTTCTCGCCGCCAAAGGCGCGCGCGACCAACTGGCTGCCGAGGCAGATACCAAGCACCGCGCGATCCCTCTCGGCAAAGTCGCGTGTCAGATCGAGCAGACCCGGAAAATAAGGACAGAGCTCGTCGTCCAGCGCATTCTGGGCGCCGCCGAGCACCACCATGGCGTCATGCCCGCCGCTATCTTGCGGCAGCGCGTCGCCGCGGTAGGGACGGCGCAGGTCGATATCGGCGCCCGCCTCGACAAGGGCCGCGCCGATCTGGCCAAGGCCCTCATTGTCGAAGTTCTGGACAACCAAGACCCGCATCGAAACCTGCTGACATGAAATTGATGCAACGAGCGATATCATGGCACCAGCATTGCAGCCAACAGGGAACGCCTATGCCACTGCAAAACCGGGTCGACCCGTTCGGCGCCATCCATGCCGTGCCGGAGCGCGGCCTGTTCATGGGCAATCGCGGCATCATTCACGACCCCGAGACGAGAACGCTGTTGAAGAAGCGCTGGGCGCTGCAAGCCTGGATTGTCTGCGTCTGCGAATTCGGCAACGTGCGGCGCGAGCCGATGGGGCGCAACCGGGCTGGCGGCAAGGCCGGCTGGACCGAGCTGTTTTTCCTCGACGAGGTGACGGCACTTGCCGCCGGCCACCGTCCCTGCTTCTTCTGCCGGCGCGAGCGGGCCAGGGATTTTGTCCGGCGTTTCGGCGACGCCTTCGGCATTGCCGAGCCACGCGCGCCGCAGCTCGACAAGCGCCTGCACAAGGAGCGCCTGGCCCCGGGCGGACGAGCGACGAGACTGAAACCGGAAGCGCTTGCGGACTTGCCGGACGGCACGGTGATCTCGTCAGGAAACAGGGCGTACGCCCTGTTTGATGGCGCGGCGCTGCCCTGGAGTTTCGGCGGTTATGGCGAACCGGTGGGGTTCGGCGGTTTTACCGACCGTCCAATCGGCATGCTCACGCCGGCGACAACTGTTTCGGTGCTGCAGAAAGGCTACGAGCCTGTCTGGCATCCTTCCGCCGAGGCTTGACGCCGAGGGTGACGTTGCCGCATTCCTCGGCGATGCGCGCCAATTACAAGATGCAGCGGCTGTTCGTGCCGGACGGGCTTGGACCGGACATCGAGTTCGACGTCGGCCCGCAGCAGAGCCATTATCTCTCGCACGTGCTGCGGCTCGGCGAAGGCGCCGAAATTCTGGTCTTCAACGGCCGCGACGGCGAATGGTCGGCGGCGATCGCGGCGAAGTCGAAGAAGGCGTTGCGGCTGAAGTTGCTGGCATTGCAGCGGCCGCAGCCGCCGCTGCCCGATCTCGTCTATTGCTTCGCGCCGCTGAAGCAGGGGCGGCTCGACTACCTCGTGCAAAAGGCGGTGGAGATGGGCGCCGGCATCCTGCAGCCGGTCATCACCCAGCATACGCAAGTGACAAAACCCGGCATCGAGCGCCTGCGCGCCAATGTCGTCGAGGCGGCCGAACAATGCGGCATATTGGCGGTGCCGGAGCTGCGCGAAGCGGAAAAATTCGAGCGCCTGCTGGCGGGCTGGGACCGTGAGCGGCGGCTGATCTTCTGCGACGAGGATGCATCGACCAACAGTCCCCTGCCGGCATTGCAGGCGGTGCGGGAGAACAAGCTCGGGCTGCTTGTCGGGCCGGAGGGCGGCTTTTCCGACGAGGAGCGCAGGATGCTGAGAGCGCTGCCTTTCGTTACCGCCATTCCGCTTGGGCCGCGCATCCTGCGGGCGGACACGGCGGCCGTAGCAGCACTGGCGCTGATCCAGGCGACAATCGGGGATTGGTGATCAATTCCAGTCACCCGCTGGCTCAGGATTTTTCGCTTGATCGGCTACTGACATTTCGTCCATCTAGCGCCGGCAGTGGCCGCGCGTCCTTTCGGGCGCGCAAAGGACGCTGTAGCATATTGATTGGGCACATGATCCTTTCCGAAAATCGAAGCCGGTTTTCGGGGCCATGTGCGGAGGGCTATTATGGCGCGCGATACTACCGATTTCCGGCCGATCGAAGGCGTCGACGAACTCGTGGAGCACCTGGCCGAAGGCAACAAGCCGCGCGACAAATGGCGCATCGGCACCGAGCACGAGAAATTCCCGTTCTATGTCGACGGCAATGCGCCGGTGCCCTATGGCGGCGAGCGCGGCATCCGCGCCATCCTCGAAGGCATGCAGGACAAACTCGGCTGGGACCCGATCATGGATGCCGGCCGCATCATCGGCCTGGTCGAGCCGACCGGCCAGGGCGCGATCTCGCTGGAGCCCGGCGGCCAGTTCGAGCTGTCCGGCGCGCCGCTGGAGACGATCCACCAGACCTGCCGCGAAGGCAATGCGCATCTGGCGCAGGTGCGCGAGATCGCCGAACCGATGGGCATTCGTTTTCTCGGCCTTGGCGGCAGCCCGAAATGGTCGCTGGCCGAGACGCCGAAAATGCCGAAATCGCGCTACGAGATCATGACCCGCTACATGCCCAAAGTCGGCACCAAGGGCCTCGACATGATGTACCGGACCTGCACGATCCAGGTGAACCTCGACTTCGAGAGCGAAGCCGACATGCGCCGCAAGATGCAGGTGTCGCTGAAGCTGCAGCCGCTGTCGACGGCGCTGTTTGCCAACTCGCCCTTCACCGAAAGCCGGCCGAACGGCTTGCAGAGCTGGCGCGGCGAGATCTGGCGCGACACCGACAATCAGCGCTCCGGCCTGCTCGAATTCTGCTTCTCGCCCGATTTCGGCTTTGCCGATTATGTCGAATGGGCGCTCGACGTGCCGATGTATTTCGTCATCCGCGACGGCCAGTACCATGACATGACGCACATCACCTTCCGCCAGTTCATGGCGGGTGCTGCCCGCAACGAACTGCCGGACGGGCTGCCGACGATGGGCGACTGGGCGAACCATCTGTCGACGCTGTTCCCGGACGTGCGGCTGAAGCGCTTTCTCGAAATGCGCGGCGCCGATGGCGGGCCGTGGCGGCGCATCTGCGCGCTGCCGGCCTTCTGGGTCGGGCTGCTCTATGATGCGGCTGCGCTCGACGCGGCCGAGGCGCTGACCTCGAGCTGGAGCTACGACGAAGTGCTGGCAATGCGCAACGCAGTGCCGGAACAGGGCATTTCGGCGCCCTTCCGCAACACGACATTGCGCGAGATCGCCCGCGACGTGCTCGTCATCTCGCGCATGGGACTGAAGAACCGCGACCGCAAGAACCGCGACGGCTACGACGAGACGTCGTTCCTCAACACGCTGGACGAGGTCGTCGCGCGTGGCACCACCAGCGCCGAAGAGATGCTCTCGGCCTACCACACACGCTGGGGCGGCTCGATCGAGCCGGTGTTCATGGAATACGCGTATTAACGCTTCGCTATCCGCTTGGCCGATGGTCCGGCAAATTCGCTTCAATCAGTGATGGAAACGAACTAGGCTTCTCCAACGAGGATTTCCCGGAGGAGAAAACAATGCCTTCATTGTTCGATATTCTGGCACAGGCCCAGAACGGCAACGGCATGCAGGCGCTGGCCCAGCAGTTCGGGCTTTCGCAGCAGCAGACGCAGGTGGCGGTCGCGGCGCTGCTGCCGGCCTTTTCGCAGGGGCTGAAGCGCAACACGGCGGACCCTTATGGGCTCGGCTCCTTCATGACGGCGATGGCAAGCGGCCAGCACGCCAAATATTTCGAGGATGCAAGCCGGGCCTTCTCGCCGCAGGGCCTCGATGAAGGCAACGGCATTCTCGGCCATTTGTTCGGCTCGAAGGACCTGTCGCGGGCCGTCGCCAACCAGGCCGCGCAGGCGAGCGGCGTCAGCCAGCAGGTGTTGCAGCAGATGCTGCCGGCAATCGCCTCGATGATGATGGGCGGGCTGTTCAAGCAGACCACCAACCAGTTAGGCGGGCAGATACATGCGGCAGGCGGTGGCGGCAATCCGCTTGGCGAGCTCATCGAGCAGATGATGCGGCAGGCGGGCGGCGGCGGCCAGGCGCCGGCCCCTCAGCCTGCAGGCCCCACGGATAACCCGCTCGGCAAGGTGCTGCAGGATATGTTCGGCGGGCAGCAGCCGCAACAGACGCAGAGCCCTTACGGCGACAACCCGCTGGGCAAGGTGCTGCAGGATATGTTCGGCGGCGGTGCACCACAGCCGCAGCAGCCGCAGAACCAACCCCAGCAAACACAGAACCCTTATGGTGACAATCCGCTCGGCAAAGTACTGCAGGACATGTTCGGCGGTGGCGCACCGCAGTCTCAGCCGCGTCAGGCGCCGCAGCAACCCCAGGCGCCGCAGCCGCAGGCCAATCCGAGCGGCAGGCCGAGAAATCCGTTTGACGACCTGTTCGGCAAGATGTTCGAGACAGGCGCCCAGCAGCGCGACGACTACCAGAAAGGCATGGAGTCGATCTTCGACCAGTTCAAGCAGGGCATGGGCCGGCGCTAGACCAGACACCGGCAACCAATCATCAGTGCCGCCCAAAAAAGAAAGCCCGGTCCTGGGAGGACCGGGCAGCGCGCAGGCTGGCCGGGGGGATCCGGCAGGGAGTGGGGAGCCTGCGTAACTTAGTGGCGTCGTGCCTCAAAAAGGTTCAACGCGCCCGAACGGCGAAACCACGCGATCACACGACCTTGCAGGCAATATCCTCGATCGTTTCGGCGCGCTCGACCGCGATGACGCGAAGCCTTTCTGTCGGATCGCGGCCAAAGGGTACACCGACAGCGACGTGCAGGTCGGCGCGGGTCAGGCCGATGTCGGCGAGTTCGGCATCCGACATCTCGCCGAGGCGATAAAAGGCGCGGCGGTTTCTCCAGGCGCGGTAAACATTGGCAGCGGCATTGGCCACGCGCGTCGCAACGGCCGGACGCGAGGTGATGCGCGAGGTCTCGGTAGCGAAATCAAACGTAGCCATGTCGGTCTCCTTCACATTCGAACGGGCGAAACCGGTCGATCGGGCGCTGGCGACAGCGGCCGTTCCGGCTTCGATTCACATGCCTTCATGTGGACAATCGGAATTTGCCATGGCCCGATTGATTAATCCAACGAATGTTTCTAATCTTTAGCATCAGCATCAATGATGGATTAGGCCAATGAAAGCGCCGCTCGATCTCGATCAGTTGCAGACCTTCATCTCGATTGTCGACACCGGCAGCTTTACCCGCGCGGCGGAAGCGGTGCATCGGACCCAGTCTGCGGTGTCGATGCAGATGCGGCGGCTGGAGGAACGGATCGGCAAGCCGCTGTTCGAAAAAGACGGCCGCACCAACAGGCTGACCGAGGAAGGTGACAGACTGCTCTCCTACGCAAGGCGGCTGCTCTATCTCAACAAGGAAACACTGGCCGCCTTCGACGACCGCCGGCTCGAAGGCACCATCCGCATCGGCACGCCGGACGATTATGCCGATCGCTTCCTGCCAGAGATCATGGCGCGGTTTGCCCGTTCCAACCCGCATGTCGAACTGACCGTTATCTGCGAACCGACGCCGGGACTGGTCGAACACATCAAGCGCGGCAATCTCGACCTGGCGCTGGTGACGCACAACGACGCGCGTGGCCAGTCGGAAGTGGTGCGGCGCGAACCGCTGCTGTGGGTTACCTCGGCCAACCATGCGACGCATGAGCAGCCGATCCTGCCGATGGCCTTCGGCCGGCCGAACTGCATCTGGCGGCGGGCCGCCGCCGACGTGCTCGATCAGCAGAGCCGCGACTATCGCATCCTGTTCACCAGCTTCTCTGCCACCGTCATCGCAGCCGCGGTGCTTTCCGGTCTGGCGATCTCGGTGCTGCCGGAATGCGCCCTGCGGCCCGGCATGCGGGTGCTGGGCGAGGCCGACGGTTTCGGCGCCCTGCCCGATTGCCGCATCGGCATCATGCGCGGTCAGACCTCGCGGCCGGAGATCGTCGACGCGCTTGCGCGCCACATTTCGGAGAGCCTCGACAATATTTCCGTGCCACTCGGCGAGGAGACCGGCACGTTCGATTTCGCCGCCCTCGCCTTCGCCAAGATGAAGCGGACCAAGCCGAACCAGATTCTGCCGGGCTGGTGATCGCGCGATTGGGGCGGACATCGAACACGGCCGCCTTGACGCCGGCCAGCAATCGTCCCCCAATCGGCCGATGAGCGACGCAGCATCCGAATCACGCACCAACGCCACCGAATATACGGTGAGCGAAATTTCCGGCGCGCTGAAGCGTACGGTCGAGGACGTCTTCGGCAATGTACGGGTGCGCGGCGAGATTTCCGGCTATCGCGGACCGCATTCCTCCGGCCATGCCTATTTCTGCCTGAAGGACGATCGCGCGCGGCTCGACGCCGTGGTGTGGAAGACCACGATGAGCCGGCTGAAATTCCGTCCAGAGGAAGGCATGGAGGTGATCGCCACCGGCCGGCTCACCACCTATCCCGGAAAGTCGAACTACCAGATCGTTATCGACAATCTCGAGCCGGCCGGTGCCGGTGCGCTGATGGCGCTGCTGGACGAGCGCAAGCGCCGGCTGCAGGCCGAAGGCCTGTTCGACGCGTCGCGCAAGCGGCGTCTGCCGTTCATGCCCTGCGTCATCGGCGTCGTCACCTCGCCGACAGGCGCCGTCATCCGCGACATCATCCACCGCATCAAGGATCGGTTTCCACTGCACGTGCTCGTCTGGCCGGTGCGGGTGCAGGGCGAGACGGCGGGTGCGGAAGTGACGGCTGCCGTCAACGGCTTCAACGCACTGCCATGGGACGGCGCCATCGCGCGGCCCGATCTGTTGATCGTGGCGCGCGGCGGCGGCAGCCTGGAGGACCTGTGGGGGTTCAACGACGAAGCGCTTGCCCGGGCCGTCGCCGCTTCGGGCATTCCGGTGATTTCTGCGGTCGGCCACGAGACCGACTGGACATTGATCGATCTGGCGGCGGATGTGCGGGCGCCGACGCCGACAGGCGCCGCCGAGATCGCCGTGCCGGTCAAGGTCGACCTCGAAGCGACGCTTGCCGGCCTTGGCGCGCGGTTGAAGACCGCACTGTCCCGCAATTTCGAACGCAAGCGGCAGGCGGCACGCGCGGCCGCCCGGGCGCTGCCCTCGCCCGACCAGTTGCTGGCGCTGCCGCGGCGGCGCTTCGACGAGGCGACGAGCCGGCTCGGCCGGGCGCTGTCGGTCAGCGTCGAGCGCAAGCGAGCCAGGCTTCTGGGGCAGCGGCTGACGCCGGCGACTTTGTCGCGGCGCATGAACGAAGCCCGCACGCTGACCCGTCGCGACCTCGCCCGTGCGCAAGCGGCGTTCTTCGCCATCGTGCGCGAGCGTCGAGCGCGGTTTTCACGCACGGCGACCAGACTGTCACCGGCGCCGATCGCAAGACGGCAGAAACTGCAAGGCGATGCACTGCTGGCACTGACGCGGCGGCAGGACCAGGCAATTTCGCGGCGGCTGGACCGTCTGCGTGGAAAACTGACGCAGGCAGACCGGCTGCTGGCGACGCTCTCGCACAAGGCCGTGCTGGCGCGAGGCTTCGCGCTGGTCAAGGATGCGGACGGCGCGGTGGTCAAGCATGCGGCGGAAGTGGCGTCGGGAATGGCGCTTTCGCTGGAGTTCGCCGACGGCACCGCCGATGCAGTCGCCATCAGTGGCACGGCGCGGCCGAAGACGGTTGCCAAGCCCGCGGCCAAGCTCAAGGCGCCGGGCGGCCAAGGTTCGCTTTTCTGAGGAAAAAATGACCGACCCGCATCTCGCGACGCCCTCGGGCAAACTGCGCGCCCGCGCCTTCGCGATCCCATTCGATGGCACGCCAGGCCGCTTCAATGCCATCACCGATGTGCCCGGCGTGACGGTCGGCTATACCACGCTGATCTCAGGGGACGGGCCGCTCGTCGTCGGCAAGGGTCCGGTACGCACCGGCGTGACCGCGATCCTGCCATGGCCCAGAGACGAGTTGGCCGTCCCTGCGTTTGCCGGCGTGTTCAGCGCCAATGGCAATGGCGAACTGACCGGCTCACATCTGATAGAGGAGCTCGGAGCGTTCAATCTTCCCATCACCATCACCAACACGCATTCCTGCGGCGTCAGCCGCGACGCAACGTTGCGCTGGATGCAGACGGTGCTGCCGCAATCGCTCGACAGCGCCTGGGCGCTGCCGGTGGCGGGCGAGACTTACGACGGCTTCCTGAACGATATCAACGGCCACCATGTGAGCTTCGAGCACGTGTTTTCCGCGCTCGAAACGGCTGAAAGCGGGCCGATCGAAGAGGGCAGCGTCGGCGGCGGCACAGGCATGATCACCTTCGGCTTCAAGGCAGGGTCCGGCACATCCTCGCGCAGCGTCGACTGGAATGGAGAGCGTTTCACGATCGGCTGCTTCGTTCAGTCGAATTTCGGTGCACGGCGAAACCTCGTGATCCGTGGCATCAGAGCCGGAGCGGAACTCGCCGAACCGGCGATCCGGGACAACACGCCGCGAGCGGAAAAGAGCTCGATCATCGCGATCGTCGCCACCGATGCGCCATTCATGCCGCATCAGTTGAAAAGACTGGCGAAACGCGTGCCGCTCGGCGTGGCGCTGATCGGCGGCTATGGATACAATTCGTCCGGCGATATCTTTCTGGCCTTCAGCACGGCCAATCCCGACGCGGCGCGCGGCGCGGCCGGCAAGCTGGTCAGCGCCGGCTATATACCGGATGCCGACATCAACCCGTTCTTCGACGCCGTCATTCAGAGCGTGGAGGAAGCCATCCTCAACGCACTGGTCGCCAATGACGACATGACCGGGCGCGACGGCAATTTCGTGCCGGCGTTGCCGAAAACATGGCTTAAGGAGAGATTTGGCAAAGCTGCGCGGCGATAAGACCGCGCAACTGCATCAGACAGGCAATGTTGCCCGGCAAGTTTTGCCGGAGGCGGTCCGTCAGCCGGCAGGCTTGTTGGAATTCCGCTCGTCCTGATCGGCCTCGGCCGCCTCTTCGAGCCTTGAAGCAATGAGCTCCTGAATGTCGCCGACCTCTTCCTGGATATCCTCCAGGGGTATGCCGGCTTCGGCAGCCTTGGCCGCACATTCCCTGGCGAGGGTCTCGGCCTGCTTCTCGATTCTGGCTGGCGAGGGCTGGCAGTGGACTTTTTCGCCAATCCACCCGCGCAAGAACTCGATCGCGTGTTCACTCATACTGCTGTTTCCCTAGCGGCTATGCCGGTTGGTATTCATAAACGTCGGCATCTTCGAAAAGATGCGTGCTGCCATTCGAGCCGAGTCGGCTTCGCCCGGCAAGCCGAACTTGTCCGAGGTCCACAGAGCTGAAGGGAATGGAGGGTTCAAGGAGCACGTTCTAGTTCTTGAGGACTGATTCTCTCGACGAAACTCGTTCGACCCGCGCTATTGTTTCTATTTGCTTTTTTTCGGTTTTCAAGCCGTTTTAGATCACAATAGATGTCGCAATGACTAGCACATTTACCGCGCTCTCGCCGGCACCATGTAAGAGGCGAGCCGTCAAAGCCGCCGCTATATAGTGACAACCATTTGCAATGTCGACTCTGCCGGCGATCCTGCTTCTTTCCGCCGCGCTTGCTGGGACATATGTGGTGTGGCGAGGCTTGCGGTGCAAACTGCCGAGCGCCTCATGCAAGGCGTGCAATAGCGTCTTGTGGAACCCTGAAGTGCTTGTCCAGGTTGGCTCTCTACCGCTGGCGGTAAAGGATCATGCCGGCATGATAGAGGACGCCTTCGACGAACTCACCATCCGCGGTGAAGCCCGTATCGTCCCAGTATTCTATGTGGCTGCCCTGCACTTCATAGCGTCCCCGATAGGCGCTCTCGCGGTCACCGCGCGCTTCGTCATAACGGCCGTTCGGCAGGAGTTCGTGCCTGATATGGCGATCCTCGGTGACCCACATTCCGACATAGGGATGATCTTGGTGCGTCATTGGTTCCTCCGCAAGGATTGGAGTTGCAGGAAGGGTCAGGCCGGTTGGAGCTACAGCAACGGCAATATCCGTAAGCACTGCGGCCAAAGTGGATCGCATCAATGCGCCGCCTTCGTCGGACGCACGACGATCTCGTTGACGTCGACATCGTCGGGCTGTTCGATTGCGTAGCGCACTGCCCTGGCGATGGCATCGGGTTGCAGGGCAATAGCACGCCAGGTTTTCATGGCGGCGGCAGCGGCTTCGTCGGAGATCGTGTTCGCCAGCTCGCTTTCCACCACGCCAGGATGAATGCAGGTTACGCGGATATCGTCACTCTCCTGGCGGAGCCCATCGGAAATCGCGCGGACAGCGTATTTCGTTGCGCAATAGACGGCAGCCGTGGGCGAGACGGCCAGTGCGCCAATGGAACCGATATTGATGATGTGACCGGAGCCGCGTGCCGTCATCTCGGGCAGAACCGCCGCGACGCCGTACAGAACACCCTTGATGTTGACGTCCACCATCAGCTCCCACTCGTCGACCTTCATGGCCCGCATTGTTGACGATGACATCGACCTGGCCCCATTCGGCCCGGGCGGCATCGGCGAATGCTGCGACATCCGCCCTCCTGGTGACGTCGAGCGCTCGCACGCGAACCGTTCCACCAGCTGCCTCGATTTCGGCCGCAAGCGCTTCAAGGCGGTCGGTGCGGCGTGCGCCGAGCATCAGCTTCGCACCTGCCACGCCAAGCTCGCGGGCAATGCCAGCACCGATGCCGCTGGAGGCACCGGTGATCAGAACAACTCTGTTCATGGTCATCGAGATGATCCTTTTGGTTCTGTGATTATTTTCACGATGTGAAGGGATGGCGTGCGGTGCGTCAGCCTTATTTGGGGTCACTGGGCGGTGTAGCCGCCATCGACCAGAAGCAAGGCCCCGGTGATGAAGCTGGATGCCGGCGAGGCAAGAAAGGCGATGGCCTCGGCAACTTCTTGCGGCTGGCCGATCCGGCCGATTGGATGCGCGCCGCCGAAGCTGCGCAGCATCTCCCGGCCATTCTCCACCACACCTTCCATGATGTCGGTTTCGATCACGCCAGGGGCAACGGCGTTGCAGCGAATGCCCATGCGCCCGTATTCGATCGCGATCACCTTGGTCAGCTGTGCGACAGCCGCCTTGGAGGAGGCATAGGCCGCCTGCGTCTCGAAGGCCGCGACGGCCGAGATCGACGAGACATTGACGATCGCGCCGCTACCGCCGGCAGCCATCAATTCCACTGCGGCACGGGCAGTGACGAAGCTGCCGCGCGCGTTGATCTGCAGAATGCGGTCATAGTCGTCGACCGAGGTCTCAGTCAGTCGTTTGTTGAGCGTGCGACCGGCATTGTTCACGACGATGTCAAGTCGTCCGAAGCGCTTCGCGGCGAGTTCGACCGAGCGTCTGGCCAGGTCCTCGTCGGCGACATCGCCGACCAGCGTTGCCACATCCTCGGCTTCCAATTCGCGTACGCTGTCGCTGAGATCGCTTGCCACGATCCGGGCGCCCCGCGCCCGCAGCAGTTCCGCCGCGCAGCGGCCGATGCCGCGTGCCGCGCCGGTCACGAGGGCGACTTTTCCATCCAGGTCCCAGGAGGAAGGGAGTGATGTCATGGGATATCTCCTTGTCGGTCGGCTTCGGCTTGGATCGGGAGGATCAAGCCTTCTTGCCGTTGCGACAGAGATAGAGCCGTGGCATTGTCGCGATAACCCGCCCGCCGTTAACCTCGATGGTAAGTTTGACTAACCAATGGATATCGATCTCAATGCAATTGCCGTCTTCGTCGCGGTGGCCGAGGAACGCAATTTTCGTGCTGCGGCAGGCCGGCTGGGCGTGACGCGCTCGGCGGTCAGCCAGAGCATCCTCAGGCTTGAACAGCGCCTTGGCATCGCATTGCTGCAGCGCACGACACGCAGCGTCAACCTGACCGAAGCGGGCGAGCGCCTGCTGGCGAGCGTCGCACCGGCGATCGCCGACGTGAACGCGGCAATCGAAGCCACCACGGAGTTGCTGGACCGCCCGCGCGGCCGCCTGCGGATCGCGGTTTCGTCTATCGCAGAGGCCTTTCTGTCAGGACCGTTGCTGGCGTCCTTTGCAGAAAGGTTTCCCGAGGTGCATCTGGATATTGTGGTCACCGACGAGGAATTCGACATCGTTGCCGAAGGCTATGATGCGGGAGTGAGGCTCGGCGAAGTGATCGAGCAGGACATGATTGCCGTGCCGGTATCGGGCGATCAGCGGCAGATGGCCGTCTGCGCCCCGCGCTATCTCGAAAAGTTCGGAGCACCCGCCCATCCGCGCGAGCTTGTGGCACATCGCTGTATCGGCTGGCGGCCGGCGCCGGGAGTTTCGCCCTATCGGTGGGAGTTCGGCGAGGACGGGCGCGAGTTCGACGTGGCGGTTGCGCCCGAGATCACTACCAACGACATGTGGCTGATGATCCGGCTGGCCGTTGCAGGCGCCGGAATCACGTTCGGCATGGCCGATACATTCCGCCCCTGGCTCGACCGCGGCGAGCTCGTGCCAATCCTGGACGGCTATTTTCCGCCGTTTGCGGGTTTCTATCTCTATTTCCCAAGCCGACGGAATATCGCGCCGAAGCTGAGAGCCCTCGTGGATCACCTGCGCGGCGCGCGTCAGGCGCGGGACCGTGGGTGAGCGCTACGGGATCGTAGTGAACGCTCGGCGCTATTGGTCAGAAACCTGGCTGAAAGCTGAATGGTACCGTTGGCTGGGATCGAACCAGCGACCTCCGGATCCACAATCCGGCGCTCTAACCATCTGAGCTACAACGGCACGCTTGCCCGAGCGAGATCCAGACGGAACGTTCATTCTCCGGGACCCGCTCTGTCGTTCGGCGATGCGTCCATACGGGCTATCGGAGTTTAATTCAAGGCTTTTGGCAAAGCAAAAGATCGCTCCGGCATCGCGTCATTTTTCGCCGGACAAAGAAAAGGCCGGCGGGAGGAGGTGCCGGCCTTTCCTATTACGAGCCAGCGGGAGGAGGTGCTGGCTGGTCACCCCGGTGAGCAGAGGGAGGAGGTTCCACCCGCCGGGTATTCGTTTGAAACAATTATATCGCACATCTATTTGTCTGACGAAATGCGACCTTTTGATGCATCGTCAAACTGTGCGCAAATATTAGGCGATCTTGATTTCTTTCACGGCCTTTTCGAAGGCGGTCTTGATCGGCTTGGATACGTCCTCGGCCGCCTTGACAGCAACCGCCTGGAAGTCCTTGGCCTGCTCGACGGTCAATTCGACCTGTTTGCGCACGAATGCTGTCTGCAGCTCGACGACTTCCGACAGCGACTTGGCGCCGATCAGGGCTTCGAAATGCGAGAAGCCGGCTTCGGCATTGGCACGCAAGGCGGCGATGGTCTTGAGCGACAGGTCGCTGGAAACGGTCTTGGCGGTCTCATAGGTCGACTCCAGCGCCTTCTGGGTCTCCTCGGCGCCGGTCTTCAGCTTTGCATAGGCCTCTTTCGACTGCTCGACGCCCTTTTCGGCGAAGGCGCGGATCTGGTCGGTGGCCTTGGAAGCGTCGAAGCTCGGGAATTCAACGTTTTCAATCGTTTCAGCAGTCTTGGTCCTGGACATTTTCCATCCTTTTCAGCGGCAGCGGCTTTGACAAAATGCCGTCTCGTTCATCTATCATGGCAATATAAAGGCAAATTTTGTGCATTGCAACATGTTTGTTGCATCGCACCATAAAATATTTGGTTCGCGGCGTTAACCACGCGCCTAGAGATTCCGCTGGTTGCACGCTATGACTTGTGGACCTTCGCGCCGTCGGCTTTTATTAACAAAGCGTTAACCGCAAATTGCCCGCTCTGTGAGGGTCGCCAAGCGCATGCCGGCTGAAAACTACTCCTTCCTCGATGTCGCCGTGCTCGACGCCGTCCGCTTGCGCTTCGCCGCAGGCGACGCGATCGCTATTCTGTCGGCAGATCTCGAGCAGGTGATCTGGGCCAACGGCCCCGGCGCAGCGGTATTCGGCTATCCCGACATCGGCGCGATCATCGGCGCCTCGGCAGGTTTGCCGCTGATCGCCAGGCGCCAGATCATGGCAACCAGCGGTTTTCCGCAGATCGGCCGCGACCGTGCCATCACGGTCCGGCTGGCGACTGGCCTGACCAGCCGCGCGGTCGGCTTCCTGGCCAGCGCAGTGACCATGCCCGATGGCGAGGAAGCAATCATGCTGGCGCTGCCGGCGGCGCAGACCGGCTCGCGCAGCGCGGCCGAGATCGCCGACCGCGCCATCGGTGGCTTTACGGAAGACGGCCACTACATCGCCTTTGTCGATGCCAAGGGCAATATCGACGCCGCATCGGACGGCTTTTCGGCGCTCGGCATCCGGCCTGAGACGCTGGCCGCACTTGTCGCCGACGTGGCGAACGAGAGCGACCGCATCGTCAAGCGCCTGGTTCCGGGTGGGTCCAGCTCCTATCCCGCGGGCCTTGCCCGGCTGACGGAAGAGCGGCACCTGCTGGTGGTGATCGACGAGGACCGGCTTGACGGCGAGGCCCCCGATGGCGAGCGCGCCGGCGGGGAAACCGAGGGGGCAGCGGCACCGAGCGGTGGCGATCTTCCCCAGCCAACGAACCAGGACAACGAGCAGCCAATCACCAGCACCGGCGCGGCGGAGATCGACCTTGCAGCGATGGAAGGAACCTCGGCATCGGCGGAGCACGAACCTGCCGACGCGGCCGGCGATCACCGCACGGCTAGCGAAACGCCGACGCAGCATGACCATTGGTACTTCAATGCCGGCGACGACACGCAGATCTCGCCCGGGGCAGCTGTGTCCGGCGAAGTCGAGACCCCAGCCAGCCCGGATACTTCGCCGGAAAGCGCCGCAAAAGCCACCAAAGCCGCCTCGCCGGCCGAACACCGCGCTTCGGCGATCGATCGCACCGCCGCGCCCATGCGTTTCGTCTGGCGTACCGACGCGGAGGGCCATTTCAGCGCCCTGTCGCCGGAATTTGCCGAGCTCGTCGGCAAGCCTGCCGCCGACGTGATCGGCCGCCGTTTCGAGGATGTTTCGGCCGCCTATGGCCTCGATGCTTCTGGCGAGATTGCCGGCCTGCTCGAACGGCGCGACACCTGGTCCGGCCGCTCCGTGCTGTGGCCGGTCGCCGGCACCGATCTGAAGATACCCGTCGATCTGGCGGCGCTCCCGGTTTACAGCCGCAGCCGCGTTTTCGAAGGTTTTCGCGGTTTCGGCGTGGCCAGGAGTGGCGATGCGGTGGTCGATCCGGATGCCGTCGGCATGGCCCTTGTCGCCGAGGAGAAACCTGCCGCGACCATCGGGCCGAAAGCCGTCGAACCTCTCCCCGAGACACCTAAATCCGCCGATCCGTTCAGGGGCGAAGTGCCGGCATTGACCATCGTGCCAAAACCCGAGCGGCGCTTTGCCGACAAGGTGATCCGGCTGGCCGAGCACCGGCAGCCGGCCAACGACAAGGGCCTGTCGACGCTGGAACGCAGCGCGTTTCGCGAGATTGGCGAGCGTCTCAAGAAGGACAGCACCCCGGCCGAAGAACAGCCCGGCGCCGGAAAGCAGAAGCCGGTTGAGGAAGTCGAGGCAGCCGGCAAGGCCGACGAGCCAAAGCTGAAAGAAGCCGGGCTGGCGGACAAGGGTGAGATGCCGGCGCGAGGTCCGGAAAGCGGGGCGGCTGCCGCCGAACCGCCCGAGGCCGATACCGAAGACCAGAAGGATCTTGCCCGGCTCGACGGCGAGCAGCCCGATGAGGCGGAAGCAGAGGCGCAAGCCGGCGAACCCGTCACACGCCCTGTTTCCGGATCGCTGCTCGACTATGCCGACCGCGAACCCAGCGACGAAGCGCAGGAAGGCATTGAGCCCAGCACGAACCGTCGAACGATCATCGCCGAAGCGCCGCGGGATGGCGACGACGACAGCATGACGGCCGAAGATTTCCGTGACGCCGAGGACAGCGAGGATTGGTCCGAGGACAGCGCAGCCGCAGCCGACGTTGCCGGCCAGGTGCCGCCCATCGCGCGGCTGCAGGCACCACCGCTCAAACTCGACGGCTTCGTGCCGTCGGCGTTTGCCGGAGAGGACAACAAGGGGCCGGATACCTCGATCCTCGGCAAGCTGCCAGTGCCGGTGCTTATCCATTCCGGCGACCAGCTGCATTACGCGAATGACGAATTCCTCGGCTTGACCGGCTATGCGACGCTCAATGCCCTGGACGAGGCCGGCGGGCTCGGCGCGCTGTTTGCCGACCCTTATGCCGACGACGGCAGTTCGGACGGCGGCGACCGCGCTCTGCGGCTGAAAACGCGCGAAGGTCAGGAGTTTCCGATCGATGCGATTTTACGCTCCGTGCCCTGGGGAAACGGCAAGGCGCTGATGCTGGTCGTACGTCGTTCCGGCGACGACGAGGCAGCAGCCATTCCACATGGCGCCGCCGAAGACCAAACGCAGCCGGATGTTTCCGAGCTCAAGGCACGCATTGCCGAAATGCGCACCATCATCGACACCGCCACCGACGGCGTCGTGCTGATCGGCCGTAACGGAACGATCCGTTCAATTAGCCGTCCGGCGGAAGCGCTGTTCGGCTTCGACAGCGACGAGGTGACCGGCAAACCGTTCGTCTCGCTGTTTGCGATCGAAAGCCAGCGCGCGGCGCGTGACTATCTCGAGGGGTTGTCGGAGCCCGGCGTTGCAAGCGTGATGAACGATGGCCGCGAGGTGATCGGGCGCGAGGCGCAGGGGCGTTTCATTCCGCTGTTCATGACCATCGGCAGGCTGCCCAACGACAGCGGCTTCTGTGCGGTGGTGCGCGATATCACCCAGTGGAAGCGGGCCGAAGAGGACTTGACCCAGGCGCGCGCGGTCGCCGAACGCGCCTCGTCGCAGAAGACCGATTTTCTGGCCCGCATCAGCCACGAGATCCGCACGCCGCTCAACGCCATAATCGGCTTTTCCGAGCTGATGGTCGACGAGAAATTCGGGCCGGTGGCCAATGACCGCTATCGCGACTATCTGCGCGACATCAACCGTTCGGGCAACCACGTGCTCGATCTGGTCAACGACCTGCTCGACATTTCGAAAATCGAGGCCGGCCAGCAGGAGATGGCCTATGAGGCGGTGTCGCTTAACGACACGCTGGCCGAAACCGTGGCGATGATGCAGCCGCAAGCCAACCGGGAACGCGTCATCATCCGCTCCAGCTTCGCCTCGCGGCTGCCGGAAGTGGTGGCCGATCTGCGCAGCGTGCGGCAGATCGCGCTCAACATCCTGTCGAACGCCGTCCGCTACACGCAGGCTGGCGGCCAGGTGATCGTGTCGACGGCTTACGAGATCTCCGGCGATGTCGTCATGCGCGTGCGCGATACCGGCATCGGCATGAGCCAGTCCGAGATCGAGCAGGCGCTGAAGCCGTTCAAGCAGATCAATGCGCTGAAGCGCGGCCGTGGCGACGGCACGGGTCTTGGGCTGCCGCTGACCAAGGCGATGGTCGAAGCGAACCGGGCCCGGTTCACCATCAACTCGACGCCCGGCGAGGGAACCCTGGTCGAAGTCGCCTTTCCCTCGACCCGCGTGCTCGCCGGTTAGCTATGGTTGCGCAAAGAAAAAAGGCGTCCAACAGGACGCCTTGAGAAATTGGAATTGCTGTCACAACGGGGCTTGAGCGAATCAGATCCTCTCGGGGCTAAGAGGAACGGGATTTCTCCCTCAAGTTACGCACGACTATTGATGCCGGGCCTTAACAAATCCTTACCGGCACGCCGGAAAATTTACCAATGTGTACCACTCATGAAATCTAGGTAAATTCCGAAGAGATAATTTGTTAACTATACCTGACCTCAAAACGGCTCCCACCTTGGATCCCAGGGTCAGTCGGCAAGCTGCGGCAGGTTGCGGAACAGCTCGAGCGCTTCGGGATTGGCGAGCGCTTCCTTGTTCTTGATGGCGCGGCCGTGCACCATGTCGCGTACCGCGAGCTCGGTGATCTTGCCCGATTTGGTTCGCGGAATATCGCTGACGGCGACGATCTTGGCCGGCACGTGGCGCGGGCTCGCCCCGGTGCGGATTTTCGCGCGGATGCGCTTTTCCAGCTCGGCATCGAGCTCAACGCCGGCCGCCAGCCGCACGAACAGCACGACACGCACGTCATTGTCGAAATCCTGGCCGATGCACAGCGCTTCGAGGATTTCCGGCATCTGCTCGACCTGATTGTAGATCTCCGCCGTGCCGATCCTGACACCGCCCGGATTGAGCGTGGCGTCGGAACGGCCATGGATGATCAGGCCACCATGGACGGTCCATTCGGCGAAATCGCCGTGGCACCAGACATCGTCGAAACGTTCGAAATAGGCGGCCTTGTATTTCCTGCCGTCAGGGTCGTTCCAGAAGCCGATCGGCATCGCCGGAAACGTCTTGGTGCAGACGAGCTCGCCCTTCTCCTGGCGGAGCGGGCGGCCGTCATCGTCCCAGACATCGACGGCAAGGCCGAGCCCGGGCCCTTGGATCTCGCCGGTCCATACCGGTTCGATCGGCACGCCGAGCACGAAGCAGGAGACGATATCGGTGCCGCCGGAAATCGAAGCCAGATGCACGTCCTTCTTGATGCCTTCATAGACGAAGCGGAAATCTTCCGGCGATAGCGGCGAGCCGGTCGATGAGATGGTGCGCACGCTGGAAAGATCATGCGTGCGGATCGGCTTCAGGCCGGCCTTGCGCACGGAATCGATGAATTTGGCCGAGGTGCCGAAATAGGTCATCTTTTCGGCATCGGCGAAGTCGAACAGCGCATTGCCGTCCGGGTAGAACGGCGAGCCGTCGTAGAGCAGCAAGGTGGTGCCCGATGCCAAGCCCGACACCAGCCAGTTCCACATCATCCAGCCGCAGGTGGTGAAGTAGAAGAAGCGGTCGCCGTCGAGCAGGCCGGCATGCAGCCGTTCTTCCTTGACGTGCTGGATCAGCGTTCCGCCGGCCGAATGGACAATGCATTTGGGAATGCCGGTCGTGCCCGATGAAAACAGGATGTACAGCGGATGCGAAAACGGCAGCCTTTCGTAGGCGACAGGCCTTGCGGCAAAGGGTGACAGCGCCTCTTCCAGCGCAGCCGCCTTGCCGATGGTCGCGGCGACGTCGAGCGAGGTGCCGAGATAGTCGACAATGAGGACTTTGCGGACGGTGGCGAGCTTGCCCGCCACGGCCGCGATCTTGTCGGCGACTTCGATCGCCTTGCCATTGTACCAGTAGCCGTCCGGCGCGATGAACACGACAGGCTCGATCTGGCCGAACCGGTCGAGAACCCCCTGCTCGCCGAAATCTGGGGAGCAGGACGACCAGACCGCGCCGATCGAGGCGGCCGCCAGCATCGCAGCAACGGTCTCCGGCATGTTGGGCATCATCGCGGCGATGCGGTCGCCCTTCTTCACCTTGAGCGACAGGAAAAGCCGCTGCAGCCGCGAGGTCAGCGCATGCAGCTCGTTCCAGGACAGCCGCCGCTCGACCTTGTCCTCGCCGCGAAAGACGATTGCGTCGCCAAGCCCGGTTTTCTTGAGGAGATTCTCGGCGAAATTCAGCTTTGCCTCAGGAAAGAAGGTCGCGCCGGGCATCTTGTTGCCATCGACCAGCACGCGTTCGCCCTTGTCGCCGACGATGCCACAAAAGTCCCAGACCAGGCTCCAGAAGGTCTCGCGATCATCGATCGACCAGCGATGCAGGTCGGCATAGGAGGAGAAAACCTTGCCGGCCATGTTCGCCGCGGTGTTCATGAAGGCGGTCATCGGCGCTGCGTCGATCTGCTCTTGCGTCGGGATCCAGAGCGGTGCGTCGTCAGCCATCATTGTTCCTCCTTAAAGCACGTCACGTTTGAAGAGATTCACGCGACGCGCTTTAAACTTTTGTCTTTATGCATGTCGTTTATCCCAAAACCGCTGCGCACTTTGGGCGACATGCATTGGCATCGCTTATGCATATCGCGATGCAGCAGAGCAAGATTTTGTTGGACCGCGCCGGTCAGGGTGTGCGCAAATGCCATCGCCGGGCCATAAAGACTTGAAATGCGTCAGCCGTCGGTTACACCCGTCGGGCGATTTTGTCGGAATGGAAGCATACGGGGCGATATGCCATCACCTTTGATCCGACGCGGAATATGGGCGATCGGCGCAGCCGTCATCGTCATCGCGCTGGTTGTCGCAGCCTTGCCGTTGATCGCCTCGACCCGCATCGTACGCGACCGTATCGCGTGGGAAATGAGCGCGTGGAGCGGTTTCCGGGTCACCATCGACGGCGCGCCGCGTATCGAGGTCTGGCCGAATTTCCGGGCGATCCTGAGCGACGTGACGCTGTCGCAATGGACAGAGACGGATGCGCCGCCCGTGGTCGAGGCCGAACGGGTCGAGGTCGACCTCTCAGCGATGGCGGCGCTGCGTGGCGATGTGATGTTTTCGACGGCGCGGCTGGTACGACCGACGATCCGGGTTCAGCGTACCGCGAGCGGGTTTTTCCTGCCTGCGATTCCCAGCGGCGGGCGCATTACGCGTTCGATCGATGCTGCCCGCGCGGTGATCAACACAAATCCCGCCAAGCCGGATCTCGGCAAGCTGCCGACAGATCCGTTCGGCACAGTCGAGTTCAGGGACGGCCGCGTAGTGGCTGCCATCGGCGGCAAGGACCAGGAGATATTGAGCAGCCTGAGCGGCCAGGCGAACTGGGCCGCGATGAACAGCAATGCGACGCTGTCGGCGACCGGGATATGGCGCGGCGAAAGTGTTGCCATCGACGCCGCATCGCCGAACCCGCTCGTGCTGTTTGGTGGCGGCACAGCACCGGCTACATTTTCCTTCAAGGCGGCACCGGCCAGTTTTTCGTTCGACGGCCGCGCCAGCATGTCGGAGAACGGCTATTTCGACGGCCAGGCAAAATTCGCCGCACCTTCGCTCCGACGCGTGCTCGAATGGTCGCAGGCCGGCATCGCGCCCGGTGCCGCAATCGGCTCGATCTCGGTTTCAAGCAAGATCACGGCGACGGCCGGGCGCGTCAAATTTGAAAACACGGCCCTGACCCTCGACAACAACCCGGGAATGGGTGCGCTGGACTTCACCTATGGTGAGGCACTGCCGGTGATCTCCGGCACACTTGCCTTCGATACGCTCGACCTCAGATCATTTCTCTCCGCCTTTACGCCGGTACCATCCGCCGGCGGCACCGGCCCGGGCGAAATCGACACAAGCTTCGCCGACCGGATCAATCTCGATCTCAGGCTGTCGGCGGCGCATGCCACCGCCGGCGCCATCCAGCTTGCCGACGTCGCTGCCACTGCCCAGGTCAAGAACGGCCTTGCCGCCTTCGACATCTCGGATGCATCCGCCTTTGGCGGCAACGTCCAGAGCAGCGTCCGTTTCGACCGCAAGCCCGCCGGCACGGAAGTCGAGATCCGGCTGCTTGCTTCCGATATCGACGGCGGCGCTTTCGGCACCGCGGCCGGGATGACGCGGCTGGTGCCGATCGGCACTGGAACCGTTTCGGTCATCCTCAAGGGGCCTGGCAGAACCTGGGACTCGATTTTCGAAAACGCCAATGGCTCGCTGTCCGCGACGTTCGGCGCGGGTGCGCTGAGCCGGCTTAACCTGCCGGCGTTCCTCAAGCACACCGAACAGGGCGGATTCTTCGCGCTGGACGACGTCTCGGACGGAACGCTGCCGATCGACGGGGCCGAGCTCAAGGCGAGCATTTCGAACGGCGTGGCGCGTATCGACAAGGCCGAGGTGAATTCCGCGCAATACAAGATCTGGCTTTCCGGCATCGCATCCTATGCCGGACGCGGGCTGGCGCTGTCCGGCGGCATCGTCCAGCCGAGCCAGGCTGCCACGCAGACGAATGGCCAGCCGCCCAAGCAGTCGTCGTTCTTCGTCGGCGGCACGTGGAGCACGCCGTTCATCTCGCCGATAAGCCGCGGCGTTTCGGGAGAGTAGCGAGCCTTCAACCTCGCTGCGCGGCCTGCTCGTCGCGCTGGCGCTGCACCTCGCGGCGTTTGTTGGCGAGCGAAGCGATGATCACGCCAACTGCGACGACCGCGATCAAGATGGTGCAGGCTGCGTTGATTTCCGGCGTCACGCCAAGGCGGACCTGGCTGTAGATCTTCATCGGCAGCGTCGTGGCGCCGGGTCCCGAGGTGAAGCTGGCAATAACCAAATCATCGAGCGACAGCGTGAAGGCCAGCATCCAGCCGGAGACGATAGCCGGCATGATAACCGGCAGCGTGATCTGGAAGAAGGTCTTCACCGGTGGCGCACCGAGATCCATCGCGGCCTCTTCCAGCGAACGATCGAAAGTGATCAGGCGCGACTGAACCACCACCGCCACGAAGCACATGGTAAGCGTGGTGTGGGCAAGCGTCACCGTCAGAAAGCCGCGGTCGAGGCCGACGGCGACGAAGAGCAGCAATAGCGACAGGCCGGTGATGACTTCCGGCATGACCAGCGGCGCAAACACCATGCCCGAAAACAGCAGCCGGCCGCGAAAGCGCGTGTAGCGTGTCAAGGTGAGCGCCGCCAGCGTGCCGAGCACGGTCGCCACCGTGGCCGAGATGACGCCGACGCGGGCCGTCACCCAGGTGGCGTCCATCAGACCCCGATTGTGGAACAGCGACACATACCATTTCGTCGAAAAGCCGCCCCAGACGGTGACCAGCTTCGACTCGTTGAAAGAGAACACAACGAGCAGGACGATCGGCAGGTAAAGAAAGGCAAAGCCGAGCACGATCGAAGTGATGTTGAAGCGGCTCCAGGTCGCATTCATTGGTCCTGCTCCTGGGCGCGCGCCTGGGCTCGCTGGAAGAGCATGATCGGCACGATCAGCAGCAGCAGCAAGATGACGGCAACCGCGGACGACACTGGCCAGTCGCGGTTGGCGAAGAACTCGTTCCACAGCGTCCTGCCGATCATCAGCGTCTGCGAGCCGCCGAGCAGGTCGGGGATGACGAACTCGCCGACGGCAGGAATGAACACCAGGAGGCAGCCGGCGATGACGCCGGGCAGCGACAGCGGAAAGGTGATCTTCCAGAAGGCGCTGGTCGGCGGGCAGCCGAGATCCTTGGCCGCCTCGATCAGAGAATGGTCCATTTTCTCCAAGGACGAATAGAGCGGCAGCACCATGAACGGCAGATAGGAGTAAACGATGCCGATGAAGATCGCCGTATAGGTGTTGAGGATGATCAGCGGCTGGCTGATGATGCCGGTGGCGAGCAGCAGCTGGTTGAGCAGGCCCTCGGGCTTGAGGATGCCAATCCAGGCGTAGACACGGATCAGGAACGAGGTCCAGAACGGCAGGATCACCAGCATCAGCAAGGTCGGGCGAATCGTCGCCGGAGCGCGTGCCATGCCATAGGCAATGGGATAGCCGACCAGCAATGTCAGGACCGTCGAGATGGCGGCGACGATGACGCTCGTCACATAGGCATTGAAGTAAAGCGCATCCTGCGTCAGCCAGGTATAGTTGTCGAAATTGAGCGCGCCGAATTCCGAGATAAACCCGGAAATGCCGCTGCGGAAATCGAGCACCGGCGTGTAGGGCGGCATGGCGATCGCAGTCTGCGACAGCGAAATCTTGAAGACGATGATGAAAGGGACGAGAAAGAAGAACAGCAGCCAGAGGTAGGGGACGATGATGACGAGCCGGCTAACGAAGGCCGCTCCCAGCCTGACCAAGGCGGATTTGCCGGCAGCGCTTGCCGGAGAGCTTGTTGCGGCGGTGACAGCGGACATGATCAGTCCCTACCGTGCCAGGACGACGCCGGCGTCGGGGCGGAAAGAAACCCAGGCGCGGTCGTTCCAGGTCAATGGGTCCTCGGTGAGGCGTGCCGCGTTCATGGTGCTCGCCCGCACCACCTGACCGTCGTCCAGCCTGACGTGATAGACGGTCATGTCGCCGAGATAGGCTATGTCGTAGACCTCGCCCTCGATGGCGTTGACGGCACCGGCCGGTTTCGTGGAGGACACCTTGATCTTCTCCGGCCTGATGGCGAAGGTGACGGATGTTCCGGCGGCGGCACTGCCGGCATTTTCGGTCCGGATGGTGATGCCGTTGCCGGCATCGATGCTCGCGCTGCCGGCCTCGCCAGCCGCGATCTTGCCGTCGAACATATTCACATTGCCGACGAAGCCGGCGACGAAGCGGGAACCCGGCGCCTCGTAGACCTCGGCCGGCGTCGCCACCTGCATCACCTCGCCCTTGTCGATGATGGCGATGCGGTCAGCCATCGTCATCGCCTCTTCCTGATCATGGGTGACGACGACGAAGGTGAGGCCGAGGTTCTGCTGCAGGTCCATCAGCTCGAACTGGGTTTCCTCGCGCAGCTTCTTGTCCAGCGCACCAAGCGGCTCGTCGAGCAGCAGGACTTTCGGCCGCTTGGCCACCGAGCGCGCGAGCGCGACGCGCTGGCGCTGGCCGCCCGACAATTGGTGCGGCTTGCGCTTGGCGAACTGCTCGAGCTTGACCAGCTTCAGCATCTCGGCGACGCGCTTGTCGATGTCGGCCTTGGCCATGCCTTCCTGCTTGAGGCCGAAGGCGATGTTGTTCTCGACCGTCATGTGCGGAAACAAGGCGTAGGACTGGAACATCATGTTGACCGGCCGCCGGTAGGGCGGAATGCCGCGCAGATCCTGGCCATCGAGCAGGATGCGGCCGGCGGTCGGCTCCTCGAAGCCGGCAAGCATCCTAAGCAGTGTCGATTTCCCGCAGCCTGAGGCCCCCAGCAAGGCAAAGAATTCGCGTTCGAAAATGGTCAGCGACAGGTTGTTGACCGCTGTGAACTCACCGAATTTCTTGGTGACGTTGTCGAACTGGATGTATGGCTTGGCGTTCGGATCGTTCCATGGCGCAAAATCCCTGCGGATGCTGCCAAGCGATTTCATGTCCCACTCCGTCCTGCTGCTTGCCCCATGAGAAAGCGGCCCCGGCAACGGCTGCCGGGGCCTGGTCAGATTGCTATTGGCCGGTGACGATCTTGGTCCAGGTGCGAGTGATGATGCGCTGGGTCTTGGGATCGTAAGGCGATACGGTGTAGAGCTTCTGCAAGGTGGCTGCATCCGGATAGATCGCCGGATCTTCCAGGATCGCCTTGTCGATGAACTGCTGCGAAGCCTTGTTGCCGTTGGCATAGAGCACATAGTTCGACGATTTGGCGATCACTTCGGGCTTCATCATGTAGTTCAGGAACTCATGGGCTTCGGCGACATGCGGCGCATCGGCCGGGATCGCCATCTGGTCGAACCACATCTGGGCACCTTCCTTCGGCACGGAGTAGCCGATCTCGACGCCCTGCTTGGCTTCGTCGGCGCGGTTGCGGGCCTGGAAGACGTCACCCGACCAGCCGACCGCCAGGCAGATGTCGCCATTGGCAAGGGCGTTGATGTATTCGGAAGAGTGGAACTTGCGGATATAGGGCCGGACCTTCAGCAAGGTTTCTTCGGCCTTGGCAATCTCATCGGGCGACGTGCTGTTCGGATCGAGGCCCAGATATTTCAGTGCCGCCGGTATGATGTCGGCCGGCGAATCCAGCACATAGACGCCGCAGTCCTTCAATTTGGCCAGGCTTTCGGGATTGAAGAACATGTCCCAGCTGTCGATCTTGTCGGTGCCGAGCGCTGCCTGCACCTTCTTGATGTTGTAGCCGATGCCAACAGTACCCCACATGTAGTTGATCGAATATTCGTTGCCGGGATCATATTTGGCGGTCCGTTCCATGACCGTGTCCCACATATTTGAAATGTTCGGCAGTTTCGACCTGTCGAGCTTCTGGAACACACCCGCCTGGATCTGGCGTGCAAGGAAATTGCCGCTGGGCACGACGACATCGTAGCCGCTGCCGCCGGCGAGCAGTTTCGTTTCCAGGATCTCGTTGGAATCGAAAGTGTCGTAGACGACCTTGATGCCGGTTTCCTTGGTGAAGTCGTCGATGATCGAACTGTCGATATAGTCCGACCAGTTGAAGACGTTGACGACGCGATCCTCGGCATGCGCGCCCAAGGTGAAAACTGCCAGAAACGCCGAAGTCGCCGAAAGCCAGAGCGCTTTGCGGGTCATGCTATTCTCCTTTGATGAGTGTTCCGTCGCCAGCTCGTCGCGGCGTCCGCGCGGCTGGGCATTTGCTTCAGGGTATTGGGCTTGCAGGCAGGCGACAAGCGCGAATTGCCGGCGCCATTATCGTTCGGCGGCGAGCCGACAGCGAAGACCTGGCGTGGCGTTGGTGGTGTTCCGACGCCGTCGGAAGCTTTCGCTACGGCGCGGGCAGGGAGACGACGATATTGTCCGGCCTCGATGCGGCCGGCATGGAGACTTGGCAAGATACGCCTGTCTTGTTGTTGCCGTGATCGCAGCCTGCCCGCGCGGCTGCGACGTTGTCAATGGTTCATCTCGCTTTGACGCGCGCACTGCATCAATTAGGTGACGGCACACCGGTGACGCCCGCTCGCGCGGGCCGCGTCTGACGCTTGAACTCGAGCCCGATATGGACGAGCAGCGCGGTGACCACGACCGCACCGCCGACGATGGTGCGCGCCGACGGCACCTCGGAATGGATGAGCCAGACCCAGATCGGGCCAAGGATCGGTTCGAACGTGCCGAGCAGCGCCGCGACGGCGGCCGGAACAAGCCGGGCTCCGGTGGCGAAGAAGGCGAGACCGAGTCCCAGATTGATCACGCCAAAGGCAAAGAGGAAGCCCATATCGTGACTGGAGACGCCCAGCGCCGACGCCTGCGATGCCGCAAAGGCGGCCGCCAGCATCGTGCCGAGGCAGGTCGCCGGCGTCATGCGCACATGGGCAAAGCGGCGCGTGATGACGGTGGCGATCGAGAACATGACAGCGATGAGCAGCGCCAGCCCGTCGCCGATCGGCGACACCGCGCCATCGAGCGATTCCGACACCATGATGGCGACGCCGGCAATGACGGCGGCGATCGCCACCCAGGTCGCCACCGCCACCCGTTCGCGAAACAGCGCCCACGCAAACAGCGCTGCCAGAAGCGGCACGCCGGCCTGCATCAACAGGATGTTGGCGACCGTGGTATAGGCAAGCGCCACGACGAAAGAGGTCGACGCCGTGGCGAAGCAGAACGCCACCGCAAGGCCGGCCAGGCCCATGCCGCGAAACAGCTTCAGCGTGCCACGCCAGCCGTCGCGCCAGACCATGAAGCAGAGCAGGAAGGCGGCGGCCCAGACCGAGCGCCAGAACACCACCGTCCAGCTGTCGGCGTTGTCGATGAAGCGCGCAATGCTGCCGCCGAAGCTCCACATCAACGCCGACAGGAATACCAGCAGGAAGCCGACGCGTTCCCCTTGCGGCGACACGATCGGCGAAGCGGCAACCGGAGATGATGCGGTATCGGTCATGGGTACGACTGTCGGCGAATTCGGAGCAGCACGATGTGCAATGGACGACAGAGACGTGCCTAATTCGCGTAACGCAAAGCAGAAGGCCGGGCGTGATCCAGTTCGATGTTCCGTTTGGCGCACTGATGAGGGCGCCTCGCCCCTCGCCCGGCGATGCTCCGAGGCGACCTGTCGATGATGCGTTACGAGGTGCTCTTGTTGCCGCGGATAAAACGCCAGAGACCGGCCAGCGGAATCAGCAGGAGCAGGCCAAACTTTTTCAGCGCGATCAGCGCCACGACCAGAAAACCTGCTTTCGCCGCCAGCTTGCCGGCAATCAGACCACCGACGCCAATCGCCGCAACCGTATCGACGCCCGGCACGAAATCGGCGTATGTCTTGCCGGTATTGAAGTCCGCGAGGCCAAGCACTTCATCCAGGCTTTGCCTTATCTCCGGCAATTGTTCCACCGTCGCGATATAGCTCATCACGAAGACGCCCTCCCTGCCAAGGAAACGGACGTCGTAGTTGAGCGTATGGGCGGCATCGTTGCCAAATTGCAGCTCCTTGGCCCAGTGCAGGCGCTTGTGGGCCGCGTCATAAACCGGCGGCGACGCCCAGCCGATCAGCGTAATGGGCGCATAGCCATCCTTTACCCTCTGATCGTTGCCGGACAGAGTGTCTGACTGCATGTTGCGCAGCAGTTCATTGTAATCGATGGACGCGGCGTCGCTGTCGTCGACGTAACCGATCTTTTCCCAGCGCAGCTCTATCCCCCAATTGTTGTCGGCAATGGGATCATGGGAGACTGGAAAGATCATGCCGAGGGCATCGGAACCAGAGTCGGGCGGATTGCCCCAGGCTTCGGTGAGGACGGAGAGCGTGTCCTTCTTGTCCAGAAAATAGAACTTGTCCTTGAGGTCGAGATGGATGCCTTCGGCAAGATTTATCGCGCCGGTCTTCGGATCGATCTTGTCCAGGAACGCCTTGCCGGCATCATTGTAGTGTTGATAGGAATTGAAGAAATCCGAGGACTTTTCAGCCAATGCGGGATCGGCCGAAAACGCGAGCGCCAAGCCAAGCCAAAAAACTGTCCTGCCCATCATTGATCCCCCGACCGTTGCGCAGTTCTTTTTTTTGATACCGTACCGTCAATGCTGAATCAATATTCGGCTGAATCAATATTTTGGCTGAACCAATATTTTGGCCGGCAACCGCGAACCAGCTTACTGGTTGCCGCCGCAGGAACAGATGAGGTCCTTTGGTCGAAGATTCAGCCGCAATATTGCTGGAGCCGAATCACTGGAAATCGAACGCCGACAGTCCCGTGACCATCTCGTCGAGGCCGAGCGGACGTGTAACGGGTGGCTCGGCGCGGGCGAGGCAGCCGATGCGTTCGCACAGCCGGCAGGCAGGGCCGACCGGCGTCGCCAGCGCAGCGGCGCTCTGTCCGGTCTTGCCGATGGCGGCCGGCCCCGGCAATGCCGCTCCATAGACGACCTCGTCGCGAAAACCGATGTCGCAGCCGAGCAACAGCGCCGTGCGCCGCGGGCGCTCGGCAAACGAGCCCTGCGGCCCTTCGAGCGTGCGGGCCATGCAGAGGAACGCCGCACCGTCGGGCATTTCCACTGCCTCGACCAGGATCTGGCCGGGCTGGGCGAAGGCGGCATGGACCGGCAGCTTCGGACAGCCGCCGCCGAAGCGGCTTTGCGGAAAGCCGTGGCTGCCCGCCTTGCGGAACCGATTGCCGGCACTGTCGACCTCGAGCATGAAGAACGGCACACCCGACGCACCCGGCCGCTGCAGCGTGGTCAGCCGGTTCGCCGCCTGCTCGAAGGAAACGCCGAAGCGCGACCGCAACATGTCTATATCGTAGCGGGTGCGGACCGCAGCGGCGTGAAAAGGCTGATAGGGCATCATCAGAGCGTGCGCGGCATAGCGGCCGAGCTCGAAACGCGCCAGCCGGCGGGCTTCGTCCGTGGTCAGCTTCAGCGCCTGGATCTCGGCGGCGACAGCGACGCTCATGCGGATCAGGCAGGCCTCCATAGCCACCTCGCGCAGCTGATCGAATGGCGACAGGCGCTCGGACAGGAACAGGCGTTGCGAGTGACGGTCATAGCGACGCCGCCAGTTGGGCATGGTAGCGACCGGCAGTACCTTAACGACGATGCCGAATTCACGCCGCAGCCAAGCCTTCAACGCACTGAACAGATCGTCGCCAGGATCGAGCACCGACGTGAATGCCTCGGCTTCCTCTTCGAGCGCGGCAAAATGATTCGGCCGGCGTTCGAAAATCTCATGCACCTCGTCGATCGGCAGCCGGGCACCGGAGAGTGCGGTGGCCTTGCCCTCACGCGCGAGCAGCTCGTTGAGATCCGATAATCGCTCGGCCTGCTCGCGATAGGCGCGAAACAGTTTTATCACAGCGGCGGAAGCGTTGGGCGCCGCCTCGGCAAGCTCGATGAGTTCCTGGTCGCCCGGCAGTTCGCCGGCCAGCAACGGATCTGAAAACACTTCCTTCAAATCGGCGACCGATCCCCGCGCCTCGCCCTGCAGTTCGTGCGGGTCAACCTTGTAGACGGATGCCAGCCTCAGGATCAGTTGCACCGTCAGCGGCCGCTGGTTGCGCTCGATAAGATTGAGATAGGACGGCGAGATGCCGAGCCCTTCGGCCATCGCCGTCTGGGTCAGCCCCTTGGCGTTGCGGATGCGACGAATGCGCGGCCCGGCAAAGATTTTGTGGTCGGCCAATCGAGTTTCCTTGACAGAATTTTACATCCGCCGATGGCATGGCTGTCTTTACAACCATGACAGATTTACAGCTCTCATCAGTCAAACACAACACAGGTTTTCCCTTATTTTATGACTGATCCGGAGGTTTACCTCGCTTGCGTCGTGCCGACGTGTAAATGGTGTCACACATATGGCGCACATATTTTCCCTCTGCGACGCCTTCCTAAACCGGCATCAAAACCGCCTGGAGTGATCAATGACCGACTTTTACAACCTCGTCCCGTCGGCGCCGCAAGGCCGCTTTGATGGCATCGAAAGGCCCTATTCACCGGACGACGTGAAGCGGCTGCGCGGCTCGGTGCAGATCCGGCAGAGCCTCGCCGAAATGGGGGCAAACCGGCTGTGGCAGCTCATCCATGAAGAGGATTTCGTCAACGCGCTGGGTGCCATGTCGGGCAACCAGGCGATGCAGCAGGTGCGGGCCGGGCTGAAAGCGATCTATCTGTCAGGATGGCAGGTCGCCGCCGATGCCAACACCGCTTCCGCCATGTACCCGGACCAGTCGCTTTATCCCGCAAATGCCGCGCCCGAACTGGTCAAGCGCATAAACCGCACCTTACAGCGCGCCGACCAGATCGAGACTTCGGAAGGCAACGGGCTGTCGGTCGACACCTGGTTCGCGCCGATCGTCGCCGACGCGGAAGCCGGTTTCGGCGGGCCGCTCAACGCCTTCGAGATCATGAAGGCGTTCATCGAGGCGGGTGCGGCCGGCATCCATTACGAGGACCAGCTGGCTTCGGAGAAGAAATGCGGCCATCTTGGCGGCAAAGTGCTGATCCCGACCGCCGCACATATCCGCAACCTCAACGCGGCGCGGCTTGCCGCCGACGTCATGGGTACGCCGACGCTGGTCGTGGCACGCACCGACGCGGAAGCGGCACAGCTCTTGACCTCCGACATCGATGAGCGCGACCAGCCCTTCGTCGATTATGGCGCCGGCCGCACCGCGGAGGGCTTCTATCGTGTCAGCAACGGCATCGAGCCCTGCATCGCCCGCGCCGTCGCCTATGCGCCCTATGCGGACCTGATCTGGTGCGAGACTTCCAAGCCCGATCTGGCGCAGGCCAGGACGTTTGCCGAAGGCGTGCGCAAGCATCATCCAGGCAAGCTGCTTGCCTATAATTGCTCGCCGTCTTTCAACTGGAAGAAGAATCTCGACGACGCAATGATCGCGAAGTTCCAGAAGGAACTCGGCGCCATCGGTTACAAGTTCCAGTTCATTACGCTGGCCGGTTTCCACCAGCTCAATTTCGGCATGTTCGAGCTCGCCCGCGGCTACAAGGAGCGGCAGATGGCCGCCTATTCGGAACTGCAGCAGGCGGAATTCGCCGCGGAAGCCAATGGCTATACCGCCACCAAGCACCAGCGCGAGGTCGGCACCGGCTATTTCGATGCCGTCTCGATGGCGATCACCGGTGGCCAGTCTTCGACCACGGCCATGCAGGGATCGACCGAGCGCGCCCAATTCAGGCCGGCGGCGGAATAGCAGACAAACAGAGTGAACGCCCAAACGGGCATGGCAACACAACAGGCATGGCAACACAGGGAGAAGACCAATGGCTTCGATAAGCCGCGTCAAGGAACGGGCCGAAGAGCAGGCCACCAGCATGAATGTCGACCAGCAGGCGACCATCCGCATGCTGGCGAACGATCTGCACAGGCTCAATCAGTCGGTGATGAAGGCGGTCGAGGCAGGCGTCTCGGTCGAACTGGTGCGCTCGGCACGGCACCATGGCGGCGACGGCAACTGGGGCGATCTGCTGATCCCGGTCATCGTCACACAGCGGAGCCACGACAGACAAACTCGATAGCACCGCGCCTCTTTTGAGCGCATGCTATCGCACCTTGCACGCCGCGGCTTTGCCTAATCCGGCAGAGCCGCTAATGCAACGATTTCAATGACAAGATCAGGCTGCGCAAGCGCTGCAACGCCAATAACTTCCGAGGGCGGCGGGTTGTTGTAGCTGCAGTGCTTCGGGCAGTGCACGGCAAAGAATTCGTCCAAGACGTCCAAGCGAAAATTGGGCGAGCTCAGCACGCCGCCATCTGGAAATGGCCCCTTAACAAAGAAGGTCAGCCGGATGAGATGCTCGAGCGCACTGCCAAGCTCCTCCAGATCTGATTTGATATTGGTGAGAATTGCGCGCCACTGTGCCGCTGCATCGCCAATGGCGGCGCCGCCGCTTTTGCCGATCGGATCGTAGTCCTCGGCCGTCGCGGTGTTTCCGGAAAGGTAGATAAACCCCTTTGCGCCGGTAACGATCGTACCCTTTCCCCATGGCATCAACCGGCCATTTTTGAATTTCTTGTGAGTCACGAGTTCCATCGTCATCTCCCGTCGGTCAAAGAGACGTGCTTAGCCAACGAGGAAGGGTAGTTCGGCGAGGCGATACGACAAGCTCGCGACAGGCCTGACTCGCCTTCGTCCAACCTTACGTCAACCCGGCTACGGCTGCGAGTTGGTGCGTTCGCGCTGCAAAGCCAAACTTAGCTGAGCCTGCCCGATTGTGGTGGCAACTTCTTCTTCGGGCGGCCGCAAAGAAAAGCACTTAATTTTAATTTTAATGTTTCTTGCGATATTCTCCTGATACGCCATTTGAGCTTGACATGAGCAGTGATCTCACGCCAATTACCTCTCGAGTTTCAACCCTGCATTGAAACATTGAACAACGGCCTGCCCCGCCATGTGCCCAGCGAATCGCGATATCGAGACTGCAAAACAGCTGCCTTTTGTTAGCCGGGACATGGAGACGCGGATGCTCCCGGATTTTTCGCGGGTGCTGGTGGTCGGAAAATCACCGATCAACCGCGTCGTGGTTTCAAAAATCGTGGAGCGGTCCGGCCTCAAACCGATCTCGGAAGCTCCCGAAACCGCGGCAAAGGCCTTGCACGCGCTGATTCCCGGCACTGTCGTTCTCGACGGCGGTGCGGAGAATGGGGACTGCGACGCCTTGCTGTCGGGTATCGATGCACTGCGAAGGGCGTCAGGCAGATCGCTTCCGTCGGTGATCCTGCTCTCAGTCAAGACCGGCACGCCGGAGAGCCTGGGCCTGTCCAGCGTCATCGATGCAGTGGTCGTCAAGCCGATCACCACCGAACGGCTGCAGCCGGTGATCGACCGGCTGGTCGGGGTCGGCCGCAACTGACGCCTACCGCGATGCCTCGGCTGCAGACCTGATCAATCAATCTCGCCGATACGCTCGATCAAGCCCGGCAGTTCACCGAGATTGGCTATCTGGCGAAAGCGTGGTGCTGAGACCGGCGGCTCGACATGTTCCAGCACCCAGGTGAGCTCGTGCGGCACGTGGATGCCCCAACTGCCGGCTTCGATGGCCGGTACGACGTCCGATTTGAGCGAGTTGCCGACCATCATACCCTTTTCCGGGCCGTCGCCGTGGCGGCTGAAGATGCGGGTATAGGTGGCCGCGCTCTTGTCGCTGACGATCTCGACGGCATCAAACAGCTCGCCCAGGCCGGATTGCGCGAGCTTGCGTTCCTGGTCGAACAGGTCGCCCTTGGTGATCAGCACCAGGCGGTAAGCGCCGGCCAGCTTTTCCACGGTCTCGCGCGCATGCGGAAGCGGCTCGATCGGATGGCTGAGCATCTCGCGGCCCGCGGCGAGAATTTCAGCAATGGTTGAGGCAGGCACCTGGCCTTCGGTGACCTCGATCGCCGTCTCGATCATCGACAGCGTGAACCCCTTGATGCCGAAGCCGTAGACCGCGAGGTTGCGCTTCTCGGCCTCCAGCAATCTTGCTGAAATCCGGTCCTCCTCGGCGTGGTCGGCGAGCAGCGCGGCGAGGCGCTGCTCGGTCATGCGGAAGAACTGTTCGTTCTGCCACAGCGTGTCGTCGGCGTCGAAGCCGATCGTCGTCAGTTTGCGGCTGTGTTGCATGGGGACCATTAATTGCAGCGTTGCGGGAGGCCGACCCTAGACCAGGAGGCTTTTATCCGGAAGTCGTTGTGTTCCCCCGGTTATCGAGGCGCACGCCAGCCGGCTCCCCTTCCCTTTCGTCGTCGGCAACGGCTATACTCCACAATCTGCAACAAATCTGGTGATTGATGCCGCCTGCAAAAAAGGAAGTCCGTCCGTCGAGCCGCGGAGGACGCGTCCGCACGCCTGCCTTCGTGAAAAACCAACGTGGCGTCAAGAACTGGAAGGAAGTCAGCGCCTGGCTGGAATGGCGCGGCATCGAAGATATCGAATGCATCACACCCGACCAGGCCGGGGTTGCGCGCGGCAAGATGATGCCATCGAAGAAGTTCACCTCCAACACCTCGCTGGCGCTGCCTTCGGCGGTGTTCATGACAACGATTTCCGGCGGCTATCCGGAGGACGGCAACGGCTTCCACTATCCGGAGGACGACGGCGACCTCAAGCTGATGCCTGACCTCTCGACGCTGACGGTGGTGCCGTGGGAGGAGGACCCTACCGCGGCGGTTATCTGCGACCTCGTCCACCAGGACGGCCGCTCGGTCGAGTTCACGCCGCGCAACGTGCTGAAGCGCGTGCTTGCCGCCTATGACAAGCGTGGGCTGAGGCCAGTCGTGGCACCCGAGATCGAGTTCTACCTGGTGCGCAAGAACCCCGATCCGGACTATCCGCTGACCCCGCCAGTAGGTCGATCGGGACGGCCGATCGGCGGCGGCGCCGGCTATTCGATCGCCGGGGTTAACGAATTCGACGAATTGATCGACGACATCTACCATTTCTCCGAAAGCCAGGGCCTGGAGATCGACACGCTGATCCACGAGGAGGGCGCCGGCCAGCTCGAAATCAATCTGCGTCACGGCGATCCGATCGAGCTCGCCGACCAGGTGTTCATGTTCAAGCGAACCATCCGCGAGGCGGCGCTCAAGCACGAGATCTACGCCACGTTTATGGCCAAGCCGATCCAAGGGCAGCCCGGTTCGGCCATGCATATCCATCAGTCGATCATCGACAAGAAGACCGGCAAGAACGTTTTTTCGGCGGAGGACGGCTCGGAGACCGAGGCCTTCTTCCATTTCATCGGCGGCATGCAGAAACATGTGCCGAACGCGCTGGTGATGTTTGCGCCCTACGTCAATTCCTACCGGCGGCTGACGCAGTCGGCCTCGGCGCCGGTCAACAACAAATGGGGCTACGACAACCGCACCACGGCCTTCCGCGTGCCCCGCTCCGACCCGGCGGCGCGGCGCGTCGAGAACCGCATCCCCTCCTCCGACGCCAACCCCTATCTGGCGCTGGCGGCATCGCTTGCCTGCGGGCTGATCGGCATGACCAACAAGATCAAGGCCGAGCCGCCGGTTCTGACGACCGCCAACGAGGACCAGATCGACCTGCCGCGCAGCCTGCTCGAAGCCGTCGACCTGTTCGAGGCTGACGAAGAACTCGGCGCGCTGCTCGGCAAGTCATTTGCCGCCACCTATGCGGCGATCAAGCGAGCGGAATTCGAGACCTTCATGGAAGTGATCAGCCCGTGGGAGAGGGAGTATTTGCTGCTGAATGTGTAGTAGGGGAGTAGGGGAGTAGGGGAGTAGGGCAATATGGCAGTAGGGGAGTAGGGCAATATGGCAGTAGGGCAGTAGGGCAAGGATGACGGACAAGATCGCATCGTACAGGGATCTGATCGTTTGGCAGCAAGCCATGGACCTAACAGTTGCAATCTACCAAGTAACAAGGACTTGGCCGAAAGACGAGATCTACGGGCTGACGAGTCAGGTGCGTCGGGCAGCAACGTCGGTGCCCGCCAACATCGCCGAGGGTTACGGCCGAGAAAGCCGAGCTTCCTACCAGCAGTTTCTCAGGATCGCCCAGGGATCACTCAAGGAACTGGAGACACACCTTTTAATCGCGCAAAGGGTTGGAATTACCTCTCGCGAGGCGGTCGAGTCATTGATGCCCCACAGCGAGAGCGTAGGAAAGCTCTTGCGGCTTCTGATCCGCAAGCTGTCGGCTGAATAGACACCTACTGCCCTACTGCCCTAGCCGAGCATCATGACTTACCAATCCCCAATCTCCCCCGGCCGCTCCTGGTACGAAGACACGGCCGGGCCAAGGCCCGAGTATCCGGCGCTCGACGGCGACCGGACATGCGATGTGGTGATTGTCGGCGGCGGCTTTACCGGTCTGTCGGCGGCGGCTCATCTCGCCAAGACAGGCGCGGATGTCGTGCTTATCGAAACGCATCGTTTCGGTGACGGCGCATCAGGCCGCAATGGTGGCCAGCTCGGCACCGGACAACGGGCCTGGGCAGAGGAACTGGAAGCGGAATACGGCTTTTCCCGCGCCAAGGCGCTGTTCGACCTGGCCGAAGAGGCCAAGGCGCATCTGCTCGACTTTGCCGCGATGCACCAGATCGAGATCGACTATATGCCCGGCCAGATGTCGGTGGCGCACAAGAAGCGCTATGTCGACGACTACAAGGCGCATGCCGAGATCATGGCGTGCCGATTCGGCTATCCGCACATCTCATTCATGGATGCCGCGGAGACAGCCGAGCGGCTCGGCTCGACGCATTATTTCGGCGGCACCCGCGACACCGGCACCGGCCACATCCATCCGCTGAAACTGGTCATCGGCACCGCAAAGGTGGCGGCAGAGGCCGGCGCAAAGCTATTCGAGCAGACGCCGTCGACCGGCATCACCTCCAGCGGCGGCAAGGTGAGGGTTGTGACGCCGAAGGGCACGATCGCCGCCGCTAAATGCCTGATCGGGGTCAATGCCTATGGCGGCACGCTCGAACCGGTGAGTGCCGCGCATATCATGCCGATCGGCTCCTTCATCGGCGCAACGGTGCCGCTGGGAGCCGATTCCAAAGTGTTGCCGGGTGGCGAGGCGGTCGACGATTCGCGCTTCGTCGTGCGCTATTTCCGCAAATCGAAGGACGGGCGGCTGCTGTTTGGCGGGCGCGAGATCTATGCGGTCAACGATCCCAAGGACATCCACATCCACATCCGCCGGCAGATCGCCGAAATCTATCCGGCACTGAAGGACGTCGAGATCACGCATGGCTGGGGCGGCTATGTCGGCATCACCGTGCCGAGAAAGCCGTTCGTGCGCGAAGTGATGCCCAATGTGACCTCGATCGGCGGTTATTCCGGCCACGGCGTCATGCTGTCGAACTTTTTCGGCAAGCTTTATGCCGAGACGGTCGCCGGCAACCGCGACCGGCTGAAGCTGATCGAGGACCTGAAAATTCCACCCTTCCCCGGCGGCCGGCGTTTGCGCGCGCCACTGCTCTTTCTTGCGCTCAACTGGTACGCGTTGCGGGACAGGATTTAACCAGACGTTGCAGAATCCTTAACCAGGGCGCAGAATTCCGGCCAAGGGCGCAGTGATGCCACAATCGCGGGCGAAAGATGATGCTCGTGGGCAGCTGAACGGGGAATTTTTGCGGGCCTGCCCGCTTTTGGTTTGGGACCGATGCCGATCGAAATGCCGGCTCTCCGGCATGGGTCGTAAGAACATCGGCCCGCAAATGGAGGTGGCAAGTGTGAGAGAGCCCTTCAGTTTCGGCGCGCCGGAACGACGGCGCCTTGCGATGCAATTCGGTTACGATATGCGGCCGACGTTCTGGCACGGGGTTCGGTCGAACGCGCATCTGGTGATAGCCGCGCTTGGCACGGCCGCACTGCTCGGCGTTGCCGCGGTGGCACTGTGGCTGGCATTGCCGGCAAATGAGCGACAAGCGGCCGCAAGTCCTGAGCAGATCGTTCCGACCATCCCGGTCAAGACGACGAAGATCATGCCTGCCAAGCTTGCTGCGGCGCCGCGGACGACGGGCAAGGCAGATGCGGTTTCCCCAGCGGTGGCCGCAGCGGAAGCCGAGATACCAGCGCTGGCTCCCAACGATCCGCGCTGGACGGGGCCAAAGACGGCATCGGCCGCCGCCACGGCAGCATCCGACCAGCTGGCAAGCCAGACCGAGCAGGCGACCGATAAATCGTCTGCTTCGGTGGCATTCGCCGACCCGGCAGCAAAACCCGACGCTGCGGCATTGTTTGCCAAGGTCGCGGCTCCCGGCAGCTCAACGAAAAACAGCGGGCCCGATGGCGCGCAGACCGCCGCCATCCCCACGCCCAAGCCGCAACTGCCGACGCAGACCGCGAGCGAAGACGACAACAGCACCAAGGCAAAATCCGGAAGAGCCAATACTGCCGGTACCGGACGCATCCTGAGATCCGTCACCATGCGCACCGGCCCAAAAAAGAATGCGGCCGCCATTCTCACCGTGCCGGCCAAGACATCGGTGCAAGTGATGAGCTGCAAGCAATGGTGCCAGATCGTGTACAACGGCAAGCGCGGCTGGATCTACAAGAGCTACGTCAAAACCGGGGCGTAGGGCCGGCAGAGCGATTGCGGGTCGCTCGCCATCAGCCGGTCCTCCGCCGGATAACCGGACCGTTCAAATACAACGCCCGCCGTCGACTTCCAGCGCCACGCCGGTGATGAAAGCCGCCTCGTCCGAAGCGAGCCAAAGCGCGGCATTGGCTATGTCGAGCGGCGTCGAAAGCCGGCCGAGCGGGATCGACGCGCGGAACTTCTCGCGGATCTCGGGTGTGTCGGCGCCCATGAATTTCGCGAGCATGCCGGTCTCGCCGGCAACTGGGCAGAGGCAGTTGACGCGGATGTTCTTCGGCGCGAGTTCCACCGCCATCGATTTGGTCGCGGTGATCGCCCAGCCCTTCGATGCATTGTACCAGGTGAGGCCGGGCCGCGGTCTGATACCGGCCGTGGAGGCCGTCGTCAGGATGACGCCACCGCCTTGCCGCTCCATCACCGGTACCACGGCAAGCGCTGCGTGGTAGATCGCCTTCATGTTGACTGACGTGATCAGGTCGAAGGTCGCCTCGTCGACTTCCAGCATGTCACCGTTGCGATGGGTATAACCGGCGTTGTTGACCATGATGTCGATGCGGCCGAAGGCGCTCATTGCAGCATGGACCATGTCGTCGAATTCGGACCGCAGCGAGACGTCGGTCTGGGTCCAGATCGCCTTTTCGCCGATCTCGCCGGCAACGCGCTCTGCGCCCTTGGCGTTCAGATCGGCGACGACTACGCGCGCGCCCTCCTCGGCAAAGCGCCTGGCCATGCCCTCGCCAAAACCCGAGGCAGCGCCGGTGATGATGGCGACCTTGTTTTTGAGGCGCATGCTTTTCTCACTCATCGTTGAAGACGATCGAAAACGCGTTTGGCCATGGCCATCGAAAGATGTGTGTCCATTGCCGATTTCTCCTTTGGCTTTCGCCTTGATCCCGCTCTATGCTGCACCTGCGAACGCTCCCGGAAGCATCGCTTGCCGACAAGCCGCCGGCCAGCGCCGGTGTCAAGAGCACACGCGGATGTGACGCAATGGCACTGGCAAGTTTAAATCGATTAGATTATATCAGCCGCGTTATCGCGACCGGCGTCAGAGCGGACAGACCATGACCAGCCAGATCATCCCCGTCGACCCTTTCGACTTCATCATTTTCGGCGGCACCGGCGATCTGTCGGAACGCAAGCTTCTGCCGTCGCTATACTACCGCCAGCGCGACCACCAGTTTTCCGAGCCGACGCGCATCATCGGCACATCGCGTTCGAAGATGACAGACGAGGAGTTCCAGTCTTTCGCCAGGCAGGCGATTGCCGACCACGTGAAGCCGGAAGATATCGACGCCACGGAACTGAAGACGTTCCTCGCACGGCTTTCCTATGTCCCGGCAGATGCAACCACAGGTGCCGGCTTCGACAGGCTGAAGCAGGCGATCGGCGACAGCGAACACATCCGCGCTTTCTATCTGGCGGTGGCGCCGGCACTGTTCGGCGACATCTCGCACAAGCTGAAGGAGCACGGGCTGATCACGCCGAATTCGCGCATCGTGCTGGAAAAGCCGATCGGCCGCGATCTAGCTTCGGCGCGCGCGCTCAACGACCTGGTCGGCGACGACTTCCATGAAAGCCAGATTTTCCGCATCGATCACTATCTCGGCAAGGAGACGGTGCAGAATTTGATGGCGCTGCGCTTTGCCAACGCGCTCTACGAGCCGCTTTGGAATTCCGCCAATGTCGATCATGTGCAGATCACCGTGGCCGAGACAGTCGGCCTGGAAGACCGCGTCACTTATTACGACAAGGCCGGCGCATTGCGCGACATGGTGCAGAACCACATGCTGCAACTGCTCTGCCTCGTCGCCATGGAGGCGCCGTCGTCGATGGACGCCGACGCCGTCCGTGACGAAAAGCTGAAGGTGCTGCGGGCGCTGAAGCGCATCAACGGCAACGAAGCGCCGAAGCACACGGTGCGCGGACAATACCGTGCCGGCGCCTCGGCCGGCGGGCCGGTGAAAGGCTATGTCGAGGAGCTCGGCAAGAACAGCAACACCGAGACTTTCGTTGCGCTCAAAGCCGAGATCGGCAACTGGCGCTGGGCGGGCGTGCCGTTCTATCTCCGGACCGGCAAGCGGCTGGCGACGCGCGTTTCGGAGATCGTCATCGAATTCAAGCCGATCCCGCATTCGATCTTCGGCGAGAGCGCCGGGCCGATCTCCGCCAACCAGCTGGTCATCAGGCTGCAGCCCGACGAGGGCGTCAAGCAGTTCATCATGATCAAGGACCCGGGGCCGGGCGGCATGCGGCTGCGCCAGATTCCGCTCGACATGAGTTTTGCGCAATCCTTCGACGGCCGCGCCCCCGATGCCTATGAGCGGCTGATCATGGACGTCATCCGTGGCAACCAGACGCTGTTCATGCGCCGCGACGAGGTCGAGGCGGCGTGGAAATGGATCGACCCGATCCAGGACGCCTGGGAAAGCGGCAGGCAAGAGGCGCAAGGCTACACCGCCGGCACATGGGGCCCCTCGGCCTCGATTGCGCTGATCGAACGCGACGGGCGGACATGGCACGAGAGCAATTAGGCGGCGCCTACAACTGGCACGAATTTGCCGGACGCCAGGAGTTGGCGACAGCGCTTGCCGGCCACGTCGCCGGCCGTCTGTCAAAGGCGATCGCCGAGCGCGGCACGGCGCTGCTTGCGGTCTCGGGCGGCACGACGCCGGCGAAATTCTTCGCGGCGCTTTCGACCGTTCCGATCGCCTGGGAAAAGGTGACGATAACATTGGTCGACGAGCGCTTCGTGCCGCCCTCATCGCCGCGCTCCAATGCCGGCCTGGTTGCCGCCAACCTGCTACAGAACGCGGCCGCCGCCGCGAATTTCGTGCCGCTCTACCACGCCGCGGCAAGTATCGAGGGTGCAGCGGTCTCCGACAGTGAGGCGCTGCAAGTGCTGCCCTGGCCACTCGACGTCGTTGTGCTCGGCATGGGAACTGATGGCCACACCGCCTCGTTCTTTCCGGATGCCGACAACCTGGCAAGATTGCTCGATCCGTCGTCGCAAAGGATCGTGCTTCCGGTTCACGCGGCAAGCGCCGGCGAGCCACGGCTGACGCTGTCACTGGGGCGGATCATCAATGCCACCTTCATCGCGCTGCATATCGAGGGCGCGGAAAAACGCAGCGCATTCGAGGCCGCGCTTGGAACTGGAACACGAAAGCCCATTCGCGCCGTGCTCGATGCCACTCAAAAGCCCGTAGAGGTTTTCTGGGCACCCTGATCTCAACTTGGCTGCAGGTCCCGGCAATAGCCGGAAGGTGTTGCGGGACCTCGCCTGAAAGGACCGACCGCCATGACCGCAAGACGCGATATCGAAGCCATCACCCAGCGCATCCGTGAGCGCTCCAAGCCCAGTCGCGAGGCCTATCTCGGCCGCATCGCCGAAGCCTCGAACCGCACCGCCAACCGGGCCGTGCTGTCCTGCGGCAACCTGGCCCACGGCTTTGCCGTCTGCAGCCCTTCCGAAAAGGTGGCGCTTGGCGGCGACCGGGTGCCGAACCTCGGTATCATCACCTCCTATAACGACATGCTGTCGGCGCATCAGCCTTTCGAGACGTTTCCGGCGCTGATCAAGGATGCGGCGCGCGAGGCCGGCGGCATCGCCCAGGTGGCCGGCGGCGTGCCGGCGATGTGCGACGGCGTCACCCAGGGCCAGCCCGGAATGGAGCTGTCGCTGTTCTCGCGCGACGTGATCGCCATGGCCGCGGCAATCGGCCTGTCGCACAATATGTTCGATGCCGCCGTCTATCTCGGCGTCTGCGACAAGATCGTGCCGGGGCTGGTGATCGCGGCGCTGACCTTCGGCCATCTGCCGGCGGTCTTCATCCCGGCCGGGCCGATGACGACCGGCATTCCGAACGACGAAAAAGCCAAGATCCGCCAGCTCTATGCCGAGGGCAAGGCGGGACGGGCCGAACTGCTCGAAGCGGAATCAAAATCCTATCACGGGCCGGGAACCTGCACTTTCTACGGTACCGCCAATTCCAACCAGATGCTGATGGAGATCATGGGCCTGCACACGCCTGGCGCTTCCTTCGTCAATCCCGGCACGCCGTTGCGCGACGCGCTGACCAGGGAAGCGACGAAGCGGGCGCTGGCGATCACCGCGCTCGGCAACGCCTACACGCCGGTCGGGCGGATGATCGACGAGCGCTCGATCGTCAACGGCATCGTCGGCCTGCACGCCACCGGCGGTTCGACCAACCACACCATCCACCTGATCGCCATGGCAGCGGCGGCCGGCATCGCCATTACCTGGCAGGATATTTCCGACATCTCGGAAGCCGTGCCGCTGCTGGCGCGGGTCTATCCGAACGGCCTTGCCGATGTGAACCACTTCCACGCCGCCGGCGGGCTCGGCTTCCTGATCCGCGAACTGCTCGACGCAGGCATCCTGCACGAGGATGTGCAGACGGTGTGGGGCGAAGGGCTGCGCCCCTACGCGGTCGAGGCCAGGCTCGGCGCCGACGGCGGCGTCGTGCGCGAGGCTTCGCCGCGCGAGAGCGGGGACGAGAAGGTGCTGGCGCCGTTCAAGAAGGCGTTCCAGCCGAGCGGCGGTCTGAAAGTGCTTTCGGGCAATCTCGGCCACGCCGTCATCAAGACATCGGCGGTCAAGCCGGAGCGGCGCGTCATCGAGGCGCCGGCCAAGGTGTTCGACAGCCAGCAAGGCCTGAACGAGGCGTTCAAGGCGGGGTCGCTGACCGGCGACTTCATCGCCGTCATTCGGTTCCAGGGACCGAAGGCCAACGGCATGCCGGAATTGCACAGGCTGACCACCGTGCTCGGCATCCTGCAGGACCGCGGCCAGCATGTGGCGTTGGTCACCGACGGCCGCATGTCGGGCGCTTCAGGCAAGGTGCCAGCGGCGATCCACGTGACGCCGGAAGCAGCGGAGGACGGGCCTATCGCCAGGATCCATGACGGCGATATCATCAGGCTCGACGCCGAGGCCGGGACGCTGGAGGTACTGGTGCCAGCCGGCGATTTCGCACTGCGCCGCCCCGCGGACAGCGACCTCATAGGCAATGAATTCGGCTTCGGCCGCGAGCTTTTCGCCGGGTTCCGGCAGTTGGTGGGACGCGCCGACCATGGCGCCAGCGCCTTCGGTACGGCGTGACTTTTCGACCATGGAAGAGCGGCTGGTGGCCGCTCTCCAAAAGCGCGTGGCGTTCGATCGGCCTCACGCGACGCGCTTTTAGGATCTTGTTTTTATGCATGTCGTTATCGCAAAACCGCTGCACACTTTTGCGCGACATGCATTAGATCTACTGAACCGTCAGGTCGGCTCGCGCGCCGGCCCTGATCGTTACCGTGCCTTCCCTCGAGCTGTTGTCCGATTTCTCCGAAACCACCGCGTAGTCGCCGGCCGACAGGGTGGCTTGATACTTCTGGTCGTAGGCGTAGCCGACCGACTTGCGGGTTCCGTCGATGGCCTTCCTGGCCTCGAATATCTCGATCTTCGAGGCCCCTGGCGCGGTTATCGTCAGCATGCCGGCGTTCATCGCGATCTTCAGATCCTGATGGTCGCCAACCTTGACGCTGAACGGCTGCTCGGCCACCGCAAGGTCGACCGTCGCGACCATTACATAATCGTCGGGCGGCAGATCGAACTTGCTGTCCGGACCGTAGGCATAAGTCACCTCCTGCCTGGTTCCGTCGACGTTCTTTTTCGCCTGGAGCACTTTGAAGCCGACGCCCGAACCCTCGGCCTTGTCGCCGCCGGCAGCATAATAGGCGTTGGCGACGATACGCCCGACGCCGACGATGATGTCCTTGTCGATGACCCTGCCGGCGGCAAGCGGGATCGTCTCGATAACCATGCCCTGGCCGATCGTGACCGTCACCTTCTGGTCACCGGCCGGCAGCACGACTTTCGTGTCACCGTAATAGGTCGGCGGGGTGTCGACGCCGGGATAGCCGATTACGACAGCCGCGCCGTCATCAACGTCCGCTCCTTCGCTTGGCCGCGGGTGGATGACCAGCGTGCCGGCATTCAGGTTGAAGTGCGGTTTGGCGACCTGGCCAGGCTCTATCTTGATCTTCTGTTCGGCCCTGGCCTCGCCGGCACGCGCGACGACGATATAGTCGCCCGGCTCCAGATTGCCCTTGTAGGTGCCATATTCGGTGGTGACGGGATCGCCGCGCGTGCCGTCGGAATTCGCCTTGTAGATCTCCCAGGCATTGCCGTCGGTGACGGGATCGCCACCCTCGGCAAGCACGACGGTGGGCACGAAATTGGACTCCGCCGGCTGGGCGGGCGCCGGCTGGGGAGCAGGCTGCGGGGCGGGAGTCGGTTCAGGGGCGGGTGGCGGAGGCGCAACGGTCTCGACGAGGGCGTCCTGCAATGCCTTTTCATCCGACGCTTCGATATATTTGCCGCCGGTATTGTCGGCGAGGCAACCGACCTGCTTGCCCTCGGCCGCCGTCAGGCCGAAGCCGACGACATTGACGGTGAAGTCGACGCCAGCAGCCTCCAGTTCCTTGCCGAGCGCACAGGGATCGCCGCTACATGTCTCGATGCCATCGGTGATGAGAACGACCGTCGCCTTGTCCTCGGTGTATTTCAATGCTTCCGCCGCTTGCTTGACCGCAGCGGTCAGCGGCGTCTTGCCCTGAAATTTCAAGCTGTCGGCCGCGGCTGAGATCGCACTTGCCGAGCCTTCCTGCGGTGGCACGATGAGTTCGATGTCGTCGCAACTGGCCTTCTCGCGATGGCCATAGGCCATGAAGCCTATTTCCTCCTCGGCCGGGACCGATTGCAGCACGTTCCGCAGCGATTGACGGGCGATTTCGAGCTTGGGCTTGCCGTCGATCTGCGCCCACATCGAGCCGGAGGCATCGAGAATGACGATGACGCGATCGGCGGCGAAGCCGAACCCCGTCGTCCACAGCAACAGGGCGGCCGCAGCGACGCTCTGCACAAATCCCGCCATCAAAAATCTCCCCCGTCAGTCGCCGCCGCTCGGCGCCGGAAAGCTATTTGACGCCGGGTCGCGACACAAGCCCGGACGGAGTACGAAGCTGCGTCGCCTCTCTGCCAAACCCTCAATAGGCCGTGCGGCGTTCCTCGGAAGGCGGCCGGCCGAATTGCAGCCGGTAGCTCTGGGCAAAATAGGAATGCGAGGTGAAGCCGGTGGCGATTGCCACGTCGAGGATCGGCATGTTTGTCTGGCGCAGCAATTCGCGCGCCCGCTCGAGCCTGAGCCGCATATAATAGCGCCCGGGCGTCACACTGAGATGGCGCAGGAACAGGCGCTCGACCTGGCGCACCGACAGGCCCGCCGACTTGGCGAGTTGCACCGCCGACAGCGGCTCGTCGAGATGGTCGGCCATCAGCTCGACGATGCGGCGCAGCTTCTCCGACTTGCCGGTCAGGTCGCGTTCCGGGCCGACGCGCTGGCGGTCCCCGGCCGAGCGGATGCGCTCATGCTGGAACTGGTTGGCGACGCCATTGGCGAGGCTCGAGCCGAAATCACCGCGCACGATCTCCAGCATCAGGTCGATCGATGTGGTGCCGCCGGCGCAGGTGTAGCGCTTGCGGTCGATCTCGAAGACGTTGCCGGTGCAGTTGATGTCCGGAAAGCGTTCGAGGAAGCCGGCGCGGTTTTCCCAATGGATGGTGCAGCGATAGCCATCGAGCTGGCCTGCTTCGGCAAGCAAATAGGAGCCGACCGAAAGCGCGCCGAGCGCATTGCCGCGCCGGCCCCAACTGCGCAGCGCTGCCAGCACCTTGCTCTTGCCGGGAAATTCCGTCGTCAGCCCGACCGAGACGAACAGGATATCGACCGGCGGCAGATCGGCAACCGCGTAGTCGATCTTGAGCGGCAGGCCGTTGGACGCCATGACGGCGTCGCCGTCGGCCGACACCGTAGTCCAGCCATAGAAATCGCGGCCGAGCAGCCGGTTCGCCGACCGGAACGTGTCGATTGCCGCGGCCAGCGAGAACATGGAGAACTTGTCGACCAACAGAAACCCGAACTGCCGCCCGCCCTGAACGGGATCATTGGTGACCGGCCGTTCTAAGGGAACAGTGAGGTTCGGCAAGGACGCTGCTTTCTGGTCAGAAGGAAGGCCGTTTCAATCCGGCTGCGAGATAGGCGGAAGCTAGCGTGTTGGCCATCAGCATGGCAATGGTCATCGGTCCGACGCCGCCAGGCACCGGCGTGATGGCGCCGGCCGCCTTCGCTGCTTCGGCAAAGGCGACGTCGCCGACGAGGCGCGTCTTGCCTTCGCCCTTTTCAGGTGCGGCGACGCGGTTGATGCCGACATCGATGACAGTGGCGCCAGGCTTGACCCAGTCGCCGCGGACCATTTCAGACCGGCCGACGGCGGCGACCAGAATATCGGCGGTGCGGGCAAGCGCCGGCAGGTCCCTGGTCCGGCTGTGTGCGATGGTGACGGTGCAGTTGGCGGCAAGCAGAAGATTGGCCATCGGCTTGCCGACGATGTTCGAACGCCCGACGACGACCGCATTGAGACCGGACAGGTCCTTGCCGCGCACGCGTTCGATCAGCAGCATCGAGCCGGCCGGCGTGCAAGGCACGAAGGCGGTCTCGAGTTCGCCGGTGCCGAGCTTGCCGACATTGATGAAGTGGAAGCCGTCGACATCCTTCTCCGGCGCGATGGTCTGGATGATCTTGCCGGAATCGATATGGCCGGGAAGCGGAAGCTGCACGAGGATGCCGTTGATGGCCGGATCGGCGTTGAGCTGGCCGATGATCTTCAACAGGTCCGGCTCGGAGGTTTCGGCCGGCAGCGTGTGCTGAACCGAATGGAAGCCGCATTCCTTGGCGGTGCGGGATTTGGAGGCGACATAGACCTGGCTCGCCGGATCCTCGCCGACGATGACCACGGCGAGACCGGGCTGCCGTCCGCCCTTTTCCGCCAGTTCGGCGGTCAGGGCCTTGACCCGCCGCACCACGTCTTCGGCGACGCTTTTTCCGTCAATCAACTCAGCCATGAACCACCCTCGACGCCTATCGCGTAAGCCTGCCGCGTTAAAACATCCATGCGGCGCGCTCCAGATATCTTTTATGCAGGCCGTTGCCCAGAACCATGCGCTGCGGGCGGACATGCAGCGCGGCATTTTCACGAAAATCGAGCCGGGCAATCCCGTCAATGCGCCGTCCCATGCCGTTAACTCGAAACCGGCATGTTTTATTCGACGCTCAGAAATAGCGGCGGCGCGCGCGGTTTTCGGTGAGCTCGCGAACGACCTCGCGGAATTCGCGCAGGCTGGCGCGGATTTCCTCGATCTGGCTTTGCTGATCGGCGGCTTCCGAGGCCTGATTTGCCTTCCTCGACCAGGCCTGAGTATGGGCCGAATGCGGCGGCGTGGGTTGCTGCGGATAAGGTGCCCGACCGGCATAGAGCGGCTGCGGGTGGAACGCAGGTGGCATCGCTGCGGTGGAATTTGTCGCGGCGGAAGTCTCACCGGACGCCATCTCCTCCGGCGCTCTGCCAGGCATGAGCCGGCTCAGCGCCGACAACACGGCACCGATCGGACCAGGACGTTTGGTACGCGCGACCTCGACCGGCTGAGCGGGAGGCGGCGCTGCCCGGTATGCTGCGTGATCGGCGGAACCGGCATCGGGGCCGCCAAGGGAGCCAGCGGGGTCGAAAACCCCATCGGCAGCTGCAGCCTCTTCCATCAGTATGGTGCCGGCCTTTGGCTCATCAGGATCGGGCTGGCTTATGCCGGCGGCTGCCAACAGGATCGGACTGGCACACGCTTCGCGGCGCGAGCGGGCAAGACGATGGCGTGTGGCGGCATCCTCGCGCCATGACGGGCCTGCGCGGTCCTCTAGCGAAACCAGCGATGCTTCGTCCTCGCCGCGCACCGCCTCGACGAGCGACAGCAAGGACTGCTCGTTCCTCCAGTGTTCACGATTTTTCCTATAAGCCATGGTTTCTGGAGCCTTCCCCTCGGGCTGGGACGTAGCGACCGCCACTGGTTAAGCGATGCTAAACAGGCATAGGAAATAAAAGGTTAATTTGGTCGCCGCGCGGCTGCGCGACTACATACGCATCCCAACCGCAAGGTCGGGGTTTCCGCCTGATCACGGTCCCAACAGGGCTTCCCCGCCCTGCCGCGAACGTCTATGGGGAAGCCATCTCAATATGGGAGGCTTTCGATGACGGTCAGGCTTGTTCTCGCCGGTTGCGGCAATATGGGCTACGCCATGCTCTCGGGCTGGCTGAAAGCCGGCAAGCTGGCTCCGGCGGTGGTGTTCGTGGTCGAGCCCAATGCCGAGTTGCGCAAGCGTGCCGAAGCACTGGGCTGCGCTGCCGGCGCGGATGCTGGCGCCATACCGGCCAACGCCGTGCCGGCCCTCGTCGTCCTTGCGGTCAAGCCACAGGTGATCCGCGACGTCACGGCTGGCTACATCCGCTTCAACGATGGCCGAACCACTTTCCTCAGCATCGCCGCCGGGACGCCGGTCGCCACGTTCGAAGGCATTCTCGGCGACCGCGCGCCGATCGTGCGCTGCATGCCCAACACGCCGGCGGCAATCGGCAAGGGCATGATGGTGGTGTTTTCCAACAGGCTGGTTTCCGAGGACACCAAGCGTTTTGTGGCCGACCTGCTTTCGGCGGGCGGGCAAGTGGCCGATATCGATGACGAGGGCCTGATGGACGCGGTGACGGCAGTCTCCGGGTCGGGGCCGGCTTATATCTTCCATTTCATCGAAGCGCTGACGGTGGCAGCCGAGAAGGCCGGCCTGCCGACCAGGACTGCCAAGCTCTTGGCAATGCAGACGGTCTACGGCGCCGCCTCGCTGGCCGCCGAAAGCGGCGAGGAGCCGGGCGTGCTCAGACAGCAGGTGACCAGCCCCAACGGCACCACGGCTGCGGCCCTTGCAGTACTGATGGGCGAGGACCGGCTGACGCGCCTGCTCACCGAGGCGGTGGAAGCGGCGCGGCTGCGGTCGATAGAGCTGGGGAAGTAGGGCTTCTGGGGGAGCCGGTCGGCGGTGATGGTCGACCGTTCCTTTCGGCAATAGCAACCGGTAGAAAAGCCGTTACGCGGCGTTCCTTCGCGCCCTCCACTGTCCTGCCGACATCAAAATCGCGATAGCCTAGAATGTCGACAGATATCAGCGATGTCCCCACAAGTCGTCGATCTCGTCCTTGTTCACGGGCCGCCCGTCTTTGCCGGCTTTGGCTTTGAGATCATCGGCAATGGCCGCGAGCCGCTCTGCCAGAGAAGGGCGTCCATTTTCCCGCTTCAACTCGGATTCACGGACCTCAGCCATCACCAAGATTCCCATACAGCATCTCGTCCTGCAGCCGGCGCAAGGCGAACAGCCCGGTCGTCGGGTCGGGCGCGGCATTGTCGGCGGTGAGCAATTCGCCTTTCCTCACCGGTTTCAGCACCTTGCCGCCTTCGAGCAGACCGACCGGCACGGCGCGATGGGCGCGGGCCTGTTCGACGGTCATGGTCCAGGAGCGGTAGCAGGTCTCGCCGATCGCATCGAAAACCTCGCCTGCCGCCAGATCGCGCTTGGCCACGGCGCAGACCTCGGCCACCGGCCGCGGCAGCGGCACCATGTCGGGCTTGCCGTAAAGCGCGATGCGAGCGGCCGTCAGCGGCACTTCCAGCGAGGTCAGATGGTAGGGTCTGAAGAAGCTGTAATAGGGACCGTGGCCGATATGCAGATCGTCCATGCGCTCGATGATGCGCGGATGCGTCGCCTCGACGATGACGAAGACCCCGGGCGCCACGCCCTTGCCGACGGTGTAGTCGACGACGCCCTTCTTCGACAGAATGCCGCCCTGCTCGCGCGGGATCAGCACCTTGACCAGCTCGTCGCGATCGGCCTTGGGCCCGTGCATGCCGGGAACGTCGGGCACCAGCCCGGTGGCGTTGGCAATGGCGCACATCTCGACCATGGTTTTCGAGCCGTCGACGAACTCGACCAGCATGCGCGGATTCATGTTGCGGCGCAGCGCCTCCTCGCGGTAGTCGTCGGGAACGGCGTCGTGGTTGAGAGGGTTGTTCTTGCCCTTGCCGGCGGAGACGATGGTGTAGCCGAGCGCCGAAGCGAACTCGATCAGCTCCATGCAGCTCGACGGCTCGTCGCCAGCGCCGACCGAATAGACGACGCCGAGCCGGTCGGCCTGCTGCTTTAGATAGCAGCCGATGGTAACGTCGGCCTCGACATTCATCATCACCAGGTGCTTGCCGTGCTGCATCGCCATCAGGTCGAAATCGGCGGCGACCCCGGGCTTGCCGGTGGCATCGATGACGACATCGATGAGCGGATTGGTGACCAGCATCTCGTTCGAGGTGATGGCGATCTTGCCGCTTTCGATCGCCTGGCTGACCTTCGAAGCGCTGTCCGCTTCGGCTGCCATCGCCTGGTCGCCATAAGCAATGCGGATGGCCTCACGCGCCGTATGCGGGCGGCGCGTCGAGATCGCGCAAACCGAAATGCCCGGCATCAGCATGCCTTGCGTCACCAGGTCGGTGCCCATCTCGCCAGAACCAATGACGCCGATGCGCACCGGGCGGCCTTCCGCGGCACGCTTGGCAAGATCGCGGGCAAGCCCGGTCAAGGCGACATTGGTCATACTGGAAACGTCCACTGCTTTTTGATTTGAAGCGGGAATAGCAGGGAACGGCAACCCATTGCCAATCGAAACCGGCCGCGGCGGTCTTTTCTTGCGCATGACCCCGGAAACCAGAATTGTTCCTATGAAGACATGCACCCGGCCGAAGGACTAACGAGGGTCCTGTGGCGCCAAAGGCCCGCGTTGAAGCGGCGGAACGGGCCGTTAAGCCCGGATGGATCGCAGCCAAGAAATGTACGGAAATTCTTAGTCATTCTTTTATGCAATCCTGCTTTAATAGGGAAATGGACTGGCGTGCCCGCATTTTTAGGTGTTTTTTCCGCGCTATGCGACCGATCGGCGAGAGCGGCAACGTTGCTACTATTTTTGCTCTGTCTTTGCCGATTGTCGTCGGCGGTGCGGGCCTCGGTATCGAGACTTCCTATTGGTATTACAGCAGCCTGAAGCTACAAGCGGTGGCGGATGCGGCGGCCTATGCTGGCGCTTTGGAAAAGGTTTCGGGATCCGACACGCCAAAGATTGTCTCCGCAGCGACAGCGTCAGCGACCACGAACGGCTGGGGACCGTCAGCAGGTACAATAGAGGTTTTCTCGCCTCCGTCAGCCGGTCCAAATGTCGGAAAAAAGGCGGTTGAGGTAGTCGTTCATCAGAACCTCGATCGGTTCTTTACGTCGATATTCACGCAAAACGCAGTTGGCGCACAAGCAAGGGCGGTGGCTCTTATTACGGATGCTTCAAAAGCCTGCATTTTGACGGTCGATCCTTCCGCTTCGAAAGCGGCGCTCTTTTCCGGCAGTTCGACCACAAAACTGACAGGCTGCTCCGTCATGTCGAATTCGATAGCTCCGGACGCCATCAAACTTCAGGGATCGGCAAGCCTTGATGTCGATTGCCTGATATCGGCAGGCGGTGTTTCGTTGAGCAACGTCGTGAAGACCGTTTGCGCCAGCCTGATAACTCAGGCGCTGCCCGCTGCTGATCCTTTTGCCGACCTGCCGGCCACGAACCCTTGTCAAAACGGCAATCAGTCAACCTTGCAACCTGGAACATACTGCAAGGGGCTCAGCTTGAGCGGCAATGTAACCCTCTCGCCCGGGATATACGTCATTGAGGGAGGCGATTTCAAAGCGAGCTCGAATGCAAATATTTCCGGCGAGGGTGTCGTCATTTATCTGGCCGATACCTCCGGCGTTAGCATGAACGGCACGGCGACCGTCAAGCTCAGCGCACCGACGTCGGGCACCTATTCAGGTGTGCTGTTCTATGGCGACAGAGCCAACCTGGCGGGATCCAACACGTTTAATGGCACGGCGGATTCGCTATTGACCGGCGCTCTGTATTTTCCAACACAGGGCGTCAATTATCTCGGCAATTTCTCGGGCAAAGGTGGTTGCACGCAGGTCGTCGCAAGTACCGTGCAATGGTCCGGCAACGCAAACATCATTCAGGATTGCACGAGCCTTGGAATGCGAGACATTCCGGCCACGCAAACCGTTCAGCTTGTCGAGTAGTTTTCGTGGATCGGCTACAAGTCCGGATGTTCCGGAGTGATTCGGGTGTTGCCGCGGTAGAGTTTGCGCTGGTTCTGCCCATCCTTTGCCTGGTACTTCTTGGCATCATCGACGGCTGGTCTTTTGTCTCGAGCGCATTGTCGATGCGTGCAGGCGTCAAAACCGCGGCGAACCTCGTGATGCAAGGAGCAGTCGAGGATACGACCATCCAAGCTGTCGCTCTTTCGAGCTGGGAAAACCATCCTGATGGCGCGCAGGTGGCAGTGAGCCGGAAATACATGTGCGGGAACATCGTGGCCGATCCATCGGTCCTGTGCGACACTTTGAAAGCCCCCTCGGTCTTCCTCGTAATACAGGCGACAGCCACCTGGTCACCGCCCTTCAGTTTTGGCGCGTTTTCCCTCTCGCGCGAACTCAGTCATCAACAGGTGATTCGTGTCCGCTAAGTCGAGAGCTTTCACGGGGGATGCATCAGGCGGAGCTGCATTAGAGTTCGCGCTGATCGCGCCTTTTCTGATAATGCTTTTGATCGGCATCTTTGCATTCGGCTGGGCTCTGAATGCTATGTCGAGTGTTCGGTACACGCTGGAAACGTCGTCACGTGCGCTGCAAATGAAGAACTCGCTGACTCAGGCCCAGATCCAAGCCATTGCCACGGAAAAATTACTGGATTTGGGATTGAAAGACGTCGACGTAACAATAGCAATCGACGTCGCCAGCGGCGGCTTTCGCATGGCACATCTGACCGCCCAATATGCGTTCGTGATCGAGTTCCCGTATTTCAACCGATATCCGATACATTATCAGACAACTGTCACAGTTCCCCTGATTGCATCGTGAGCACGTCCCCGGCCAGTCGAGCGGCACCTTTCGCAGGATGTTCGCTGCACGCCGCCTTTATAGGCGATCGCCTTGTACAGCGTGCCGTTGCCGGCTTTGTTCCGGCCGAGCCCCCACCCCTCGCCTAGCGCTGCGCCGCCGCTACTTGTTTGTTGACAGGCATGCGAGGCCTACATGTGGAATTTGGCAGCAGAGGGCTGGAGGCTCCTCAAGCAGAGCGTCATCGGCTTCATCGACGACAATGCGCTGAGCCATGGGGCGGCGATAGCGTTTTATGCCACGACCTCGCTTGCGCCGATCCTGCTCATCGTTGTCGCTATTGCCGGCATGGCCTTCGGGCACGAGGCGGCGCAACTCGCCCTTTCGGCACAGATCGCTGGCCTGATGGGGCCGCAAAGTGCCGAGCTGCTGCGAGCTACGATCGAAAACGCCTCGCAGAAGGAAGCCGGAACCCTCGCCAGCATTCTGGGGCTGGTCACGCTGTTCGTCGCCGCATCCGGCGTGTTCGGCGAGATGCAGCTGGGGTTGAACGAAATCTGGAAAGTCAAACCGAGCGGGGCAACGATTTCACGAATGGTTCGGGCACGCATTGCAAGCCTGGGCCTGGTCGCCGCCCTCGGTTTTCTGCTCTTGGTGTCGCTGGTCGTAAGCGCTGCAATTTCGGCGCTCGGAGAAGTCATCAACGCCTACCTGCCGTTCGGCACCATCATCCTGAGCACCATCAACGGGATCGTCTCGTTTGCCCTGATCACGCTGCTGTTTGCCGCAATCTACAAGGTGCTGCCGGACCGCAGCCTGCAATGGCGCGATGTCGGCATCGGCGCCGTGGTCACCGGGTTTCTGTTCACCATCGGCAAGTCGCTGATTGGCTGGTATATCGGAACCAGCGCCATCTCATCGTCATACGGCGCGGCCGGCGCCCTGCTCGTCGTGCTGTTATGGGTCTATTATTCGGCCGAGATATTTCTGCTGGGCGCCGAATTCACGCGAGCCTATTCGGTTCGACACGGCAGCCGGTCCGATTTGAAAAACAAGGTGGAATCGCATGACAAATGAGTTCACGCCGAAATTCGACCTGGCCGGCAAGGTGGTGCTGGTTACCGGCGCCTCGCGCGGCATCGGAGGCAGCGGCAGGCGGACTGCAGTGGTCAAACCTGGTGTCCAGCTTTCTCATTCATCGCCGGCGAGCCAACGGACCATGTTCGCCATCAGTCTTCCGTAGAACGGCCATCCGAGGAAATCCTGCGAGAGCCAATGCGGGCCGATATCGGTTGCCCAGGCAATCGTGCGGCCGCGGCCATGGCTACCGACGGCAAGGAGCGGCCAGTCGGTGCCGCGATGGTGGCAGGTCGCCAGAAGCCGGGACGAACCGTCGCGCTTGAATTCCAGCTTGTTCATGCCGAGAATCGGCGGCAAAGGCCCCTCCACCCCGGAAAAAATCGGATGTGACGACTGCAGGACGGAGGCCTGCAGTCCTTGCGGCACCTCCATGCCGTCGCAGTAGGGTAGGCAACGGACCGGCAGAACGTCCTCGACCGGGGTGTCGTGGAAACGCGCCGTCCCGAACATGCCCTGAAAGCCCATGTAACCGCCGGCCAGCATCAGCCCGCCGCCACCTTCGACATAGGCCTTGAGCACATCGAGGCGGTTGACGCCGACACGCCCGGCGCGGGCATCCGGCGTCACCAGCAATGTCAGGGCACCGACGTCGGAGATCACCACCGCCTGATATTGGGCGAGCCCATCGAGATCATAGGGAAACTCCGCGCTGCAACGCTCGCCGCCGATCTGCGTGACGGCGATGCCTTCAGTGGCCAGCGCGGCATTGAAGGCCGTCGCACCATTTGTCGAGGCCGCACTTGTAAGCACGTCGCTGCCGATGGCAACCGAGGTCGTCGCTGCAAAGGTTTCGCCTGCAAGCAATATCTTCATTGCCGCCCCGCACTGTTTTCATTCGAGAGGTTTTTAGGAAGGGCGCCGGATGGACCGGCGCCCCCTAGAACTCAAGCTCTATAGGATCAGAATTTGAACTCGGCCAGATTTTCGGGAGTCACGATCTTGGCCGGACCAAGGATCAGTTCGCCGCCGGCGCCAATCGTGTATTCGCCGAGCCTGCCTGCCGTGAACTTCTCACCCTCCTTGCCGGTGATCTTGCATTGCGCAAACGCCTGGGCCGTCTGATAAGTAAGATAGCCAAGATCGGTGACGTTCCACCAGATATCCTGAGCCGCTTCGTCCTTGATGTATTTCGAGATCAGAGTGGCCGGCGCGAGCCCGGTCAGCTTGACCTTGCCGATCATGCCCGCTTCCTCGAGTGCACGCGCGGCCGCCGGAAGGCCGATGCCTGCCGGGACGATGATCACCTTGAGATCGGGAAACGCCTGCACCAGCGCCAATGCCTGCTGCTGGTTGATCTGTTCGCTTTCTTCGCCATAGGCCACCTGCACCAGCTTCATTTTGGAGAACTTCGGCTCGGCCGCCATCTTCGCCTTCATGAAGTCGATCCAGGCATTCTGGTTGGTCGCCGTCGGCGTCGACGACAGGATCGCGAATTCGCCTTCACCGCCGCTGAGGGCGAATGCACTTTCGAGCATCATCTCGGCGAGGCTGTCGCCCTTCACCTGATTGACGAACACCGCACGCGCATCGGCGGCCACATCGGAGTCATACGAAATCACCCTGACCCCCTGCTGAACGGCGCGCTTCAGCGCAGGCGCGACGGCATTGGCGTCGTTGCCGGCAATTGCGATGACTCCGACCTTCTGCGACACGAGGCTGTTGATGAATTCGATCTGCGCCTCGGCGGTCGCCTGCGATGGGGCGACCTGCGTAGCGGTGCCGCCAATTTCCTTGGCTGCCTCTTGTGCGCCTCCGAAGGCCACTTTGAAGTAGGGATCCGTGTCGAGCTTGGGCAGGAAACCGACCGTTACGGGTTCCTTGGCGCACTCCTGGCTGAAGGCCAGCGAGCTTGGCGCAAGCAGAACCGCGGATGCGAGCAGGGCTAATCTAAACGCTTTCATTGTGACTCCTCCGTCAAAATTCGGGCTTGAAGGAAGGGGCCCGAGATCACCCCTTTGTCTCGCGCATTGCGCGGGATCTGCTGAGCATCTCCTGTGTGGAGCGCCAGTAATTGCCGACCAGCAGCGAGCCGATCAGAAGCAGGCCGATGATCATGCCCTGCGCGTCGCCACCGATCTGGTTCAGCGCCAGCACGTTGCGGATGATGGCGATCAGGACCAGTGCCAGCATGACGCCGGTCAGGCGGCCCTTGCCGCCAAAGACGCTGACGCCGCCGAGCAGCACGATGGTGATGACGTCGAGCTCCATGCCGAGCGCATTGTTGGCGCGGGCGTTGGAAAGGCGCGCGGTATAAACGATGCCGGCTATCGCCGCGACGACGCCCGAGACGACGAACAGGTTCAGCACCATCCGGCGCGTGTTTATGCCGGAATAGCGCGCCACTTCGGGGCTGCCGCCGAGCGCGTAGATGCGCTTGCCGGTCGGCGTCTTCTGCAGCACGACCGCAAACACCGGCGCCAGCACCAGGAAGGGCACGATGGTCCACGGTATCTCGGTGCCAGGCAGGTTGTTGATGCCGAAATCGACGAGCGCGGGCGGCAGGATGTTGACCGAGCCGGTGCCGAGCAGGATGTAGCCAATGCCTCGGTAGAGCGCCATGGTGCCGAGCGTCACAACCAACGACTGCAGTCCAAGGCCCGAGACCAGATAGCCGTTGAAGGCGCCGAGCAGGCCGCCGATGACGAGCGTCAGCGGGATTGCGGCAAGCGTCGGCACACCGGCCTGGACCAGCAAGCCAAAGACGACGGAGGTCAGCGCCAGCACCGAGGCGATCGACAGGTCGATCTCGCGGGTGATGATGAGCAGCGTCATCGGCAGGATCAGCAATGCCTTTTCCGAGGCGCTGGCGGCCAGTTGCGAGAGATTGAAGCCGGAAACGAAATTCGGCACGAAGATCGCGGCATAGAGGAAGATGGCCACGCAAGAGGTCGCCAGCAGCAGATCCCAGAAGTCGATCGAACGGAGGAACTTTTTCACCGCGCCCTCGCCTGTCTTGCCTGCTCGGCACGCCGCACGATGAAGGTGTCGATGCCGATGGCCACCAGGATAACCAGGCCGTAGACGCCCTGCAGCCACAGCGGGTCGACGCGCACCAGCGTCAGCCCGTTCTTGATGACGAGCAGCGTGAGCGCGCCGAGGATGATACCGAGCAGCGTGCCCGAACCACCGCGGATGGCGACGCCGCCGACCACCGCCGACGCGATCACGGTGAGTTCGAAGCCGAGCGCGACGCGGGCATCGATGGTCGCATAGCGCGATGCCCACAGCGCACCGCACAGGCCGCCGAGCAGGCCGGCCATGCCAAAGGCCAGCAGAATGCGCCGGTCGACGGGGATGCCGATCAGACGCGCGCCGTCGGGATTGGAGCCGGCGGCGAACAGTTCGCGCCCGATGGCCGTGCGATAGAGCAGCACATAACCTAGGCACAGGATGACGATCGCGATGACGACGATCAGCGGCACGCCGGCGATCTTCAGGCCGGTCATGTCGAGCCAGGCTTGCGTGACTTCGTCGGCGCTGATCTGGTCACCGGCTGCCCAGATCGAGTTGAAGCCGCGGAAGATCGACATCGAGGCCAGCGTGACGACGATCGCCGGGATCTTTCCCCTGGTGACGACGAGGCCGTTGATCAGGCCGGCGACGCCACCGACGGCGCATGCGGTTATCAGGCCAATGCCGATGTCGAGCCCTGGATAGGCCTGGACCATGCTGGCCGCCATGTAAGCCGACAGGCCGATCACCGCAGCGATCGAAAGGTCGATGTTGCGGGTGATCAGCACCAGCATCTGCGCGAGTGCTGCAACGACGAGCAAGGCGGCATCCATCGACACGGCGGTCAGGTTTGCAGCGCTCACCATGCGCGGGTTGATGATGGTGACCGGGATGGCGACCGCCAGCATCGCGGCGAGCAGACCGAACTCCCGCCGCTTCAGTATGTCGAGCGGTCCTTTTCTCTTCTCCTCGCCGGCGGCCTGTGCCGCCGCATCGGCGCTTTCGCCGGCCTTGGTCGCTGCTTCCAGCACCTTTTCCTGAGTGGCTTCGCCCCTGCTGAATTCGGCCGTCCGATGGCCTTCGCGCAGGACGATGACGCGGTCGCACATGCCGATGAGCTCGGGCATTTCGGAGGAGATCAAGATAATGGCCATGCCTTGCGCGGCAAGGTCGGCGATCATCGCATGCACTTCCGCCTTGGTGCCGACATCGATGCCTTGCGTCGGCTCGTCGAGGATGAGGACGCGCGGTTCGGTGCGCAGCCATTTGGCCAACACCACCTTCTGCTGGTTGCCGCCGGACAGTTCCTTTACCGGCTGCGCGTAGCCGGAAAAGCGAAGCTTCATGCGCTTCAGCCAGTCCGAAACCAGATTGATCGCGCGGTTCGTGCCGTAGAAGCCGGAGCGGGCTGCCTTGTCGAGGACTGGCAGCACCGCGTTGTCGAGGATGGAAAAATCCATCACCAGGCTCTGGCCCATGCGGTCTTCAGAGACATAGGCGATACGCGCACCCATGGCGTCGCGTGCCGACGCGAAGCGCACAACTTCGCCGTCGATCAGGATTTCGCCGGCATCGGGCTGGTCGATTCCGAACAGCACGCGCGCGATCTCGGTCCGCCCGCTGCCGACCAGGCCGCCGAGCCCGAGCACCTCGCCGGCATGGAGCTTGAGGTCGATATTGGAAAAGCCACCGGCGTGCGAAAGCCCCCTCGCCTCCAGCACCAGTGCGCCGGTGGCGTGGCTTCGTTGCGGATAGAGGTCGGTGACCTCGCGGCCGACCATCATGCCGATGGCGGCGGCGCGGCCAAGCTCGGCCCTCGGCTTGACACCGATGAGACGCCCGTCGCGCAGCACGGCGATGCGGTCGGCGATGCGGAAGATCTCGTCCATGCGGTGGCCGACGAACATCATCGCCACGCCGTGCAGCCGCAGGTCGGCGACGACGGTGAACAGCCGCTCGACCTCGCGCTGCGACAGGGCGGCCGTCGGCTCGTCCATGATCAGCACCCGCGCGTCGAGCGACAGGGCGCGGGCGATCTCGACCAGTTGCTGTTCGGAGGTGCGCAACGTTCCGAGCCGGGTTTCGGCCGGCACGTCGAGGCCGGCTGTCGCCAGCACCCTGCGCGCGCCGGCAAGCATGGCGGCGTTGTCGATGCCGCCGAAGCGGTCGCGCGGCATATGGCCGAGATAGATGTTCTCCGCCACCGAAAGATGAGGGAAAAGACCGGGGTGCTGGTGCATGACCGAGATGCCGGCAGCCTGGGCGTCGTGCGGCGAATGGAAGACCACAGGCTTGCCATCGACTTCGACATGGCCGCCGGTCGGGAGATACACGCCGGCCAGCAGCCTTACGCAGGTGCTCTTGCCGGCGCCGTTTTCGCCAAGCAGAGCCAGCACCTCGCCTGAGCGCAATTCGAAGGACGCGTCCTTGAGGGCAATCGTGCCGCCGAAGGCTTTTGTCGCCTGAACCAGGGCAACGGGGACAGCCGCGTCGCTCTTCACCATGGCGTCGGCTTCGCCTAATGCGCCCAAGTGCAGCACCTTTCCTCCCTGGTCCTGTTTTTTCAATTTGCTATATTAAATGGCCGAATGCCGCAACTGGAAAATTGACTTCCATGGCCGCGAAGGGCACTGTCGCGTCGCGCACGGGTGCGATTGGAGTGCTCGACCCCGCGGCAGCCTCAAAGCTGCAAGCGGCTGGAGTGGCTCTGCGGGAATGAATGGGGAGGCGCCGGTTTTGTCCGGAAAAGGCAGCAATTCGGTCAAGGTTCGGCATTATAACGAGCGCTTCGTGCTTGATGCCATTCGCCGCCTGAAGGAGGCATCCAAGTCCGATCTGGCGCGCGCCGCAAATCTGACGCCGGCCGCGGTCGCCACCATTGTCGACGGGCTGGAATCGTCCGGATTCGTAAAGCAAGTGGGGAAAAGGTTCGGGCAACGCGGATCGCCATCCACTCTCTACCGACTTGCACCTGAGCGTATCTACAGCGTCGGCATCAAGATCGGCCGGCGCGCGCTGGAAGCCGTGCTCGTCGACTTTGCCGGCGAGGTCCGCTCGCGCGAGTCGCACGAATATCGCTTTCCGGATCCCGACATGGTGCTCAAGGCCGGCAACATGTCGCTGGCCAATTTCGACAAGCTGGTCGAGGGGCTTGGCGATGCCAGCATCGTCGGCGTCGGCATCGCCTCGCCATATTTCCTCGGCGGCTGGAGCGAAGAGCTCGGCTTTCCCGACGATCTCGGCAGCCGCTGGGAAGCAATCGATCTGACGACGTTCTTCGCCACAAAGCCGAAGACCCCGGTCTTCGTGGAAAACGACGCATCATCGGCCGCACTCGCCGAACTCATCCAGGGGACCGGCGCGCGGTTCCGCGACTTCATGCATATCTCGATCGACACCTTTGTCGGCGGCGGACTGGTGCAAGGCGGCAAGGTCCATACCGGGCCGCACGGCAACAGCGCCGCGCTCGGTCCTTTGCCGGTCTCGCCTTCAAGCCTCGATTCGGTGGCGGCCAAGCCGGCGCGCTACCAGAGCCTGCTGCATCGCGCTTCGATCTATGTGCTGGTCAATCATCTCAAATCGCGCGGCATCGAGATCAACCGCGTGCGCGAACTCGACCCCTTGCCGCCAGGGGCGCGCGAACCGCTGTCCGAATGGATCGACGATTGCGCCAATGCGCTGGTCGAGGCGATCATCGCCATCACCTCCGTCATCGACGTCGAGGCGATCGTTCTCGACAGCATCCTGCCGCGGCCGATCCATCTCGAGCTGCTGGCAAAGGTGCAGACCCAGTTCAACAGGATCAGCGCCATCGGCATCGTGGCGCCGGAAATCGTCTCGGGACAATTCGGCCCCGAGGCCTCGCCGATCGGCGCGGCGATGCTGCCGTTCTCGGCACTGTTGGCGCCCGACAGCGGCGTGCTCATGATCGGCAAGGACAGAACAATGCTGCCGGGCAGCCTTTCGAGGCTTGCCAGCCAAGGCCAACCAGCAAGAAGCTCAGCGCCTTCAACGGCATAAGATAGTGCCGCGAAAGAGCATCAAGCTCCGGGCATCATCAACATCAGCTCGCAGTCCGGCATGGGCACGGCGGGCTTTTTGCGCCGGCACCGGAACTTTTAGCGGCTGCTAATCTTCATTCATTACCGACATCGAATGCTGATCGGTCCGCGCTCCGCTTTAGTGCGGTCCTAGGAAGCAAGGAGGAACATATGAACTGGGATCAAATCAAGGGAAAATGGACGCAGTTCAAGGGCAAGGCGAAGGAGCAGTGGGGTGACCTCACCGACGACGATCTTGATCGTATCGAGGGCAATAGGGACCAGCTCTTGGGACGCATCCAGGAGCGATATGGCATCGCCAAGGAAGAGGCGGAGCGCCAGGTTGATAACTGGTCCAGAAGCATCAGCTGAGCCTTTGGATGCAATGCCGTTTGCTGCCCACCACCGGGGTGAAACTCTGCGTCGCCCGCCGTGCCGACTGGTGCCGTGGGCTCTTTCGACAGCGAGGCCCGCGAGGGACCTTTAGCCGCATCTAATGTTCCACTTGCGTGGCGGGCTTCGCCCCGGCGTGCGCCCAGCCCAGATGCAAGGAGTGCAATCGTGAACAACATTATCTGGCTGGTCGGCGCCATCGTAATCGCCATTTTGAGCTTTTTGGGTCTGCGATAGGCCTTAGCCCTCTCCTCGACCTCTTCGATTCGGCAACGGCTCCCTCTCGGCGTGGCCTCACTGCCCGTTGCATTCAAGCAGGTCAGACTTAGGTCCCAAGCAAGATACTCAAGGATTGGACCGAAGCCCCGGCTGAGGAACGTAGCCGGCTGGCTCACGTTGTGGTGAGCTTTGGCGCGACGAAGATGCGTCCGGGCGGATGAGTTCAAGCCAGGGAAGAGAGGCCCCGACGCTCCGAACGGGCGGCGGGCCTGGACGTAAATGCAAACGATCAGCAGGCTGTTCAATTCCCATGCCCAGGCAGCACGTGCCGTTGCCAGGCTTCAGGCTGCCGGGATTCGTCGCCGGCAAATCAGCGTCGTCGGATCTTACAATGACAATGATGAACCGATCAGCGTTGCTGGATATTACGAAGATGAGATGAGCGCTCTCTGGCGAGGTGCCGTCGCTGGTGCCGCACTTGGCGCGACGGCTGGTCTGTTGGCCGGCTTCAGCGCTTTTGGAGCTCAAGACGTTGATCCTGCGGGGATGACCGGCATGGCCCTGGTCGGTGCGGCTTGGGGCGGCTTTGCCGGCGTGCTTCTCGGAACTTTTGCCAATTTTGCCCAGAAGCCGCGCAAGCCGAAGATCGCTGAGGGTGTCGTATTGGTGATTGCTCGCGTCGATGAAAGGCAGGCCGGCGCCGCGCATACGGTGCTCCGGAGTTTCGCGGAGATGCCTTCCGGGCCGATGAAGAGGAGCGCTTTGCCAAATTCAAGCCGGCTCCGCGTCCGATCTGGTGCCCGATGAAGTTTGTTTCGCGAAACGGGAATTCAAACCGGAGGCGCCCGACGAAAGCTTGGCAAACCAACACTTTGGAAGCATGCGGGCTACTTGCCGTCGTGTTGTCCTTTATTCTTACCGTTCTGTTGGTTGGTCTCATCCTTGGCTGAACCCATGCCCTTGCCACCGGCGACACTATGCCCGGCAATTGGCGAAGGTTGTGGCCAGTTCGAAGGATTAAACCATTCGTGCTAAGCGTTAATAGGTTATCGGCAAAAGTAGAGGGCGATCACGTGGACAAACGGGCTGAAGGAGACGCGGAGAAATTGGCTCGAGGCGAGTTCGAGCTCAAAGCCGAACGATATGGCGTGAACGCCTTTCTTCTCGTTGTCGAACTTGTAAATCTGCTGGAAAAGCGCGGAACGATCAGCAGCGACGACGTCGCGAAAATAGCCGAAGCCGCCGCACTTGCCGTTGCCGCATCCAGCGAACCCGACGTGAACAGCATCAATCTGTTGCAGGCCATCGCTGCCGCACGCCGGCCCAAATAGGCTTATATCAAATCCGCCAGCAATCGGCGCCAACCGATAAACGCTATGTTGAACTGATCTCGGTCGAGCGTACGGAGCCTTTCCATGTGCAATGACTACGAGCAGCACATCGCCTGGGCCGAATACTGCCGGATGATGGAATCGCTGGCGCTCAAAATCCCCAGCCATCAAACCGAATTGGATCTGCCGCAGGCGGATGACATCCACATCAACGACCCCGCGCCTGTAATGCGCGCCGCCGGCGACGCAATCGAACTGGCGTCGATGACGTTCGGCTTTCCCCCGGCCGGGCCAAAAGGCGGACCTGTATTCAACTTTCGCTCGGAGGGCCGGCAGTTCAACAACAGCAAGCGCTGTCTCGTTCCGGCGTCGGCATTCTTCGAATTCACGGGAACGAAATATCCAAAAACCAAGCACAGGTTCACGCTGAATGGCCATTCGTTCATGGCGATTGCCGGGCTGTGGCGCGAGGGTGTCGGCAACAAGCCGCCGACGTTCACGATGCTGACGAGCGAGCCAGGGCCGGATGTCGCGCCATATCACAATCGGCAAGTGGTTGTGCTGCGGCCATCGGACTGGGCGGCATGGATCCATCTGACGAAGTCCGAGGCTGAACTCATGCTGCCACTGCCGGAAGGGTCGCTCAGCGCGGAAACAGTTCGCGCAGGTTCCGAGTAGGATCCATCGGAAGACTGCGCGCGCTGAGCTACGGCCGCGCCGCATCGTCACGGCGATGCGCGCCATGCTCAGAACGAATGCCCGCGCGATATAAGCGCTTCAGCCCGGCTTGACGTAGCCGGCGGTGACCTCGTCTTTGTGGGCGGCGAAAGCTTCCAGGACTTCGGTTTTCTCAGGCTTCGGAATTTTGAAATGATCCAAGGTCCGCCCGAGTTCGGCTGCGACCTCATCGAATTCGGCGGGGGAAATCCGCAGGTCGCGATGCGCCTCCTCGAGACCGAGCGGCGTCGTGCCGGGCTTGGTGGCGACGAACTTGAAGGGCCCGCCAGAAACGTCGCAGACCCACAGCGTGCGCATGAACTTGAGGCCGGGCAACCTTTCCAGGTTCTTGGTGTGCCATTTGCGCAGCTGCGGATTCTTGGATTTCTTGCCGACGATCGGGTTCTTCACGACGGCGTCGCTGAAGTGATCGATCACCGCTGCGATGGCAAACACGCCGCCCAGCCGCTCATACAGACTTTTCTCAGCTGTGGTTTTCTTGGCCTGGGCGAGCGCGTTGTCGGCAGGCAATACCGACGTCGATGCCGCGGTCAGCGCCAGCGCGGCGACAACACTTCGTCTTGTCAAAGAGGTCGAACTTTTCATTCCTGGTTCCCTTCGCGGTTAGGCCAGAGCGAGCCGCAGCCTGTCTGGCGGGCTTCATGAGATGACATTCGGACACTTTGCCGTATTTTAGCACCGTCTAACGAACTAACGAGCCGTTCGCCCGAATTAGTCCGATTGGGCGCATTGTCATGGTCAACATGCGTCAAAAGGGGCGAAGGCCGCGCGGATGAGGAAGGCTTAGCAGGCGTCGCTGCACGCGGCAGAGGTCGCGAAGCCACTTCGGCCGCATCTGTGCCCCTGACCTTGGGCATTTTCCTTCTGTGTCGTGTTGTCGGCGGCAATCAGCCCCGGTAGGGGGCGTACAATCGCTTCCCGCGGCTTTGCCGGCTGCTTGCGGCCAATAGCTTGTGCTTTTCGAAGATCGCGAGCTTCTGCGGATAGGTCATCCGCACCTTGGCGTTGCACCCGTCGCATCTGAAGTGCGCGATTGTTCTTAGTGCAGAGCCCTTTCTTACCGCCGGATGCAAGCAATCCGGACATTCGAATGTGAGCGCGACATCCGATAAGTCTTCGGCTAAGCCCATTTCCGTCCCCTTCGCAAGCTCGGTGGCGACACTCTGGCGATTCTCAATGAGCAATTCAGATGCCAAACGGCTGTGCCAAAGCGGGACTAGGCCAATTCGCCTCGGAACGCCGCCAAGCTAGTGCGCCTTCTCTGCGCCTTTTGAGCGACGAAGAGACCTAACTTCCTCCAGCAGTTCGCGCTCATTGGTAGTCACGTTTCGGAAGATTGCGACAATCATCACCGCCAAGGCTTCGGCATCCAGGCTTAGAGGGTCAATGTGCTCATCTGCGCAAACCTGATCAAACACGCGTTCACAAATAGCCAAATCGTGAGGGCTGAGGCGAGTGCGATTGAAACGCCGGCGCGACATTTGCGAGCCTTCGACGCCCGCCGCCTCGTTGCAAAAGAAGCGGGCCTTGGCAAGAAACGCGAGTCGTTGAGCGATTGTTCCCGGCTGCAAGCTTTGTTAAACCGCCTGCAGCAGGGCAGACTGGAACGCCTTCCCCGCGCGCATCATGGCGCGTGCGAGCGCCGGGAGGTGCGCGTGCAAGACCACTGTTTCGACGAGCGTGTGCGCGTGGCACTCGGCAGGTCGTGGGGACGCCATGTTTTTCGGCAACCTCGCCAACCGCGCACAATCATCATCGAGCAGGTCAAAGAGGCCTTGGAAGATGCGCCAGCGAAAACAATCTGGTGCTGCGAGAGAGGATTGAACTCTCGACCTCTCCCTTACCAAGGGAGTGCTCTACCACTGAGCTACCGCAGCCGCCGATGGCGGGGCTTCTGCCATATCGAACCGGCAAGCGCAAGGCCAAGACAAAGACGGGTTGAAAGGCCGCACCGGCGATTGTTCCGGACATGGCCGTGCCACAATGTTGGCTATCCCTTGATAGCAGCTGGCGGGTCGCCGGCCGGAGACGGGACGATGAACGACAAGACGCTTTCACCAAAAAAGGATGACCCACCGAAAAAGCCCGGAACGGGCCGCAAGGACCGGCTGGCCGAGCAGTTGCGCGCCAACCTGCAGAAGCGCAAGGCGCAATCGCGCTCACGAAGGACCGGCGACGCCGACAACCGGCGCGCTGGCGAGGCCGACGAGCGGCCGGACGGGCTGCAGGCGGCGATGAAAAAAGATTAACGCAAATCGGCTATGTTGGTCGCCGGTACTTTGGCCAAGTCGGCGTGGGCCAAAGTGGGGAGTAGCCTGTTTCTTGAACCAAGCCGGCCAATGGTCTAGATGGCCGCAACAGACTCAACCGATTTAAACCGGCCTTGGCGCCGAGGGGACGCTCTTCATGGATCGCATCAGAATTGTCGGCGGCAACAAGCTTGCCGGAAGCATTCCGATCTCGGGCGCGAAAAACGCTGCGCTGCCGCTGATGATCGCCGCGCTTTTGACCGATGACACGCTGACGCTGGAAAACGTGCCGCATCTGGCCGATGTCGAGCAGCTGATCCGCATCCTCGGCAATCACGGCGTCGACTATTCGGTCAATGGCCGCCGCGAAAAGCAGCAGGAAGGCTATTCGCGCACCATCACTTTCTCCGCCCGCAACATCGTCGACACGACGGCGCCTTACGAGCTGGTGTCGAAGATGCGGGCCTCGTTCTGGGTGATCGGGCCGCTGCTGGCCCGCATGGGCGAGGCCAAGGTGTCGCTGCCCGGCGGCTGCGCCATCGGCACGCGCCCTGTCGACCTGTTCCTCGAAGGCCTGCAGGCGCTGGGCGCCGATATCGATGTCGACACCGGCTACGTCATCGCCAAAACCAGGAACGGCCGGCTTGTCGGCAACCGCTACATGTTCCCGAAAATCTCGGTCGGCGCCACCCATGTGCTGATGATGGCGGCCTCGCTGGCCAAGGGCGAGACGGTGCTCGAAAACGCCGCGCGCGAGCCGGAGATCGTCAACCTCGCCGAATGCCTCAACGCCATGGGCGCGAAGATCTCGGGCGCCGGCACGGCGACCATCACCATCGACGGCGTCGAGGCGCTGTCGGGTGCCCGCGTCAGGGTGATCCCCGACCGTATCGAGACCGGCACCTATGCGATGGCGGTGGCGATGACCGGCGGCGACGTCGTGCTGGAAGGCGCGCGGCCCGACCTGCTGCAGACGGCGCTCGACATCATTTCGCAGACCGGCGCCGAGATCACGCAGACCAATTCCGGCATCCGCGTCAGGCGCAACGGCGCCGGCATTTCGCCGGTCGACGTGACGACGGCGCCCTTCCCGGCTTTCCCGACCGATCTGCAGGCGCAGTTCATGGGCCTGATGACGATGGCCAAGGGCAAGTCGCGCATCACCGAGACGATCTTCGAAAACCGCTTCATGCACGTCCAGGAACTCGCCCGGCTAGGCGCCCACATCACGCTGTCCGGCCAGACGGCGATCGTCGACGGCGTAGCGAAGCTGAAGGGCGCGCCGGTCATGGCGACCGATCTTCGGGCCTCGGTGTCGCTGGTCATTGCCGGCCTTGCAGCCGAAGGCGAAACCACGGTCAACCGCGTCTACCATCTCGACCGCGGCTTCGAGCGGCTGGAGGAAAAGCTGTCCGGCTGCGGCGCGGAGATCGAGCGCATTTCGGGCTAGAGCCTTTCCGCAGGGCTTGTGGCGCGGTTGCACCGATCGCCAAGACCGCCTAACAGAAGGCCAATTGTAAACCTTCGCAGGTGCGAATTCCGCATGAATGGCCTCAAGCTTGTCGCGCTCGACGATCAGGATCTGAGCATCATCTCGGCGCATGTCCAGGATGCCGTCATGAAGGTCAGCGATCTCGAATACCTGCCTTCTGTAAAGCGCTTCGTGCTGACCATGAACCGCTTCGTCTGGGAGGCGAAATCCGGCTTCTTGCGCCGGCACAATGAGCGGCGGCAGGCCGTGCTGCATTTCGACCGGGTGCTCGGCGCCAAGACCAGCGGCATTGCCCGCGACAAGCCCGACGAAGTGCTGTCGCTGCTGGCGATCAGCTTTCTCGCGCTCGACAAACCGGCCGGCATCGTCGAGCTGATCTTTTCGGGCGGCGGCGCGATCATGCTCGATGTCGAATGCATCGAGGCGCGGCTTGCCGATGTCGGCGGCGCCTGGGAAGCGACGTCGCGCCCGGTCCACAGGGTCTGATGTGATGGCCATCACGCTTCGCCAGTCCGACGCCGATTTCGAGCAGCGCTTTGCCGCGTTCCTGCTGACCAAGCGGGAAGTCTCGGCCGATGTCGACGCCGTGGTGCGCGAGATCATCGCCAAGGTGCGTGCGGAGGGCGACGCGGCGCTGGTCGGGTACACGCAGAAATTCGGCGGCGGTGACCTGGCCAGGGTCGGCATCGCCGTCTCCAGGGACGACATTGCCAAGGCTTACGAGGCCGCCGATCCGCAGACGGTCGAGGCGCTGAAATTCGCGCGCGAGCGCATCCGCTCCCATCACCAGCGGCAGCTGCCGCAGGACGACCGCTACACCGATGCCGCCGGCGTCGAGCTCGGCTCGCGCTGGACGGCGATCGAGGCCGTCGGGCTCTACGTGCCGGGCGGCACGGCGAGCTATCCGAGCTCGGTGCTGATGAACGCGGTACCGGCCAAGGTCGCCGGCGTCGAGCGCATCGCCATGGTGGTGCCGGCCTCCGGCGGCGAGGTGCCGCCGCTGGTGCTGGTGGCAGCCGACCTTGCCGGTGTCTCCGAAATCTACCGCGTTGGTGGCGCCCAGGCGATCGCGGCCCTTGCCTATGGCACCGAGACGATAAAGCCCGTCGCCAAGATCGTCGGCCCCGGCAATGCCTATGTCGCTGCGGCCAAGCGCCAGGTGTTCGGCACGGTCGGCATCGACATGATCGCCGGGCCGTCGGAAGTGCTGGTCGTCGCCGACGGCAGCAACGATCCGGACTGGATCGCCGCCGACCTGCTCGCCCAGGCCGAACACGATATGTCGGCGCAGTCGATCCTGATCACCGACGACCGTGCCTTTGGCGCAGCGGTCGAACAGGCGGTGGAGCGGCAGTTGCAGAACCTGCCGCGCGGAGAAACGGCGGCGGCGAGCTGGCGCGATTTCGGCGCCGTGATCCTGGTGCCGACGATCGAGGCAGCACTGCCGCTGGTCGACCGCATCGCGGCCGAACATGTCGAGCTTGCCATCGACGACCCAGAGGCCTTCCTGGCGCGGATGCGCAATGCCGGTGCGGTGTTTCTCGGCCGTCATACGCCGGAAGCCATCGGCGACTATGTCGCCGGCTCCAACCACGTGCTGCCGACGGCGCGCTCGGCGCGCTTTTCGTCCGGGCTTTCGGTGCTCGATTTCGTCAAGCGCACTTCGATCCTGAAGCTCGGGCCGGAGCAGTTGCGGGCGCTGGCGCCGGCGGCGATCACGCTCGCCAAGGCGGAAGGGCTCGATGCACATGGACGCTCCGTCGCCATTCGGCTGAACATGTAGAAATGTCCGACTACGACCAAACCCGCGCCAGGCTGATCGATGTCGAGCTCGACGAGACGATCGGCCGCTCGACGCCCGATGTCGAGCATGAGCGGGCGGTGGCGATCTTCGACCTGATAGAGGAGAACCGCTTCCAGCCGGTCAATGACGACGGCGCCGGCCCGTACCGGCTGAAACTGTCGCTGGCCGAATCCCGGCTGGTGTTTGCGGTGGCGCGCGAGGACGGCGCAGCCGTGGTCACCCACATCCTGTCGCTGACGCCGCTTCGGCGCATCGTCAAGGATTACTACATGATCTGCGAAAGCTATTACGATGCCATCCGCACCGCGACACCCAGCCACATCGAGGCGATCGACATGGGCCGGCGCGGCCTGCACAATGAAGGCTCGCAGACGCTGATGGACCGGCTTGCCGGCAAGATCGAGATTGACTTCGACACGGCGCGCCGGCTGTTCACGCTGGTTTGCGTGCTGCACTGGCGAGGCTGAACTGGCCGCCCCGCTGCCCCGCCCGATCCTGCCCCGCTCGATCCTGTTTGTCTGCGGTATGAACGCCGTGCGCTCGCCGATGGCCGAATTGCTGGCGCGCAAGGTGCTTCCGCCCACCACCTTCGTCGCCTCGGCCGGGGTGCGCGGCGGCGAACGCGATCCGTTCGTCGATGCCGTGCTGGCCGAAGAAGGGCTGTCGCTGGGCGAACGGCACCCGAGAACGATGGACGACCTCGAGGACGACTATTTCGACCTGATCGTGACGCTGGCGCCGGAAGCTCACCACACCGCGCTCGAGCTCACCCGCTCGCTGGCCGTCGAGGTCGAGTATTGGCCTATGCCCGACCCGACCGGCGTCAGCGGCACGCGCGAGCAGATCATGGCCGCCTACCGCGACGTGCGCGAGCGGCTGAAGGCGCGGATCGGCCGCCGTTTTCTCGGCACCGGGGCTGAAAACGCCGCGGATTAAGCATGTTCACAAGCGGACGTTTATCATATAGGTTCCGCGCAACTTTCCGGCCGGGGCGCTGGAAGTACCCATCCAAGCAAAGGTATCGAATGCCGAAGGAAGAAGTCCTCGAGTTTCCGGGTGTCGTGACGGAACTGCTGCCCAACGCGATGTTCAGGGTCAAGCTCGAAAACGAACATGAAATCATCGCCCATACGGCCGGCCGCATGCGCAAGAACCGCATCCGCGTTTTGACCGGCGACAAGGTCCTGGTCGAGATGACGCCCTACGACCTGACCAAGGGCCGCATCACCTACCGCTTCAAGTAAGTTCAAGAACCCGGCCGGGATCGCGATGGGCATTTTGCAGAAGCTCGTGCTTGCCTCGGGTTCGCCGCGCCGGATCGAGCTGCTGCAGCAGGCCGGCATCGAGCCGGACCGTGTGCTGCCGGCCGATGTCGACGAGACGCCGCTGCGCGCCGAGCACCCGCGCTCGCTGGCCAAGCGCCTGGCAACACAAAAGGCCGAGAAGGCGCTGGCTTCGCTGAAGACCGAAGCCGACTACCTGCCGAGCTTCGTGCTGGCCGCCGACACGGTGGTTGCCGTCGGGCGGCGCATCCTGCCCAAGGCCGAGACGCTCGACGACGCCGCCAACTGCCTCGGGCTTTTGTCCGGCCGTTCGCACCGAGTCTATTCCGGCATCTGCCTGATCTCGCCGGGCGGCAAGCAGCGCTTGCGGCTGGTCGAGACCAGGGTGCGTTTCAAGCGGCTGCCGCGCGAGGAGATCGAGGCCTACATCGCATCGGGAGAATGGCGCGGCAAGGCCGGCGGCTATGGCGTCCAGGGGCTCGCCGGCGCCTTCGTCGTCAAGCTTGTCGGCTCCTACACCAACGTCGTCGGCCTGCCGCTCTACGAGACGGTAGCGCTTTTGAACGGCGAAGGGTTTAAGGTGCACGCCAACTGGCTGTCGGGTGCGCGGATATGAGCCCGGACGACAAGGTCACGCCATTGCGGCCCAAGCGGCCCTGCCCCGAATGCGGCAAGCCATCGGCGCGCGAAACCTACCCGTTCTGCTCGACGCGCTGCAAGGACATCGACCTCAACCGCTGGCTGAAGGGGGTCTACGTCATCCCGGGCCGCGACGACGAGGACGAGAACGACGACCAGAAATAGCGCCGTCCACCTGCGGTTTTCCACAGGTTTGGGACGGTTTCGCAGCCGCGATCGTGACCGATGATCGGCCTTGCGGACTGCCTGTCGTTTCCCGCCTGAAATCAATGTCCAGAACTTGTTCCATCAGGGCACTGTCGGACGGAACAGGTTCTGGCGTTTTGTTTGAGCATGATCTTTTCCGAAAACCGGATTCCACTTTTCGGGATCATGCTTTTTGTTTGAGCATGATCTTTTCCGAAAACCGGATTCCACTTTTCGGGATCATGCTTTTTGTCTGAGCATAATCTTTTCCGAAAACCGGATTCCACTTTTCGGGATCATGCTCTAAGCGCTGGACAGGCCGAATTCCCGTGCTATAACCCACGCGCTTTCAAGGGGTGCCGACGGCGCTTTCATGAACCCGGTGTGCAGATTGCCGCCCACCGGAGCAGGCCCAGATAGCTCAGCTGGTAGAGCAGCGGACTGAAAATCCGCGTGTCGGTGGTTCGAATCCGCCTCTGGGCACCACTACTTCCTCATATAGAATCAATGGCTTGCGGTGTCGCCAACTTGGCGACTTACGGCATTTCATGTCGCGCCGATGTTGCTGTCCGATCAATCGGCTGCTCGATGAGCGAGCACGGACTGTAAGAAGCGAAGCGAATGAGATCTGGTATGACTTTTGTACGCGGGGCAAAGGCCATACCAGAGGATTCGGTCAGGCCGCCTCAACAGGGCGAACGATAGAGGTCAGCGACGAAGACGTCTCTCAATTCCGGGATGCGATAGGTGTCGCCGACCGCAAAAGGCAGATCCTCATCGCTGCATACACGCAATCCATGCCGAAATCCGCTGAGGAAGAGGCGCTTGACGCGGATCAGCAGGATATTGCCGATGGCTTCGAGAGGCGGTTCGCCAGCGCTGAGCTAAGGCCCGAGCAAGCCGCTTTCAGACGTTCTCTCATGCGTTTCTATGGTTCGAGATGCGTGGGCACTGGTTACGAGAGGCTTACAGGCCGGCAGGTGCGGCATCGGGCCAAACCGGAGTTCATACGCAGGCATTACGAGGAATTCGCGTCCCGCAATCGGCAGGGAGATACTTGAACCTCAAGACGTCTGGAAATTACGGCGCGAACCCGCGTTACGTTGTCGGAATCCCCCAACCTACGAAAGTACCTCGCGACGTCTGGATGCTTGCGATCGTCCTGCCTCAAAAGGGCAAGTGCATCGTTGGTCACCGGCGAGCGCCGTCGCCAAACGCACTGATGAGCAGAGGCGAGCAGCGCTTTGTCTGATTGAGCCAAGCGAAGCGCAGCCAAAAACGACACTCGATACTTTCCTGCCAATAGCTTCAACAAAGACCAGCCTCATGGCAAATGCTCGGTTTCAAATTTCATGTGCCCGCCGGCTTTACCGCTTTCTGGCAACCACCAGGAAATTCTGCGCAAGCTCCGCCGGAATCCTGGCACTTGCGCAGATCCTTTCAAACGGCACGATCAATATTTCGCAGAGTCTTGGCAGCAATTTCCCGGGTCGCGGCAAAAAACCGTACCCAACTATCCGCTCGACAATAAAGCCATTTGCAATGAGCGTCTGCTCGTATCCTTTAATGCTCAAAGTGTGGCGGACTGTCCCTCCTGCATAATGGTTCAGAATGCGGCAGACCAGCCCTATTGGCGAGGTCGCATTCATGTGGATATTCGAGATTAGCAATCCACCTTCGTTCAAATGCGCGCTGATGGCCGACAGTGCATCCTTCCTGAGCTCATCTTCAGCATTGAGGAAGAATCTGAATGCCGTGACCACGTCGAACCTTTCGGCAAGCGGAGAGAACGTAATATCAGCGCGGACCAATTTCACGTTCTTCGGAACCCGTGCGCTAGCCAGCATAGATTGGGAGATGTCAACGCCGACGACTTCACCAAAAAATTGAGCTGCGATATTTGCTATGCGGCCTGTGCCGCATGCGAAGTCCAGGCATTTCCGGTTCGGCCCGCCGACAGGCAGGAGAATACGTTCGACCAAAGGCTTTTCGATACCCGACCACAGAGCTGCATAGTAGCCGGACCGGAACGTGTCGGAGTAATGGGCACCGTACCCATCCGTCTGGTGGCTTGCTCGGTAATCCCGACGAGCGGGTGCACGGTTCTCATCGACGCTGCCTAACGGTCGCCGCTGCGCCCGTAGAAATCTGCGAATGCCAACGAACGATCTCACCGTGAGCACCATGCAACTCGCGCCTCTAGTCTGGCCCGACGCATGCCGTCGCGGGCAATCCGTGCCCCACGATGCGCGCGACGACCTGTTCGAAATTGCGTGGGTCGAGGCCGTCGACACGCATCAGCGGCCATTTGTCTTGCAGGCATTGGCCGATCTCCCTCGCGATATCCGCTTGCTTCAGGCCCCTGACCACTCCGACTTCGAGAAGGCGCTCGAGGTACGGCTGCCGCGCATACCGCTCAATGAGGCGGTGGCGCAGCGTTTCCCCGGGCGCGTCGACTTGAATGAGGAGATCCGGTCGCGGCAGGAACGTCAGGCAATTACGAACCATGTCGATACTTGGATTTCGTGCCAACAGGACGAGCGCACACAACGCCTGAACGATGCCCTCTTCGAAAATGAAGTACCCTTCTGAGGCCTGCGCCGTATTCCAGGCTTCGAAGAGCAAAACGACGTCGATCTTCAGACGCAACGCCCATATTCGACTTTTTGGAGGGATCGATGCCAAAAGCCGCGCAGCGGCCCCCTCGCTCGGCGGGGTCGAGAACAAGACCGGACTCGCGGTGGCGAGCTTGTGCACCAGACGCTGGATGCCATGGCGTGTCTCCGGGCCTTCATCCTCGACCGAATCGACTTCGCTGCCGAAAGACACAAAATCAATCCGGCGATAGCCATTGACCGTCTTCACACGGATGTCGCGTTTCGCCAGCTCACGGCAAAGGGCGCGGAGAAGGGTCGTCTTGCCTGCACCAGGCGGACCGAACAACTCGATGATCATGTAGGGACCTCCCGAACAGGAAACAGAAAGATCGGATGAAGCGAGCTCGCCCGCTGCGGCGGTGTGGCGAGCGTAAACACTCTGGCATCCGCCTGGCCGAGTTGACCCCGCTCGCTGGCATCCTGCTGACGCCGCAAAAAGCTTTGGAGGAGATGCGATGCGGCGGGAACTGCCTTTCCATGGCGTGCAGTCCCGCCTGTTGAGCCGCGACAGCGTTGCCGGTTGACTTGAGAACTTGCAATTGCTTCTCGATCGCCTGCGCTTGCGGCTGGTTGACACGCCTGTCGCTGTCGAACTGGCTCGTCGCCCGTGCCATCTCCTGATCGATCGAGCGCCCCACGGTTGCCCGTTGGTCGACGTCGGTCGTCGTGGCTTCCAGGCGTGCGAGCCTCGACGACGCCGACCCCGCCGCCTGCGCCAACACCTCCGTCGTCGCGCCGCTTGCGCCCATAGGAACATGGACCTCAGAAAGTCTCTAAATTGCCTGGTGATCGGAGCTTACTAGGAGTGCCGAACCATACCATCATCCATCTGAATGACTGTCGGCACCACGGCACGCGTGTTTGGGCGCTGAACAGGGCAACGAGTTCAGGCCGAGCGGGCGCTTTTGGCTTGACGCGACACAAACGCGACATTCGGCCTAAAATTTGAACAATATCAATCACCGACAGCGAACTGAAAATCCGCATGTCGGTGGTTCGAATCCGCCTCTGGGCGCCATTTTTCCCTGTACGGCCCGGAGACATGGGTAACAGTTTGTACCTAAGACATGGGTGACAACCTCGCGCCGATCGGATTGTCGATGGCGTGCAAGAATTATCTGGACCATGGCGCCAGCGGCTCCTGCTCGCCGGCCAAATGTCGATGAAGAGCATCTTCGGCATCTTGGATCCCGCTCTGGCCATAACCGGTCTACAGACCGAGGGCGCAGCCGTCCTTGCGCGGTTCAGAACCGCCCAGCAGGGTCCCGTTTGCCCAATCGATGCGAATGGCCTGCGCACCGCCGATCGGGTCCGTGGCGGGAATGATTTCGAAACCGCGTCGGCTAAGTTCAGCTACGGTTTCGCCAGCGAGCCCGTGTTCGGCCTGGACGTTCATGGTGCCGCTGACGGGGGCGACCCGCGGCAGATCAATCGCCTCCTGCAGATCCATCCCGAAGTCGAGCACCTTCGTCAGCAGGTGCGCATGGCCCATTGCCTGGTAGTAGCCACCCATAACGCCGAAAGGCATTTCTGCCCGGCCGTCTCTCGCAAGCATCCCGGGTATGATGGTATGCAAAGGTCGCTTGTTCGGCGCCACTGCATTGGGGTGCTTGGGGTCAAGCGAAAAGCTTTGCCCGCGATTGTGCAAGACGACACCGGAGCGTGGCGAGACCAGGCCCGAGCCAAAGCTGTCGAAGACCGAGTTGATGAAACTGACCGCATTGCGATCCTTATCGACAACCGAAATATAGACCGTGTCGCTGTGCAGCGGCATATCGAACGCCGGCAGGTCCGCGCGGGCGCGCTTTAGGTCAATCATGCCGGCCAGACGATCGGCCCAGGCATTCGACAACATGTCGGCCACCGGGACCTCGGACGCGTCGGGATCGGCGACGAGCAGGTCACGCGCGGCGTAAGCGAGGCGTGTCGCTTCGATTTCCAGGTGAAGCCGGTCCGCGGATTGCGGGTCGCCGTGCGCTTCGAAGCGCGAGAGGATGTTTAGAATGAGCAGCGCGATCACACCCTGGCCATTCGGCGGGCATTCGAACACGTCGCAGCCTCGGAACGCCGTGCTGATCGGGGCCACGTATTCGCCTGTTGCCGAGGCGAAATCTTCGAGTGTGTGCAATCCGCCGAGCCCACGAAGATAGGCGACCATGTCGTCGGCCACAGGGCCAGTGTAGAAGGCCTCTCGTCCCTTCTTGGCGATCAGCCGCAGCGTTGCAGCCAACTCAGGCTGGCGATGCACTTCGCCAACGCCTGGCGCGCGGCCGTTTGGCAGGAAAATCCGTTTCGCGGCTACATCGGAGGCCAGAAGTTCTTCTTCCAACGCCCAGTCACGATGGACCCGCGGTGAAATGGCGTAGCCTTCCTCGGCGAAACGTATAGCGGGGGCCAGGATTTGATCGAAAGGCATATGCCCATGATCAGCGTGCAATCTGGTCCAGGCATCGATGGCTCCCGGGATGGTGACGGAGCCAGGAGAATTGCGGGCCACCTCCGCCATGCCACGTTCGAGGAACCAGTCAATTGTGAGGGCGGCGGGTGTCCTGCCCGATCCGTTGTAGGCGATGACCTCGCCGGATCCGTTTCGCGACAGAAGAGCAAAGCAGTCGCCTCCAATGCCGGTCGAGGCTGGCTCGACGACACATTGCACCGCGCAGGCTGCGATGGCGGCATCCATCGCGTTGCCGCCTGCTGCCATGATCTCGACCGCCGTCAGGGTCGCCGACGGATGAGAAGTGGCGGCCATGGCCTCGCGTGAAACGACGACCGAGCGCGTTGGTTTCTCAAAATTTCGCATGCTATGCCCTTCTGATCGTGCTCAAGAGGCGGCGTCGCTCATCGTCGAGGGGCGGTGCCGCAGATGCCGCGACATCCAGTATTCGAGTGCCGCCAAGGCACGGATGATCGCGAAGTTCAAAGTGAGATAAATGGCGCCCGCGCAGATGAAGACTTCAAAGGCGCGGTAGGTCTGGGAGATCAATCCCTGGGCAATTCCAGTCACCTCCATCAAGGTCACGATGGAAGCCAGAGACGTGCCCTTGATCATCAGGATGATTTCATTGCCGTAACTCGGCAGCGCCTGGCGAAAGGCCAGCGGCAGGATAACGTGCCGATAGGTCAAATAGGTGGACAAGCCGACAGACCGGGCCGCCTCGACAAGGCCGCGTGGCACCGATTGAATCGCGCCGCGGAGGATTTCGCTGCCATAGGCGGTGGTGTTGAGTGTCAGCGCGATGATTGCGCACCAGTAGGGTTCGCGGAAAACGGCCCATAATCCAATTGCCGACAGTTGGTGCCGGAATTGACCAAGGCCATAATAGGTCAGAAAAATCTGCACCAGCAGAGGCGTGCCCCTGAACACGGCAACGAAGCCACGGATCGGCAAGACGACAAAGGGCGATTCCGATTGCTGGGCAAGCGCCAATGTGACGGCAAGAACGAAGCCGGCAACGATGGAAGTCAGGGCCAGTTCCATCGTGAGCGGCAGGCCGGCGAGTAGCTTCGGCAGGATTTCGAGGAAAAAACTGAAATCTATCATGCCGACCGGACGCGCCACGGCGCCTTCCGTTCCAGACGGTAAAAGGCGTGGCCCGTGACGGAAGCGATAGCCAGATAGAGCAAGGCTGCAGCAATGTAGAAGATAAACGGTTCACGGGTCGAACCTGCAGCGATCTGTGCCTGGCGCATCAGTTCAACGAGGCCGATTACCGATATCAGCGAGGAGTCCTTCAGAACCAACTGCCACACATTGCCGAGACCTGGCAGCGCGTATCTCAGGAGCTGGGGAAAAATAACCTGTCGCAGCCGCTGCAGCTGGTTGAGACCAAGCGCGCAAGCGGCATCGTGCTGTCCCTGGTCGATGGCGAGGTAAGCCCCTCGATAGACCTCGGCTTGATAGGCGCCCGAGATGATCGCGATAGCCAAGGTTCCAGTGGCAAAGGCCGGAACGCCGACGAATCCGGACCCGCCCAGGCTATGACCAAGCGAGGTCAGGGCGACGCTTCCTCCATAGTAAAGCAGATAAATGGTCAGAAGGTCGGGCACGCCCCTGAAAACCGTGCAATAGCCAAGGGCCAAGAACCCCAATACCTTGGAGTTGCGGAGACGCCCGGCCGCTGCCAGCCCGCCAAAGACAGCGCCAAGCGCAAAGCCCAGCACAGACAGGAGCACTGTGACCAAGGCCGCCATGAGAAGAGCAGCCCCCCAACCTCCGTGCTGGAAACCAAGCAGCCGGAATGCGTCAACCATTGATACCCCCGGCATTGATACCCCCGGCAGGACGAACGGCTCAGCTCCGGAACGTGGTCAGGAATGGCCGTTCGCCGGCAAGCGCTTACTTGACTGGAGTGACGTCGCTCTTGAGCCACTTAAGCGACAGGGTTTTGATCGTGCCGTCGGCGGTCGCGGCGTCGATGGCGCCGTTGAGCATGTCTTTCAGCTTGGTGTCCTCTTTGCGGATACCGGCCCCGGAGCCAAGACCGAAGAGACCCCCGACAAATCCTGGTCCTGCAAGCGTATAGTCGCTGAACTCCGGCTTGCTCAGCGTGGCGGCCAGCGCTGTCTGTTGCGCGAAGAGCGCGTCGATGCGACCCGCGGCAAGATCGAGATCGTGTTGCTCGGTGGTCTTGTATTCGCGAATCTCGGCGACGTCCGAGAAGTATTTTTTCACAAATTCCAGGTTCGCCGTTGCAGCCTGAACTCCAATGATCTTTCCCTTCAGCAATGGCTTGAGCCGGTCGATTGCCGCCTGCGCAGAGGGTTCATTCTCCAGCTTCAACCGCTCGTTGGAGATGCCGAGCTTGCCCAGTTCGCTATCCTTGGCGACCGCGAAACCTGAGGGATCCACCGCATATGGCTGGGTAAAGTCAATGATCTTCAGACGTTTTTCAGTGATGAACATGCTCGCCATGATCACGTCGAACTTGCCGACGGTCAGCGCGGGGATCATGCCGTCCCAGTCCTGTGCGACGATCTTGCACTCGATCTTCATTCGCCCGCACAGATCATTGGCGAGATCGACTTCGAAGCCGTCCAGCTTGCCGTCGGCTGTTGTGAAATTCCAGGGCGCGTAGGCTCCTTCGGTGGCAATGGTAATTGCCTTTGGTGTTTCTTGTGCAACGGCGGCCTGGACCAGGCCGAACAGGACCGACGCAATGGCTGCGATGCGGCTAATTTTCATATCATTCTCCTCTTTTTGCCGGTATGGCAGTTCCCTTTCGTCGTGCCGGATTATCTTCCGGCTTCAATGAGTTAGATGGTATTCCCTAGCGGCGGCCGGGACTTGCGAAGTTGGCCAGAAGCGGCGCCGTCTCGACGATATGATCCCGCATGACGATCTCAGCCTTGCCGGCATCACCTGACCGCAGCACGTCGATCAGGATCTCGTGCTCGGCACGCGCGCTGGCGGGTTTGTCGACATAGTCGAACCAGATGCGCAGGTAGGGCTCGATCACGACGTGCAGGCTGGCGATCTGCCGGACCAGCTTGGGTCTGTTGCTCAATTGGCAAATCTGCAAATGGAAGGCCTGATGGCGCACGACCCAGTCGCTGCTGCCGGTCTGGCTGGCGCGCTCCATCCGGTCAAGCTGGCGTTCCAGTTCTTCAAGCACTTCGACATCGATGTGCGGCATGGCAAGCCTCACCGCCAGCCCTTCGAGCACCGAGCGTATTTCAAATGTTTCGTAGATCTCATCGAGGGTAAGCCCGGCGACGATGCAGCCACGGTTCGGGCGAATGACCACAAGACCTTCCGCGGCCAGTTGGCGGAATGCTTCGCGAACCGGCATGCGGCTCATGCCGATTTCCGTCGCGATCTCTTCCGGGATCAGCCGGTCCCCGGCCCGATAACGCCCCATCCTCAGGGCCCGCTGAATGTGGCGATAAGCTTCCTCCTCGGCGGTCGTGATGCCCAACGGCTCGATTGCGTCAGCTGCCATGTCCCTGGTCCGATCAGAGCGTATCTGTGTATCCACTTATCCAGTTGTCGAAACCTGTGTCAAGCACCGATGCTTGGGCGCTTTAGAATTTCTCTTGTGAGAATAAGCACTTGGTAGGGAAATCGGGCTAAGCACACTGTGATCAGCTAAGCCGCTGATCGGCCTACTTTTCAACATCCGGCAAAAAGGCCCGCCGCTCCATTTGCGAAGCGGCGAGGCCCCATATTCGGGGACGATTGCCGGGATTCCCCGGCATTGCCTACAGTGCAATTCAGGTGCCAGAATTGTTGACCCAAAACGGGTCACCGCACCGGAGGCGCGAGCGCGGACCTTCCGCGATCACGCTACTGCCGCGCATTGCCGTTCCTGCTATGTTACTTTGCGGCGGACGTAATTTTTCCGCCTGGCCGGCGCCCCATCAGGCAACTTACCCCAACGCGCCCCCCAAGTGGCGCCGGCCATTTTCCCCTTATTGGGGCATGGGCGCGCCGATTCCGTTATGCGCTTTCGAGCTATGGCAATCCGCCGGCGAGCCGCTTTGTCCAGCCTGCAACCATCAGTCCGCACGCGATTCCCGCGCAGTCGGCCACCCAGTCGAATAAATCCGGGTCGCGCCCTATCAGTTGCACGGCCTGAAGCCCCTCGATCGCCGCACCCGTGAGAACGAGGAGTACGATCAGCTTCGCCTTGCGTTCCGGCCAGCCGAGACTTCCGAGAGCCGCCAGGACGACGAAGGCGGCGGCGTGATTGAGCTTGTCGTGATCAAACGTGAAAGCCAGGCCAAGACCCTGCAAGAGCCGCTCCGGCAGAAGGGCGAACAGCAGAACGCCGGCAAACGCGGCCGGAAAGGCAATCCTTGCCACGATCTGATAAGAATCCAGGCGCAACAAGGGTAGAATGGCCTTTCGTCCGAAATCTGCAGGGAATACCGCCGGCCGCCATAGTCGCGAGCGAGCGCGGCGTCCAATTTCCGCCGTCGGGGCGTCCGGTGCATCGTCAGAATGAATGAATGCCTCGGGTCAGCCGCTGGGCAGGCCGAACTGCTGGGGAGGGCTCTGCAATGGTGCGGCTTCCGCGATCACGCAATTACCTGCTGCGCCAACGCGGCTACTATCTGGCTGCGGCGGACCTGATTTCCGCTTGGCCGGCGCTGCGTCAGGGCACCTTACCCCATGCCACACGAATCAGCGCCGGCCAGAATTCCATCGATTGCGTGATGACCGACCCGCGTCAAAAAAGCCCGCCGCCCTGTCGGACGACGGGCTCCGTTGCCTGGGCGCCAGGGCGCCGCGGTAGCGACTGATGTTACTAGTGCTCCCGCAGGTCTCCAATATGCTGCCGCCGCATGGCGTTGCGCATCGGCTAAACAAACGAAGCCCGCGCCTCTGGCGGAGGGCGCGGGCCGACCGGGTTGCACCCGATCTGCAGCAGAATCCTGGGAGGTTCCCGCTGCTTAAGATAACAATTAGAGACTTCTAATGTTCCGCGCCAGGGGAAGATGCCGCTGCACCAGAAATCTGATGATGGTCGGCGCGATGATGATCGAGCCGTCAGTTCGTGCGCAAGTCGATCTGGAAAATCCGCTCGTCGAAGTGCCGCGTTTCAACGGCAAAGGTCAAAGCCACTTCAAGGACCAGACCGCCACGGTCGTCCCGGACCTTGACTGCAATCCTGCGATGAGGAAGGCCATCCCTGGCCATCTCGGCCAATGTGCGAAGGGCTTCTTTCCTGAGCAGCGGGAGATCGTCATATAACGTTCCCTGATCGTCGGAATAGACGATTCCGTCTTCATCGGAATCGAAGAAGTAGCGGGGCATTGCGCTTGGCCGAAGCGGCGGCATCCGAGCACGTTGTCGATTGCTGGCCGGATCTCGGCCGATCGCGATCAGCGCCTCTCCACCGTTGGCTTCGCCGCCAGCTCACTTGCGCTCGCGCAATGCCTTCACCGCCTGCGAGAGGATCATCCGGTCGCCGCCGGTCCTTTTGATCAACTTGCTCACCTGGCTGGGCGAAACACCATTTTCCCGCGCGAAATGTTCGACCTCATAATATTCATCCGCCGAAACGCGATTGCGGTCGCTGAAGTCTCGCTTGGTCTTGTCGTCGGCCATTTCTGTTCTCCTCGCCTCAGGGCCAACTTTGGACTGACGCACGCTGCAATCGAGGGTTCGCCCGCCACCAAAGTGACGCGCGAACCCTATCGGCGCAGGAAGGGACAAGGCTGCGCAGATGCTGTATTCGATCGAAATGGAAACAGCCAGGATCGGTGCGAGCCGCCATCGATATTTTCCAAAGAATCCTCCCGGCACGTGCAGCCAGCAACGGCTAGGTGCCGCGGCGGTTCCGGGTCACGCGGCAAACCCGCCCTTTGCGCGCAAGGATCAGACTTAGGTCCTGCGGCAACACGTCGGTTGGTCCCTGCCGGGCGGGACCGAAGCCCGTCGACGGAACGTTTTCAGCTGCCTTCCGTTCGAATGAGCCTTGGCGCGAAGAGCGGACCGAGTTCGCAAAGGAGACGACCATGAGAATGCATCTTTCCACCGCGGTGGCGGGATTTCTGCTGCTGGCAGGCATCGGCGCCGCTGCGGCGCAAGACGTTGTCATCGAACCGCAGCAGGAAACGGTCATCAAGGAGTATGTGAAGAAGCAGCCGCTGGCCTCGGTGAAAATCCCTGGGGTGGAGCTCAATATCGGCTCAACGCTTCCCGATACCGTCGAGCTTCATGAAGTCCCCAGCGTCAAATACCGCTATGTCATCGTCGACAACCGCACCGTCGTGGTCGACCCAGGCACGCGCAAGATCGTCAAGATCATCGAGTGACGTGAAAGCTCGGGCAGTAGTCGCCCGCCGCCCCGGGAATTGGGGGGGGGGGCGGGGGGGGGTTGGGGGGGGAGGGGGGGGGGGGGGCGCCGGGACACCCCCCCCCCCCGCGGGGGCGGGGGGGGGCCCGCCCGGGTTTAAT